>FR891087.1 GCA_000433515.1 Candidatus Colimorpha enterica | reverse complement strand
GCGTAAGAAATCCAGTAGTTTATATCAAGGGTCGGTTCCGGCTCAGGCTTTGGTTCTGGTTCAGTCTCAACCGGTGGGACCGGTGATTCCGGTTCCTTTGGAACTTCTGTCGTCTTTGGTGCTTCTGTTTCCTTTGGCATCTCCGTAACTGGAGCAGTTTCAGGTGCTTTTGTTTCCGTCGGTTCAGAAGAAGGCTTTACCGGCTCAAAAGGAGAAGTAGTCACGCTATCACCTGTGGCTCTCGTTTCTTCCTTTGGCGGGTCCTGCTTCTTTTCTTCCTTTGGCTGCGAAGTGCTTTCTGTTTCTTTGACATCAGACACCATTGTTTCAGAAGCGATACCGGATTCTTCGGGGGTGTCTATATTAACGCTTGATTGTGGTGCATCCGTCTCTTGGGAGATTTCTTCACTATCTTTTATTGGTAGTGAATCGCTCTGGGAAGGTTCGGTCGGTATATCCGAGATCTGCGGCACTTCCGAGCAGCCGCATAAGCAAAGGACCAGGGCAACCGTGATTATCATAAGTGTTTTCCTCATAGGATCAACCTCCTTTGGTTTTCCACTTATATTGTACGGATGCTCTATCTTCCTTTCAAATGTGCTGCCTATATCTTCTCCTTTTGAGATAGTATGCTGGTTTTGAAGATGGGGGGAGTGTGAGGGGGGAAGAAACATTCTCCGCCCATAAAAGGGTACACTACTCCCTTGGTGTAAGGATTATCTTGCGTCACGATCTTT
>FR891086.1:17569-30383 GCA_000433515.1 Candidatus Colimorpha enterica | reverse complement strand
GGCTTCAGTACCCGGCTGACGTAAAGATAATAAGAGTACCCTGCTCGTGCAGAGTCAATCCGATATTCATTCTCCGCGCCTTTCAGAGAGGGGCGGACGGAGTCATCATGTGCGGCTGCCACCCCGGCGACTGCCACTACACCACCGGAAACTATTACGCAAGACGCAGAATGACGCTTCTGTTCTCGATGCTCGACTATCTCGGGATCGAGAAGGAACGCACCCGCGTCGAATGGGTCTCGGCGGCTGAGGGCGCAAAGTTCGCCGCCACGATGAACGACTTTGCCGCGACCGTGACAAAGCTCGGCAGGAACAGGAGACTGGAGGATCTGAGATGCAGGAAATGATGAAAAAGCGCGCGGCGGAGCTGCTTTCCGGGGGAAAGGTCAACCGCGTTATCGGCTGGAAGACCGGCGATTTCGTCTATGACGTAACTCCTGCCGTCTTTGAGACTGCCGAAGAGATCGAAAACGATTTTGTATACACCGCGTTCTGCGGAAACAATCTCTCCAAGTACCTTGTCAAAGAGGCAAGGAAGCCGGGAGTTACGCTTGTGTTCCTCAAGCCGTGTGACTCTTACAGCTTTGCCCAGCTTCTCAAGGAGCACAGGGTCAAGAGAGAGAGCGTCTATGCCGTTGCGGTCGAATGCTTCGGCAAGGCGGATATCGACAGGATAAAGGAACGGGGTGTAAAGGGTGTGACCGGGATCTCCGAGGAGAACGGAACCCTTCACATAAGTGCCGTTTACGGGGATAAGTACATCCCGCTTCACGAGGTCATGCTTGAAAAATGCGCTTCCTGCAAAACAAAGAAGCACGCGATCTATGACGAGATCATCGGTGAAGAGGGCGAGGTCGTTGCCGACTGCGACAGATTCGGCACGGTGAAGAAGCTTGAGGCCATGACTCCCGGGGAAAGATATGAATTCTGGAGGGGCGAGCTTTCAAGATGTATCCGCTGCAATGCCTGCCGGAACGTATGTCCCGCCTGCACCTGCGAAAAGTGCGTATTCGACAACGATGCCTCCGGTATCGCCCAGAAGGCGGCTGCCGACTCGTTTGAGGAGAATATGTTCCACATCATAAGAGCCTTCCACGTTGCCGGACGCTGTACCGACTGCGGCGAATGCTCGAGAGTCTGCCCGCAGAAGATACCGCTTCATCTGCTCAACAGAAAGTTCATAAAGGACATAAACGAGTTCTACGGCGAGTATCAGGCAGGAGAGAATCCCGACGAGCGCCCTCCGCTTACCGACTACACCACCGGCGACGTTGAGCCGGGCATCGTTTACACGAGAGGAGAGAAGTGATATGTACAGGATCAAAGAAAGCAGTATAGACAGCCTTTTCTCCGCCGCAGCGTCAAAGAGCAAGCTCTATATTCCGACCGATACGACAGCCGGAACCGCTCAGTTCATGCCGTGGAAGGAGGGAATGAAGCTGACGGAGGCTCACAATACGGTGCGGAGCGCGAAGGACTTCTTCTTCCCCCAGACCGAAAACCTCGTCGACTTCAGAACCGACGGCAGGAACATAGAGGTCATCGACATAAGGACAGAGGCGGAGGATTTCGTGATATTCGGAGTCCGTGCCTGCGATGTGAGGAGCTTTTCGATACTTGACAAGGTCTTTCTTGCGGAGCCTGTCGATTCATATTACAAAAACCGCCGCGAGCACGGGACGATAATCTCCCTTGCCTGCAATGCGCCGGAGGAGACCTGCTTCTGCGGGACCTTCGGGATCGACTGCGCGGCTCCCGGAGGGGACGTTGAGGCTTACGATTTCGGCGGTTACTACTACTTCAGGCCGATCACCGGCAAGGGCAATGCCTTCATTGAGTCGGTAAAGAGCCTGCTTGAGGAATGTGCGGACGATTCGGTTGAAGAACTGAAAAACGGGATCCGCGAGACTGTCAAGAAGATGCCGCTCTCCGGTCTTACGACAGACGGCTTCGGCGGCGACAGGATGATGGAGCTGTTCAAATCCGATAAGTGGGGCGAGCTTTCGGAAGCCTGCCTCGGCTGCGGAACCTGCACCTTTGTCTGCCCGACCTGCCAGTGCTATGATATCCGCGATTTCGATACCGGCCACGGGATAAAGAGATTCAGATGCTGGGACAGCTGTATGTACTCCGATTTCACAAAGATGTCGGCAGGACAGCCGAGACCCACTCAGCTTGAGAGATTCAGGCAGAGATTCATGCACAAGCTTGTCTATTTCCCCGCCAACAACAACGGCGAGTTCGGATGCGTCGGATGCGGCAGATGCCTGTCGAAATGTCCGATATCCATGAATATCGTCAAGGTCATGAAAAGTCTTTCGGGAGGTAAGAAATGAACAGCGAAACACTTATTCCGCAGGTTGTCGTTGTCACTGACATAATGAAGGACACACCGGATGTCAAGACATTCAGGATCCTTACCCCGGAGGGGAAAAAGCCGTTTGACCATATGCCCGGTCAGTGCGCCATGATCTCGATGCCCGGCGTCGGAGAAGCGCTCTTCTCGATAACCTCCTCCCCCACAAATACGGAGTTTATGGAATTCAGCATAAAGAAGTGCGGATGCGTCACCGACTGGCTTCATGCCATTGAGCCGGGACAGCAGGTAACGGTAAGGGGACCTTACGGAAACGGATTTCCGGTCGAAACCGAGCTGAAGGGCAAGGATCTGCTCTTCATAGCCGGTGGTATCGGTCTTGCACCCCTGCGCTCCGTTATAAACTACTGCCGTCACTACCGTGAGAATTACGGAACCATCGACATAGTTTACGGCTCGCGTTCAAAGGACGATCTTGTCGACTATCAGGAGATAACCGACGAGTGGTGCAGGGAGGACGGAATAAACGTATACCTTACAATAGACCGTGAGCAGGAGGGCTGGGACGGTCATGTCGGCTTCGTTCCCAACTATGTAAAGGAGCTTAACCCCGATGTATCGAAGACGGTGCTTATGTGCGGTCCTCCGATAATGATAAAGTTCACTCTTGCCGGGCTCAAGGAGCTGGGCTTCAGCGACACGCAGGTCTATACCACAATGGAGCTGCGCATGAAGTGCGGTGTCGGCAAGTGCGGACGCTGCAACATCGGAAACAAATACGTCTGCAAGGACGGACCCGTGTTCAGGTTCGACAAACTCGGAGAGCTTCCGGACGAATACTGATACTCACACCGTTTGAATAAGGAGAAAACACAATGGATAACATGGTAAGCATTTACCTCTACGGCAAGAAGTACGAGGTGCCCTCCAATCTTACGATAATGGGGGCTATGGAGTACGCCGGCTACCAGCTCATCCGCGGCTGCGGATGCAGAAACGGATTCTGCGGTGCCTGCGCGACGATATACAGGGTCAGGGGAGACAGAGAGCTTAAGGTCTGCCTCGCCTGCCAGACGAAGGTCGAGGACAATATGTATATCGCGACCCTTCCGTTCTTCCCGCTGATAAAGCAGGTCTACGACATAGAAAAAATAAAGCCGACCGAGCAGATAATGATGCAGCTCTACCCGGAGATATACTCCTGCGTCGGATGCAATGCCTGCACAAAGGCGTGCACTCAGGGGCTGAATGTCATGCAGTACATAGCCTATGCCCAGAGGGGCGAATATGAGAAGTGCGCGGAGGAATCGTTCGACTGCGTCATGTGCGGCGTATGCTCGTCGCGCTGTCCCGCCGGCATCTCCCATCCGCAGGTCGCGCTTCTTGCAAGGCGTCTCAACGGCAGGTATCTTGCTCCCGCCTGCGAACACCTTGAAAACCGCGTGAGAGAGATCGAAAACGGCGACTTCAGGGAGCTTCTTGAGGGACTTATGCAGAAGCCGATCGCGGAGATCAAAGAGCTTTACAACAACCGCGATATCGAAAAGTAAGGAGTAGCCGACGATGTATAACAACGAAATGCTCGAATCAATGAAAAAGGTCGCGGCAAAGAGAGCCGAAAACGCTGCTCTTGAGCCGAGAAGAATGACCGCTGACGAGAAGGACGCCCTCCTTGCCACGTATCACCCCGATTACAAGCAGAACGAGTTCTCGGTGCTTGAGATCGGCGCAAACAAGGGCGAAAAGGTCCCGGCCGAGCTTGCCGCTCTGCTTCAGGCAAACAGCAGGATAAAGCCGGAGGACGTTGACCTTGACAGGATCGATTACGATGTCGACGTGCTTGTCATCGGAGGCGGCGGCGCGGGTTCGTCTGCGGCTATCGAGGCTCACAACGGCGGCGCGAACGTCATGATCGTCACAAAGCTCCGTATCGGAGACGCGAACACCATGATGGCAGAGGGCGGAATCCAGGCGGCAGACAAGCCGAACGATTCTCCTGCCATACACTACCTTGACGCCTTCGGCGGCGGACATTTTGCCGCAAAGCCGGAGCTGCTCTGCAAGCTGGTCACCGAGGCTCCCGATGCCATAAAGTGGCTGAGCGGGCTGGGAGTCGAGTTCGACAAGGCTCCCGACGGAACAATGATCACCACCCACGGCGGCGGCACCTCAAGAAAGAGAATGCACGCGGCAAAGGACTATTCCGGCGCCGAGATCATGCGCACCCTCCGCGACGAGGTACTCAACCGCGGAATTCCGGTCGTTGATTTCACGGCGGCAGTTGAGCTTATCCTTGACGAAAACGGCAGAGCCGCGGGTGCTGTCCTTATGAACATGGAGACAAAGGAACTCCTTGTCGCCCGTGCAAAGACCGTTATTATCGCTACCGGCGGTGCGGGAAGGCTTCACTATCAGGGCTTCCCGACCTCCAATCACTACGGCGCAACGGCTGACGGACTTGTCCTCGGCTACCGTGTCGGAGCAAAGCTGCTCTATGCGGATACCCTTCAGTATCATCCGACCGGTGCAGCTTATCCCGAGCAGATATTCGGAGCGCTTGTCACCGAGAAGGTGCGTTCCATCGGCGCAAAGCTGATCAACTGTGACGGCGAGGCGTTCATGCATCCGCTTGAGACAAGAGACGTCGCGGCGGCTTCGATAATCCGCGAGTGCTCTGACAGAAACAAGGGCGTTCACACCGACGACGGTATCGGCGTATGGCTTGACACTCCTATGATCGAGCTCAAGAACGGCGAGGGAACCATCGAGAAGAGAATCCCGGCTATGATGCGTATGTTCGCAAAGTACGGAATCGATATCCGCAAGGAGCCGATACTTGTTTACCCGACGCTCCACTATCAGAACGGCGGTCTTGACATCCGTCCCGACTGCATGACGACCAACATTGAGAATCTCTATGTCGCGGGCGAGGCTGTCGGCGGAATCCACGGCAGAAACCGTCTTATGGGCAACTCTCTGCTTGACATCATCGTCTTCGGACGCGATGCGGGCAAGGCGGCGTCGGCTCACTGCAGGGACGTTGTGACCGGAAAGCTCACCCTTGAGCATATCAACCGCTTTGCAGCCGAGATGAAGGAAGCCGGCATCGTTACCGATGCTGTCTCTCCGAAGCTCCTTCCGACGTACACCCACGGAAACCCGAGGTTCGAGGCGAAATAAGCCGACCTCATACGGTGGCCGCACAGAAACCTCCGCGAGGCATACCGTGGCATCAAAGGCAATACCGGAGCCGTTGTTTTACGGCTCCGGTAATCGGAATTTTCGTCTTCGGCGATCTTTCCGCGCAATCAAAGAAAGGCATTTTCAGAATGGAATACTTAGCCGGTGTGACAGGCTCGATCCTGTCCATGATCTTCATAATTTTCGCGATAGCCACGGTCGGCTATCTTGTCGGAAGCGTCAGCATCAAGGGAATATCGCTCGGAACCGCGGGAGTTCTTCTTGCCGCGCTTGCTTACGGAATCCTTGCGCACTATGTCCCGGACTTCACAATGGGCAGCAGGACGATCTTCCTGTTCAGCGACAGCATAAAGGCGAATTTCAGCCTTGTTTCAAATCTCGGAACGGCAATGTTCGTCACTGCCGTCGGGCTTATCGCGGGAC
Organism: Candidatus Colimorpha enterica; assembly: GCA_000433515.1. Taxonomy (GTDB): domain Bacteria; phylum Bacillota; class Clostridia; order Oscillospirales; family CAG-272; genus Colimorpha_A. The sequence continues at coordinate 24,442 of FR891086.1, read as the reverse complement.
CGAAATTTTTCAGAACCTTCAATAAGAAATCCCTGTCGTACATCCTTCTCGGGGTTATAATCATCGCCGTCGGTGCGGCAGCCACCTATGCGTTCATACTTATCGACAAGGGACTTTCCCCGTCGATGGCGGTCGGACTTATGACCGGCGCTCTTACCAGCACACCGGGTCTTTCGTCTGCCAAGGAGGTCGCCGCCGATGAAGCGGCTCTTACCGCAGGATACGGTATCGCGTATCTCTTCGGCGTTCTCGGCGTTGTTCTGTTTGTGCAGATAATCCCGAGACTCCTCAGGGTCGATATCAAGAAGGAAAGAGAAAACTTTGTCGCCGCAAATAAGGTCGAGATCAAGCCTATCAAGGCAAAGCTCCACTCGCTTGAGCCGCTCGGATTTTTCCCGTTCGTCTTTGCGATAACGATCGGATGCATTATCGGTTCGATAAAGATCCCCGGAATCAACTTCTCGCTCGGAACCTCCGGCGGGACGCTGGTCGCAGGACTTATCGTCGGACATTTCGGACACGTCGGTCCCATCGACTGCCGCATTTCAAAGGATACGCTTGACTTCCTCCGCGAGCTGGGACTTGTCCTGTTCCTTATCGGTGCGGGCGTGCCGGGCGGCGTCAACTTTGTGACTAACGTAAAGCTGTCGTACTTCCTTTACGGCGCGGTTCTCACGATCGTTCCGATGGTTATCGGATTTATCCTTGCAAAGTACGTTTTCAGACTCAGCATATTCAACAACCTCGGTTCGATCACCGGCGGTATGACGAGTACACCGGCTCTCGGCGCACTTATCGCGACCGCGGGAACCGGCGACGTTGCCTCGGCATATGCGGCAACCTATCCGATCGCGCTTGTCATGGTCGTTCTTGCATCAAAGCTGCTTCTGATGTTCTGAAACGCGTTTCACTGATTCCGTTGACAAATCGGCTCATCGGGTATATAATTAATACATAACGGTATGTTCCGGAGAAGGAGGATGTAATGGAATATTCACAGCAGGTGTCGGTCAATACACTTCAGCGCCTCCCGACCTATCTGAATTATCTGAAATCGTTGGACGATGACGGAAATATCTCATCGACCGAGATCGCACGCGCGCTCGGACTCAACGACGTTCAGGTAAGAAAGGATCTGTCATCGGTCAGCTCCGGAGGAAGACCCAAGGTCGGGTACAATATCAGGGGACTGATTCTCGACCTCAAGGAGTTTCTGGGATATAACGCGGTCAACGATGCGGTCATGGTCGGATGCGGAAACCTCGGCAGGGCACTTATGTCCTACCGCGGCTTCCGCGAGTACGGTCTGCGCATCGTTGCCGGATTTGATGTCTCCGATGATATCGTCGGGGAGGAGGTCAGCGGGAAGCCGGTCCTTCCGCTTTCAGGCCTTCCGCAGTACTGCCGCGAAAACGGCATCAGGATCGGCGTTATCACCACCCCGGCGCAGGCGGCGCAGAAGGCGTGCGACCTGCTTATGGAGGGCGGTATAAAGGCGGTCTGGAACTTTGCTCCCGCCCATATCACGGTCGGCGAGGGCGTGCTTGTCCAGAACGAAAACATGGCGTGCTCGCTTGCTCTTCTCTCAAAGCACCTCAATGAGATGCTTGAGGAAGAAGAAAAGTAAACTCTGCGCTCCACTTTGATTTTTGTCAGAAGTTTTTGAAATTCTTAAAAACTTTTTTCAAAAAGTTTTTAAGCGGGTCCGGGCAGCGCCCGGTTCTCCCCCCCGTAATTCTATTTTTTCTCACTCGGTACGTGCCGGAAGGATTTTATTATGACTCCATACAATAAGCTGTCCACCGAAGAGCTTGAGGCTCTTCAGAAATCGCTGAAATCCGTATATAAGGAATATCAGGGGCTTGACCTCCGCCTCAATATGGCAAGAGGGAAGCCGAGCAACAGCCAGCTCGATCTCTCGATGGGTATGATGGATATCCTCGGCAGCGAAGACGACCTGACCTGCGAGGACGGAACCGACTGCCGCAACTACGGCGTGCTTGACGGCATACAGGAGGCGAAACAGCTTCTCGGCGATATGATGGAGGTCCCGGCGGACAATATCATAATCTACGGAAACTCAAGCCTCAACGTCATGTACGACACCATTTCGCGGTCGTATACTCACGGCGTTATGGGAAATACACCGTGGTGCCGGCTTGACAAGGTGAAATTCCTCTGCCCGGTGCCGGGATATGACAGACATTTCGGGATCACCGGGTATTTCGGCATCGAGATGATAAACATTCCGATGTCCCCGGAGGGACCGGATATGGATCTTGTCGAAAAGTACGTCTCGGAGGACGAATCGATAAAGGGCATCTGGTGCGTTCCGAAATACTCCAACCCGCAGGGATATTCCTATTCCGACGAGGTCGTCAGACGCTTCGCCGCGCTTGAGCCCAAGGCAAAGGATTTCAGGATCTACTGGGATAACGCGTATACCATTCACCATCTGTATGACGACGATCACGACTATATCCTTGAGATACTTGACGAGTGCCGCCGCGCGGGTCATCCCGACATGGTATACAAGTTCGCATCGACCTCAAAGATCAGTTTCCCCGGCTCCGGTATCGCGGCGATCGCGGCGTCGCACAACAACCTTGACGATATAAAGGCCCAGCTTGCGGTTCAGACGATCGGTCACGATAAGGTCAATCAGCTCCGTCATGTACGCTTCTTCAGGGATATAAACGGCATGAACGAGCATATGAAGAAGCACGCGGCGATACTCCGTCCGAAGTTCGAGACGGTTCTTGAAATCCTTGACAGGGAGCTTTCGGGGCTTGAGATCGGCACGTGGACAAAGCCGAAGGGCGGGTATTTCATATCGTTCGACTCGCTTGACGGGTGCGCAAAGGACATTGTGGCGCGCTGCAAGAAGGCAGGCGTCGTTATGACCGGCGCGGGAGCTACATATCCCTACGGTATCGACCCCCATGACAGCAACATCAGAATCGCGCCGTCCTATCCGCCTCTTTCCGACCTCAAGGTCGCAACGGAGCTTTTCGCGCTGTGCGTGAAGATCGCCAGCATAAAGAAGATCCTTGCCGACAGAGCAGCGGGCGGTGCTCAGTAACATATCGTAAAGACCAAAATTCCCCTGAATCCGTTTTCGTGCGGATTCAGGGGATGCTTTTTGTCATGAGCGCTTTTTCAGAGCGCCGATCAGTGCAAAGACCGCGAAAAGTGCGATGTTGACGCAGACGACGCTTGCTCCCGGCGGGGTGGAGCAGAAATAGGATATCATAAGCCCGGAAACAAAGCTGAACACAGGTATTACCGACGATACGGTCACAGTCCCGCGGAAGCTCTTTGTCACCCTCATTGAGGTGAGGGGCGGGAAAACAATCAGGCTGGAGATGAGAAGCGTTCCCATAAGGCGCATTCCGAGGACTATCGTAACGGCTGTAAGAACCGCAATAACCGTGTCGAAAATCCCGACCCTTGTTCCGGTGGCACGGGCAAAGTCCGGGTCGAAGGTCACGGCAAAAATGCTGTTGTAAAGAAGCACGAAAACCGGAATCACGACGGCGGCAAGGCAGACGGAGAGGATCATATCCGATTTTGTCAGGGCGAGAATGCTGCCGAACATATAGTTGTATATGTCGATGTTCATCCCGGACGAAAGCGATATCGCCATGATGCCGACGGCAAGCGCGCCGGTCGATATCAGGGCTGTCAGTGCGTCGCCCTTCAGCTTTCCTTTTTCGCTGAGGCGGAGAAGCAGGAAGGCGGCTGCTATGACGACGGGAATTGCGACCTTCATCGGCGCGGCACCGACCGACGCGGCAACGGCAAGGCTCCCGAAGGCAACGTGCGAAAGACCGTCTCCGATCATTGAATAACGCTTCAGCACCAGCGTCACCCCGAGAAGTGAGGCGCAGACAGACACAAGCGTGCCGGAGATCAGCGCGTAGACCATGAATTTCAGTGAGAAAATCTCCTGAAGTGCGGAAATAATGCTCATTTGACATCGCCTCCCTTTGCCGAAAGCCCGGACAGATATTCGGACGGTGTGCAGAGACGGCAGTCTGTGCCGAGCTTAAGCACCCTGTCGGCAGAGTGAAGCGCGGGAATGAGGTCATGGGAGACCATTATCACGGTGATGCCCTCGCTGTGGAGACGGTCGACAAGTCCGTACATCGCCGCTCCCGCCTCCGGGTCAAGACCGGAAACCGGTTCGTCGAGGAGTATCAGCTTTTTTGTCGCCGAAAGTGCGCGGGCTAAAAGGACTCTCTGCTGCTGTCCGCCGGAAAGCCCGGAAAAGCTGCGGTTAAGGATATCGGTGATGCCGAGGCGTCCGGCGTTGCGTTCGGCTTCGGCTCGGTCGGCTTTTGTATAGAACGGAAGAAGCCCGCGGGAATTCAGCCTGCCTGAGAGAATGACCTCCCTTACCGACGCGGGAAAATCCTTCTGCATTTCGTTTTTCTGGGGCAGGTAGCCGATCTCACTGCGGCGAAGCCCGTCACCGTAGGTTATCTGTCCCGACGACAGAGCTTTCAGCCCGAGAAGCGCCTTTATCAGCGTGCTTTTTCCCGAACCGTTTTCGCCGACGATGCAGAGGTATTCCCCCTCCTGCACCGTGAACGAAAGGTCTGATATTACTTTTTTCCCGTCATATGAAAGCGACACGCGGTCGCAGGTTATAAGCGGCAATCTGCATTCCTCCGGAGAAGTAAAATGAAAACGATTATCATTTTCGTATTGATGAGAGATATTATAGCACCGCCGGAGAAAATAATCAACCTTTTTTCAATAAAAAGTGCGGGTTCTGCGGAAAAAATCTTTCTTTCCCATTGACAACCGGGAAAAAGCATGATATAATTGTGTTACCTCTGCGGAGAGGCTTTTTTGTTGTACCTCCCGCGCTCGAGGGAGATAATTTTGTCAGACGCACATCCGCTGTCTGTCCGGCTTGGGACGGGCGCCGGGCGGCGTCAATAATATCGGGAGGAATAATATGAGAGTCAGAATCACATTGGCGTGCAGCGAGTGCAAACAGCGCAACTACGACACAATGAAAAACAAGAAGAATGACCCGGACAGACTTGAAATGAGCAAGTACTGCCGTTTCTGCAAGAAACATACCGTCCACAAGGAATCCAAGTAAGGAGGGCATGACAGTGGCAGAAGAAAAGAAAACCGAAACGGTTGATACCGCCCCCAAAGCGGCAAAAGAGGAAAAGAAAAAGGACGCAAAGAGCAGCAAGCCCGGTCTCGGCGCCAAAATCAAGAAGTTCTTCAAGGACTACAAGAGCGAGATGAAGAAGGTCGTCTGGTACGGAAAGAACCAGACGCTGAAAAGCACCGGCCTTGTCATCGTGTGCCTTGTCGTCGTCAGCGCAGTGATAAGCCTGCTTGACCTCGGGCTTTCAAATCTCATTCTGTGGCTCGGATCCCTTGTATAAGGAGTTAAGATGAGCGATTTCGATGAGATAAGCTCTGAACCGAGATGGTATGTCGCACATACCTATTCCGGCTATGAGAACAAGGTCAAGGCAAACCTCGAAAAGATAATCGAAAACCGCGGACTTCAGGATGTCATAATGGACATCAGGATCCCGGTAGAGGTCATCAAAGAGGATGCGGGGGTTGATGAAAACGGAAACCCCGTCGAAAAGGAGATCGAAAACAAGATCTTCCCGAGCTATGTACTTGTCAAGATGAAGATGAGCGACGCTACGTGGCACGTTGTCAGAAACATCCGCGGTGTCACCGGCTTTGTCGGCCCCGGGTCAAAGCCCGTTCCGCTCTCCGACGAGGAGGTTGCGGCAATCGGAGTCGATACCGGCGAGATAAAGCTCGACTACGAGGTCGGCGACAGCGTAACCGTGAAGAGCGGCCCCCTCAAGGGTTACATCGGAACGGTCGAGGAGATTTCCGAAGACAGGAAAAAAATCAAGGTGCTTCTGTCCATGTTCGGACGCGAAACGCCGCTTGAGCTTGATTCCGACAGTGCGGAGAAGCTCTACAAGTAACAATCACGGTACAGCCGGAACGGCGTACCAATCATTCCCGCGGGTATGTTTCCGCGGAGTGGGAGGAAGAAAATTTTATTCTTCCGCAATATAACCACATCGGAGGTAAAATAAAATGGCAAAGAAAATTGTCGGTATAGTCAAACTTCAGCTGAACGCCGGTAAAGCTACCATGCAGCCCCCTGTCGGTCCTGCACTCGGCCCGTACGGCGTCAACGGAATGAACTTCGTCAAGGAGTTCAACGAAAGAACAAAGAACAGCATCGGTCTTATCATCCCGGTCGTCATCACCATTTTTGCAGACCGTTCCTTCTCGTTCATTACAAAGACACCCCCCGCCGCAGTCCTTATCAAGAAGGCGTGCGGCATCGAAACGGCTTCCGCTGTTCCGAATAAGACAAAGGTCAGCTCGATCACAAAGGATCAGATCAGGCAGATCGCAGAGACAAAGATGCCCGACCTTAACGCAGGCTCTCTTGAAACCGCTATGAGCATGATAGCCGGAACCGCAAGAAGCATGGGCGTTACCGTCGTTGACTGATGGGGAGGTATGTGAGAAATGGGAAAGAAATATATTGACAGCTCCAAGCTGATCGACAGCACAAAGCTCTATGATTCCGATGAGGCGCTCAGCCTCGTCTGCCAGACCGCAAAGGCAAAGTTCGACGAGACTGTCGAGATTCATATCCGTCTCGGCGTTGACTCCCGTCACGCAGACCAGCAGGTCAGAGGCGCGGTCGTTCTCCCCAACGGTACCGGTAAAAAGGTACGTACCCTTGTTTTCGCTAAGGGCGACAAGGCAGAGGCTGCCCGTGCGGCAGGCGCCGACTACGTCGGAGACACCGATTTTGTCGAGAAGATCATGAAGGAGAACTGGTTCGAGTTCGAT
>FR891086.1:9883-17468 GCA_000433515.1 Candidatus Colimorpha enterica | reverse complement strand
ATGCCGAACCCCAAGGCAGGAACCGTCACACCCGACGTTGCCCGTGCCGTCACCGAGGCTAAGGCAGGTAAGATTGAATACCGTCTTGACAGAAGCAACATCATTCACTGCCCGATCGGAAAGGCTTCCTTCGGCGCAGAAAAGCTCGCCGAGAACTTCAACACCCTCATGGGTGCGGTCATCAAGGCAAAGCCGGCTTCCGCAAAGGGCCAGTATATAAAGAGCTGCGTCGTGGCATCCACCATGGGCCCCGGCGTCAAGGTCAATTCAGCAAAGCTCTGATGTCCGGCTGATAACGTCAGTCATTACGACAGCAAACGAAGCATATCAGGAGGTGCTTTTCCGGTATCGTTCGTTTGCTGTCTTTCTTTTACTGCTGCGGCTGATACAGCCGGGGCAATCCGGATGAAAGGATGCTTCCGCCTATGCGGAAGGATAATGCTATGGAACCCAAAAGCAAACTTAAACCTTATCACGGGCTTATAGGGCTTGCCCTTGTCTTTCTGATTCTTCTGTTTGTTGACCCGCTGCTGTACAAACTGGTCGGGATGTATTATGCGGCAATAGGAGAGCTTCTCATTGTCGCGGTCGCTCTTGTTATCGCGCTGATAACCGATAAGGAGCTTTCGTTCGTTCTTCCGTTCAGGCTGCCGCCGGTGAAGATGTTTGTGTCATCTGTGGGACTGTATATAGGTACGCTTATGCTGAACGGAGCGGTGAACACCGTGACAAGCCGGTTTATTCCCGATTTCGCGGAGCGCGGAGAGGCTGTCAACAATCTTGCGACGTCAATGTCACCGGCGCTTGCGATAATCACGATAGCGCTTCTTCCGGCGGTGTGCGAGGAGATATTCTACCGCGGATTTCTTCTGACCTCCATGAAGCCGCTGAAGAATCCGGTGTTTGTAATCATTGCCGTGGCGGTTTCCTTCGGGCTGCTGCACACTGATCTTTACACATTCCTGCCGTCGGCGCTTGTCGGTGCGCTGTTTGCGCTTATCACGATAAAGACCGGTTCGCTTCTGATACCGATGATACTGCACTTTGCGAACAATTCGCGTTTGGTGATCGCGGCATATGCGGGTGCCGGGGCGGGAACAGATGCGTCGGAGGTGCTTTCCGGACTTTCGGTTCAGGCTACGGTCGGATATGTGCTGTTCTACCTCGGGCTGGCGGGAATACTCTTCTGGTTCTCCGGAAAGGCGTTTTTCGGAAAGAAAACCGGGGTGTCAAAGACGGTCATTGCGGTCATTCTCTGTTTTCTTGTCTCGTTCGGAGGATTCGTTGCAGTCATCAACGCTTCGATGGAAATGACGGTCATGAAAAGTCTTTCCTTCAGGTACACCGACGGCGAACCGTGCAGATATGAGTTTGTGATCGAGAAAGAAGCGGAGTATATGATAAGCGTTACAGCGGTTTCCGATACTGCGACGGTGATCTCAATATCCGACGGAGAAAAAACGGTCATGATCTCGGAGTCCGGTAAAACCGCATCGATCGCGGTGAACGAAAAGCTGTCGCCGGGAAATTATACGCTTACCCTTCTTAACCCCGACGGAAGCGAAAAGACCTCCGGAGCGGCGTCGGTCGCCGTCAACATTATCAGGATGAAATAGCCGTGGACGGGTACGGAATTCCGGGTTATCCCCTGAGGATGGAAAAGCTGTCACCCGGCTCTGACCGGGCGGCGTATTACGGAATGAGGGTGAGGGCGGACGGGAACGTCCCCATGCACTGGCACAACTTTTTCGAGTTCGATTTCATCGACGACGGTCACTGCCGTCAGGTGCTGAACGGTGCCGGGACGGAGTGCGGGAAGGGGGCGCTGACGGTTCTCTGCAGCTCCGACTTTCATGCCTACCGGATCGACCCGGAAAAGGGCGAGTTCATGTCAACCTACAGCTTTCATTTCGACGGACATTTTCCGGATTCCGAGACACTGAGACTGCTCGGAAGTCTTTCCGGAAAACAGATCGACTGCTCCGGTGACGGAACATTTTCTGCGGTAAAAGACGAATTTGTCATGCTTTTCTCCGAAACCGGGAACAACAGACCGGAGCGCGACGCGATGGTGAGGAACATTATCGCAAGGATCACCCTGCTTGCCTTCCGCGCCTGCGGCTCCGGGACGGCGAAAATGCCGCCGGTTTACCCGGAGATCGGGTATATCGAGGCGCATTTCAGGGAGCAGATTACCGAGAGTCAGGTTGCGGATCACATCGGTTTTTCGGCGGCGTGGTTTTCAAAGCTGTTTTCCCGGCGGTACGGGATTAATTTTCAGGAATACCTGCTCAACCGGAGACTGAAGCACGCATACGGGCTTATAACGGGCACAGATGCGCCGATCACGGGAATATGCTTTGAGTCGGGGTTCAACAGCCACTCGTATTTCTGCCGCAGGTTCAGAAAAAGATACGGGGTTTCTCCGAAGGAGCTGCGGCAATCAACCCGCCCCGATAATTCATGACCGCGACAAAATAGTTCAAGTAAGTTCCCCTGCGGAATGATATAATTGTGTTACGGATAACACGATAATATCATCCGCAGGGTTTTTTCGCTGCCGTCTGTCCGGAAGGCGGCGAGGGAATTGCCCTCTTTGCGGAGAGAAAAACAAACGGAGGCAAACCATGAATTACACGGAAAAAATGCGATGGATAAGAGACAGAAAGGGACAGAGCCGCGCAGCGGAGCGCATATGCTCCGAGATAATCTGTCTTGACGGGGTTTCTGCGGCTCACGGCGGGGAGTATGACAGGGAGATAGAGCGTGCGGCGGACTTTATCATCGGTTATATTACGGAAAACGGCGCGGTGACAAATGCTGCGGTTGCCGAAGCCGAGGCAATGCTTGCTCCGCTTGCCGGGGCGGTGAAGAGCTATACCGCGCTCTTCGTTTCGCACGCTCATATCGACATGAACTGGATGTGGGGCTACAACGAGACTGCGGCTATAACAGTCGATACATTCAGAACGGTGCTTGACATGATGGCGGAATATCCGGACTTCACATTTGCGCAGTCGCAGGCATCGACATACGAGATAATCGAAAAATTCCGCCCGGATATGCTTGACGAGATAAAGGCGCGGATAAAAGAAGGCAGATGGGAGGTCACGGCGGCTGAATGGGTCGAGCCGGACAAGAATATGCCGGACGGTGAATCGCTTACCCGCCAGATACTTCAGTCGAGAAAATATCTTTCGCGCCTGCTTGACATTTCTCCCGATTCGCTTTGCATCGATTTTGTCCCGGACACCTTCGGGCACAATGCAAACGTGCCGGAGATACTTGCCGATGCGGGGGTGAAATATATGTACCACTGCCGCGGGACCGACGGACCGCGCCTGTACCGTTTTGTCGCACCGTCGGGCAAATCGACCTTCAATTACCGCGAATTCAGGTGGTACAACGGAGAGATATCGACAGAGAGCTTTGAGATCGTTCCGGCGTTCTGCTCGCAGGAGATGGTCGATACCTTCCTCTGCGTATACGGTGTCGGCGATCACGGCGGCGGACCGTCAAGACGCGATATCGAAAGGATAACCGAATACTCAAAGTGGCCGCTTACGCCGACGATACGCTTCGGAACCTTCAGGGAGTTTTTCGACAGAGTATCGGTTCAGCGGGACGATTTCCCGGAAATAAAACGGGAGCTGAACTGCCTGTTCACCGGGTGCTACACGACGCAGTCGCGCATAAAGGCGGCGAACCGGACAGCCGAGGCAAGGATGAACGACTGCGAGGCGCTGAATGCCGCGTCGTCGGTTCTGACAGGAGCGGCAAACCGGCAGAGCGAGCTTGATGCCCCGTGGAGAAACATTCTTTTCAACCATTTTCACGACATAATCCCCGGCTCCGGAACGATCGAGACACGGGAGTATGCGATGGGGCGCTTTCAGGAGACCATGGCGGCGGTAACGACCTCCGCAACACGGGCAATGAGAGAGATCGCCGACAGCATCGACACCTCCGGGATCGCGTTTGATCCGTCGCCGGAAACGGTTTCGGAGGGCGGCGGAGTCGGGTACTGGCAGGCGCAGGAAACGGGCTTCAGATTCCCGTCGGCAGAGCGCGGCAGGGGTTCCGTCCGCGTCTTTCACGTTTTCAATCCGACCGGGAATGACAGGGACGAGTACACGGAGATAACCGTCTGGGACTGGCACTATGACCTGTCTCTTGCCGGAATTACCGATGGGGACGGAGAGCCGGCAGACTTCTGCGTCACCGAAAGCGGTCAGGGGTACTGGGGACACAGCTTTACGAAGCTCCTTGTCAGGGCAAAGGTGGCGGCGTTCGGGTATTCGACACTTATACTGCGTCTGAGGACTCCCGAGGGTCATCTCGGGATAGCCCCATATGATCCCCCGATATGCGACGAGGCGATAAACGACGATCCGGTGGTGCTTGAAAACCGGTATATCAGAGCTGTATTTGATTCAAAGACCGCGCGTCTTGTCTCGCTTACCGACAAAGAAAGCGGAGAGGAGCTGATTTCGGAGCCGTCCTGCTGTTTCAGATATGCGGAGGAAAATCCGAAGTACGGAATGACCTCGTGGCGTGTCGGACCGCTTATGAAAACCGTCGATATAAACGGCGCAAACGGCGCAAGAATATACGGCGCACGCATCTGCCCGCAGTTCGGTCAGTTCTCATATGAGGTAAAGTACGGCGGTTCGGTGATAAGGGCATCGGTCATGCTGAAATCCGGCTCAAGGACGCTTGATTACTCGGTGACGGTTGACTGGAACGAGCCGGCGGTGCACGGAGAGAGGATACCGCAGCTGTCGTTTGCCGTGCCGGTTTCGTATAAAACAACGGGGAAGAGTATTTCCGACATTCCGTACGGGCAGATCGTCAGAAACGCCGTCTCGCACGACGTCCCGGCGCTCAGCTTCATCGGGATATGCGGAGAGAGCGAGAAGTCGGTCGGGATAATCAGCGACTGCAAGTACGGCTTCCGCGTGAACGGAAACTGCGGCTCGGTCACGGTGACAAGAAGCGCATACGACCCCGATCCGTACCCGGAGCGCGGAATACACAGCCTGAGGATCGGTGTCACGGTATGCCGCCCGGACGAAATGAAGGGCGAAGCCGAGGTGTTCTGCCGCCCGATGCCGTTTGTCTCCGGAAAGCCCGGAAACGGCAGCCTTCCGCTTTCCGGAAGCGTGCTTTCGGTGAACGGCAATGTGAGGGTCTCCTGTCTGAAGAACCGCGAAAACGGCGAAGGCGTTGCCGTCCGGCTCTATGACGTGACGGGTGTCACGCAGAATGTCACGCTTTCCTTCCCGAAGCCGGTCAGAGAGGCGTTTTATGCCGACCCGGAGGAAAACCCGGTCTCAGCCGTACCCGTTGCCGACGGAACGGCGGTCGTCAGCGTACCGGGATATTCAACGGTTACGGTCACGGTCGGCTTCTGACGGAGCCTGACAGGATATCTCATCGGTTCCGCATATCACATATTGAAAAAATTACGGTTTCATGATATAATCAATACAGAGAAACGGACTGCCGCGGTGCATACCGCTTCCGCGGCAGGGAAACGTACTGAATCGGAGGGTTTATGTCATGAACGGTTTTGAAAATGTGAAGAAGAATTTCGGGTTCGGATGTATGCGGCTGCCTATGAAGGACGGAAAGGTCGATTATGCCGTGTTTTCGGAGATGGTCGATCTCTTCATGGCAGGCGGATTCAATTACTTTGATACCGCAAGGGTGTACCTCGGCGGTCAGAGCGAAACTGCGATACGCGACTGTGTTGTGAAAAGATATCCGAGAGAGAGCTTTGTCCTTGCGGACAAGCTGTCATCGCCCCTCTTTTCCCGTGAGGAGGATATCGTCCCGCTTTTTGAAAAACAGCTTGCATCGTGCGGAGTCGGATATTTCGATTTCTACCTGATGCACGCGCAGACGCGCGCTTCGTTCGAAAAGTACAGGGACTGCCGTGCTTACGAGACGGCATTCGGGCTGAAAAGGCAGGGCAGGATCCGCCACGTCGGGCTTTCCTTCCACGACACTGCCGATGTCCTTGATATGATACTTACGGCGTATCCCGCTATCGAATTTGTCCAGATCCAGTTCAATTATGTCGATTACGACGATCCGACCGTCCAGTCAAAGGACGTTTACGATGTCTGCCGCAGGCACGGAAAGCCGGTCATCGTCATGGAACCGGTCAAGGGCGGAAGTCTTGCGAATCTTCCGGACGACGCCCGGGCAGTGTTCGACAGACTTTCCGGCGGAAGCGCGGCAAGCTATGCTGTCAGATACGCCGCCGGGTTTGACGGGGTTATGACTGTGCTTTCCGGCATGAGCAATACGGAGCAGATGAAGGACAACCTTTCGTATATGACGGACTTCCGCCCGCTTGACGGAAACGAAATGAAGGCGGTTGATGAGGTGAGGGGCATTGTACTGTCGAAAAAACTGATCCCCTGTACATCCTGCCGCTATTGCACCGACGGATGTCCGAAGCACATTCCGGTCCCGGAGTTCTTCTCCTGTCTCAATTCGAAGCGGGTATACCGTGACAGGACTGCCGACGGCGTTTACGGAAAGCTCTGCACCGATCACGGTGTCAGTGCGTCCGACTGCGCGGACTGCGGCAGATGCGAAAGATCGTGTCCTCAGCATCTGCCGATAAGGGAACTGCTCAGAGAGGCCGCGGCTGAATTCGACGGAAAATGACGGGGTGACTTTTTGCCGTCCGGATAAAAAACCGACGGTCAGGGATAATACGACTTCGCTGTCAGCACCTGTTTCTGTGCTTTTTTGCCGGAACAGGTGCTGATTTCTGTTTATGCGCTGAAAAGTATATCGGATATGCAGGGTTTTATCTTCTGTTTCTGAGTCAACATTTATATATTTTTTTGCAAAACGGCTTCTTTCGAACTGTCAGGAGGGTGCATCTCCCTGTTTGAATATGCCGCCGATATGTCGTAGCTCGGGATGAAATCGAGAGTACTGCCGGGTTTTCGCATTGCCCGGAAATCAGTATCACCGGGCTTGCACCGGGGGAATATTCCGTTTTCCTGAACGGAGAAAGAACCGGAAAGGTCACGGCCGGTGCTTCGGGAGCCGTTTATGTCGGCTCGGAAGCGGCTTCCGGCGGCACGGTCCTCAGTGTTGAGATAACCGCAGATCCGACAAAATAATACACGGATGCCGCGCTTTTCGGCTGACACTCCGTGAAATGCACTGCATTGAGGGGGCTGTCAATAAACTCAGAACGGGTTTTTGACAGCCCCCTCTTTGTCCGTTCCGGCGGATCCTGACGGCGAGAAGACTGCCCGGGCTAATTTTAAATAATCTGTGTCTGTTTTGTAATAATTGAACCCGACATATGGACAGCGCCGGCGAAAAGAGATATAATATACTCTGTATATGCAGGTACGGATGCCGTGTATTCCGGGCTGCTTTCAGAGCTTCCGGAGGAGATATGTTTGGATATGTGACGCCGCTCGTTGACGAGCTTAAGGTCAAGGAGCATATTTTCTACAAAAGCGTTTACTGCGGACTTTGCAGATGCATGGGAAAGACCGTCTGCCCCGAATCGACGGTTACGCTGAGCTATGACGCGGTGTTCCTTGTG
>FR891086.1:0-9840 GCA_000433515.1 Candidatus Colimorpha enterica | reverse complement strand
CGGGATGCGCGGCGGAGTTCGGCGCCGGACGGTGCACCGCTTCGCCGTTGAAGAAAAAGCCGTACCTGAAGTCAAACGCAGAGCTTGAGTACTGTGCCGCGGCGGGCGCGCTGCTTGCATATTACAGTATCGAGGACAATGCCCGCGACAGCAGAGGGGTTCCGGAACTTGCGGCAAGGACAGCGCTGCTGTTTTCCCGGAGAATGAGGAAAAAAGCGGGGCTTCCGGAGCTTTCGGAAGCCATATCGGACAGAATTTCAGAGCTTTCGGAAATCGAAGGGTCGGGCGAAAAAGATCCCGACCGCGCCGCGGAGAAGTCCGGAGAGATGACGGCAGAGGTTTTCAGCCATTCCCTTGAGGGCGACGCGGCGAGAATCGCACGGGAGATCGGCTTCCATGTCGGGAAGTGGGTATATTTCGCCGATGCAGCAGACGACTATTACCGTGATCTGAAAAGAAAAGCGTACAACCCTCTGCCCGGACCGGATGCGGAAAGCCTGCGGTGCGCGATGAACCTTGAGCTTGAGGGTGCTGCCGCGGCTTTTGAGCTTATCGGGGATGCCGACCCCGGAATAAAGAACATAATCGGAAACATACTATATCTCGGGATGCCCGCGCGGGCGGAGAAAATTCTTTCCGCTCTTGAAAACGGCACTCCCGATCCACACAAGAAAGGACAGTCATCGGATGACCGACCCCTATAAGATCCTCGGCGTGTCGCGCGATGCGACAGACGACGAGATCAAGAAAGCCTACCGCGAGCTTGCGCGGAAATATCACCCCGACAATTACGCGAACAGCCCGCTTGCCGACCTCGCCGAGGAAAAAATGAAGGAGATTAATACCGCCTACTCCGATATCCAGAAGGCACGCGCGGCGGGAAGCTCCGGTCAGACGGCATCGTCGGGAAACAGCTATGACGGCGGATATACCGGATATACCGGTTACTCCGGGGAAAATGCGGCGGATTTTGCACGAATCCGTGAGTACATAAACAACGGACGCTTTGCCGAAGCCGATCTGATACTGAATTCGCTCCCCGCAAACGCAAGAAATGCCGAGTGGAACTTTCTCAAGGGCTGTGTGCTTCTCCGCAAGGGCTGGTACTTTGATGCGCAGAAGTATTTCGAGACTGCCTGCTATATGGCGCCGGACAACAGCGAGTACCGCGAGGCGCTCAACAATATAAGAAGAAGGTCGGCAACCTACAGCAAAGAGCATCACACGGGCGGATGCTTAAGCAACTGCTCGGTCTGTGACCTCTGTACCGGGCTTATGTGTGCCGACTGCCTCTGCGAGTGCTGCGGCGGCGATCTTATCAGCTGCTGCTGACGGAGGCGTTATGAACAGAAGGGAATCGTCGGTCAGAACAAGAAAGCTTGCCGTGTCGGCTATGCTGAGTGCCCTCGGAACAGTTTTTCTGTACATCGGCTCGGCAACGAATATACTTGACCTTACCTCCGTGGCAATTGCTTCACTGCTGATATTTTTCGCCGTGATGGAGATGGGTACGCCGTATCAGTATCTGGTTTACGGTGTGACGTCGCTCCTTGCCGTCCTGCTTCTGCCGGACAAGGCCGCGGCGGTCACCTACCTGCTTTTCGGCGGGATCTACCCGGTTTTCAAGGCGATGTTTGAAAAACTGCACTTCGTTGTCGCATGGATACTGAAGTTCAGCTATTTCAATACCGTTCTGACGCTCATAATCGCGATATCAAAGTACGTGGTGCATGTGGACGATCCCGATATCGGGTTCAGAATAGGGCTTTACGCGCTTGCAAACCTCACGTTCCTGCTTTATGATATTGCAACAAGTCAGCTTGTGCTTCTGTATCTTGTGAAACTGCGACAAAGATTCCGCATCGGAAAATTTTTCGGTGAACAGAGTAACCGAAAAAACGCCGCCGACATTGACAAACCCGATCGGAAAGTGTAAAATAATATCAACGGCTTTTTCATGCCGGAATCCGCCTGCTTTCATTCTCTGTACCGGTTTTTGAAAGTTATACGATCCGGCGGTAACCGGATGAATAATTGAAATCAAGAGAGCAACATATGCCAAAAAGTATGACAGCCTTCGGACGGGCAACAGGCTCTGCCGGAGGAAAGAATTATACCGTTGAAATTAAATCGGTCAATAACCGTTACCTTGACTGCTCGGTCAGACTGCCGAGGGCCTACGGATTCCTTGAGGAGAAGATTCTCGGCTTCATAAAGGGAAGCGGGATAACGAGAGGAAAGCTCGATGTTTACGTCGGGATAGAGGTGACCGGGAGCGAGGGAGCAACCGTAGAGCTTGACTCCGCATATGCAGAGGCATATGTAAAGGCTCTGAGAAAGCTGCGCGACATTTCCGGCCTTACCGACGATATCAGCGTCATGACCGTGGCGCAGAACCGAGACCTCTTTATCGTGAAAAAGCCGGAAGAGGATGCCGAAAGGGACTGGGCTGAGCTTCTCCCCGTGCTTTCGGAGGCGGTATCACAGTATAATTCCGCAAGAGAGCGCGAGGGAAACAACCTGAGGGCTGACCTGCTTGCGAAAAAGGATGAGATCGCAGTTATTGCGGAGAAAATAGCGGAGCTTTCGGAGGCAAATACCCGGAATTACCGCGAAAAACTCATAGCAAGACTGAAACAGACCCTTGACGGGCTGGATATTGAGTTCGACGGCAACCGCATTCTCACCGAGTGCGCCATATTTGCCGACAGAACAGCGGTCGACGAGGAGCTTGTCAGACTGAAAAGCCATTTTGACGCCTTTGACGCGGCGATGAACAGCAGTGAGCCGGTCGGACGACGGCTTGATTTCCTGCTTCAGGAGATGAACCGTGAGGTCAATACCACCGGATCAAAGTCAAACGATGCGGAAATTGCCGCCCTTGTGGTCGATGCAAAATGCGCGCTTGAAAAGATCCGCGAGCAGATTCAGAATCTTGAGTGACGGATAAATTGGAGAGATTTTTATGAGATTTATCAGCATAGGCTTCGGTAATATGGTCTCCGCGGCAAGAGTCGTTTCCCTTATCAGCCCGGATTCCGCTCCGGTCAAGCGCCTTATTCAGGATGCAAGAGAGGCAGGGCGGGTGATTGATGTCACCTGCGGAAGAAGAACGAGGTCGGTCATCATCACCGACAGCGACCATGTGATACTCTCCGCGGTTCAGGCGGAGACGATCTCAAACCGTCTCAACGGAGACGGCGCGGATGCCGCGGATGCCGACGAGGAAGACTGACGCATATGGAAAATGACGTTAAAAACAAGCCCGCAACAACGCTCCGCAGCAATAAAGGAATACTGCTTGTCGTATCGGGTGCTGCGGGAACCGGAAAGGGAACCGTCAACGCAAGCCTGATGAAGAATCATCCGGGATACTGCTTCTCCGTCTCGGCAACCACAAGAGCCCCACGCCCCGGCGAGGTCGACGGCAGAGAATATCACTTCATTACAAAAGAAGAGTTCGAGCGCGCGATCTCCGAGGGAAATGTCGTTGAATACACGCAGTACTGCGGCAATTATTACGGGACTCTGAAAAGCGAGCTTGAAAAGCTGGACGAGGGAAAGAACCTCATTCTTGAGATAGAGGTCGAGGGTGCGATGAATATCAAGCGCCTGTATCCCGACAGCGTTACGGTGTTCATACTCCCTCCGGATTACGAAACCCTGAGGAGCCGTCTTGTCGGCAGGGGAACAAATGCCGCGGACGACATTGAACGCCGTATGAAGAAGGCTCTTTACGAGTTCACGCTGGTTAAAAATTACGATTACGCAGTCGTCAATCACAGCGGAATGGCAGACTGCACCGCAGAGGCAATTGCCTCGATAGTCGAAAGCGAAAAGCACAGGGTTTCTCGCGCACCGGGAGCAGTTGAGGAAATGTTCTTCCTCGGCAGAGAAGAAAGCAAATAACGAAAGGTCAGGTACCAATCATGATATACCCGTCAGTTGACGAACTTACCCAGAACAACAAATACAACCGCTATACCCTTGTCATCGCCGTTGCAAAGTGCGCAAGAATGGTGACGGACGAGTATGTTGCACAGCGCGAGGCGGCAGAGCGTATGCTTGCCAACAAGGAAACGGACAAGAGCCTTGCCTCTCTCATCAGGAAGGACTTCCGCGACGAGAAGGCGGTAAGGATAGCGATAAACCGTCTCTATCAGGGCGAATACCGCATTGTCGATTCGTCGATAGACCCGAACTGCAATTACTGAGGTCATGCAGGGCGATTATCCGGTCGCGCGCGTGTACCTGCTCGACGTGCCGTATCATATCGATAAACTGTACGATTATTATATACCCGAGGAGCTGAGGGGGACGCTTGCGGTCGGCGGATTTGCGGCGGTACCTTTCGGCGGCGGTAACAGAAGGCAGCTCGCCATGGTCGGCGGGTTTGCCGGTGCTTCCGACTGCGAGAAGCTGAAGCCGGTCATTTCACCCGTTTGCGGCAACATTGTCCTTGACGGTGAGATGCTCGGCTTATGTTTGTATATGAAGGAGCATTTTCTCTGCACCGTCGGAGATGCGGTCAAGGCAATGATCCCTGCGGCGGCGCTGACAAAGGTGAAGGACACCTATTCGGCTCTCCCGGTGCCGGAGGGATGTACCATGACACCGAGGCAGGAGGCGCTGTACCGGTATGTTACTGCAAAGGGCAGCGTTTCCGGGCAGACGGCGGTGAAGGAGCAGGGACCGTCGGTCCTTCCGCTTCTGTCAAAGATGACGGTCATGGGACTTCTGCGCAGAGAATCGGAGTTTTCCGAAAGCCGTTCGGTCATGATCGAGACTGCCGGGATCTGCCCGGAGTACCGCGGACTTGACGGGGACAGCCTTTCCGCGCTTGTCAGAGGAGAGAAGCAGAAGGCGGCGCTTTCGGCGCTCGGACTCTGCGGAAGCCTTACCGTCACCGAACTGCGCGACAGATACGGTGTTCCGATGACGGCTCTGAAATCGCTTGTATCAAAAAACATCGTCAGCATAACAAAGGAAAATGCCTTCCGTGACCCGTATAAGGCAAAGGTCCCGGTGAATCCGATCAACACCGTCCTTTCGGAGGAGCAGGAGAGGGCAAAAGACGAAATAATGGCTCTTGTCGGGAGCGGGAAGGCCTCGGCGGCACTGCTTCACGGCGTTACCGGAAGCGGAAAAACCAGCGTGATCAGGGCGGTCATGGACGAGGTCATAGCTTCCGGAAAATCGGTCATAATGCTTGTACCGGAGATCGCGCTGACGCCGCAGACGGTCGGGTTCTTCCGCGCCTGCTACGGCGACCGGACGGCAGTCATACATTCCGGGCTCTCGAAGGGCGAAAGATGGGACGCATGGCGGAAAATATCGGACGGAGAGGCGGATGTCTGCATAGGCACGCGCTCCGCGGTGTTCGCACCGTTCAAAAACCTCGGTCTTATCGTGCTCGATGAGGAGCAGGAGCATACCTATAAGTCGGATATGGATCCGAAATATCACGCGCGCGATATCGCAAGATACCGCTGTGCAAAGCAGAATGCCGTGATGCTCCTTGCCTCTGCAACCCCGTCGGTCGAAAGCTACAGCAAGGCGAAAAGCGGAAAATACAGGCTTGTCACACTCAGCGGACGCTACGGCAATGCGGTGCTTCCCGATACCGTGATAACCGATATGAGGAAGGACACGCGGAGCGGGATGATCTCGCCGATCGGCAGTGAACTCCGTGCGCGGCTGA
Source organism: Candidatus Colimorpha enterica (assembly GCA_000433515.1). Lineage (GTDB taxonomy): Bacteria > Bacillota > Clostridia > Oscillospirales > CAG-272 > Colimorpha_A. Next base: position 4,139 of record FR891086.1, on the reverse strand, counting down.
AAGACACCCTTGAAAAGCACGAACAGGCGATACTTTTCATAAACCAGCGCGGTTATAACCGTTTCCTGTCCTGCCCGCTCTGCGGAAACGTGATCATGTGCAGGCAGTGCAGCGTGTCAATGACGTATCACACTGTCCCGTATGCCGGAAGAGGCTATCTTTTCTGTCACTACTGCGGCGCAAAGGAGCCGGTTCCGGACAGATGCCCGCAGTGCGGAAACGAGACGATGAAATACGTCGGCTGCGGGACCCAGCTTGTCGAGGAGGAGCTGAAAAAGCTGTTCCCGGAGGCGCGGGTCATAAGAATGGACGCCGACACCACCCGGACGAAATTCGCCTATGAAGAGCTCCTCGGCAGCTTCCGGGAGGGCGGCGCGGATATACTTATCGGCACGCAGATGGTGACGAAGGGACACGATTTTCCGGATGTCACGCTTGTCGGGGTGCTGAATGCCGATTCGTCGCTGTATTTAAGCGATTACAAGGCGAACGAGCGGACCTTTGACATAATAACTCAGGTCATAGGAAGAGCCGGGCGCGGAGACAAGCCGGGATGCGCGCTTGTCCAGACATACAATCCCGACCACCCGGTGCTGAGAATGGCGGCGGAGCAGAATTATGAAAAAATGTACGCGGGGGAGACAGCCCTGCGGAAATCCCTCGTCTTTCCGCCGTACTGCGATATCGTGATGTTCACGCTGTCGTCGGAGTCGGAAAATGAGCTTATGAGTGCCTGCCGGGAATTTTCATCCCTCTGGTCAAAGACGGCCGCCGCGAATGCAGACATTCCGACAGTCATGTTCGGACCGATGGAGGCACCTGTCTATAAGGTGGGCGGGATATACCGTATGCGTGCGGTGATAAAATGCCGCATGGACGGAAAAACGCGGGGAATGATATCCGGGGTGTACTCGGAGCTTTCAAGGATGCTCGGACGAAAGATCGGACTGTCGGTCGATATAAATCCGAACAGCCTTTGACGCGATAACTGAAAGGAAAACTGATTTATGGCTATACTCAGGATAATCACAAAAAATGACCCGATCCTCCGGAAGCACAGCCGCCCGGTCGAGGAGATAACTCCGAGAATACTGCGCCTGCTTGACGATATGACCGACACCCTTCATAAAGCGGAGGGTGCCGGGCTTGCCGCCGTGCAGGTAGGAGTACTGCGCCGTGTGGTGCTTGTCGAGACCGAGCCGGGAAAGCTGTATGAGATGATCAACCCCGAGATAATCTACCGTTCCGGGGAGCATCAGGAGGAGCCGGAGGGCTGTCTTTCCATCCCCGGAGAGTGGGGGATCACCGACCGGCCGATGACCGTCACTGTCCGTGCGCAGAACCGGAAGGGCGAATGGTACGAGGCGACCGGTTCCGGGCTTACCGCGCGGGCGTTCTGCCACGAGCTTGACCACCTTGACGGAATACTTTTCACCGATAACGCCGTGAGAATGCTTGACCCGGAGGAGCTTGAATGAAGAAGATACTGTTTATGGGCACGCCCGGTTTTGCCGCGGCGTCGCTTGCCGCGCTTTATGAGAGCGGAGAATACTCCGTCACGGTTGTGACCCAGCCCGATAAGCCGAAGGGACGCGGATATGCCGTGACGCCGTCGGAGGTGAAGGTCTACGCTCTTGAGCACGGACTGACTGTTTATCAGCCGGCAACACTGCGGGACGAGGCTTTCGCATCGCTTCTTGCGGAGATCGACCCGGATATGATAGTCGTCGCCGCCTACGGAAAGCTGCTGCCGAAAAACGTCATCGACTATCCGGAGTACGGCTGTATAAACGTCCACGGCTCCCTCCTTCCGGAATACCGCGGCGCGGCGCCGGTACAGCGGGCGATAATCGACGGAAGGACCGTCACGGGAATTACGATAATGTATATGGCTGAGGGGCTTGACACCGGGGATATGCTTGAGAAAGCAGAGGTTCCGATCGGCGAAAACGACGATTTCGGAACGGTTTTCGGGAGATTGGCGGTATGCGGGGCGGAGCTTCTGCTCAGGACTCTGCCGCACATTTTCGACGGCAGTGCAAAACCGGAAAAGCAGAACGGCGACCTTGCCACCTATGCAAAGAAGATCGAAAAAGCAGACTGCGTCCTTGATTTCTCAATGCCGGCAAAAAAGGTTCACGACCTGATAAGAGGGCTTTCCCCCGCTCCGCTTGCATCTGCGTCGCTTTGCGGGAGGATGCTCAAGCCGGTGACGTCGCGGCTGTCGGATACTGTTTCCGGAGAGCTTCCCGGAACCGTCGTATCGGCTGACGGGAAGGGACCCGTCGTATCGGCTGACGGGAAGCTCACCGTTGTCTGCGGCGACGGAAAATGCGTTGACATCACCGAGGTGCTTCCGGCAGGAAAAAGAAGAATGCCGGCGGCGGACTATCTGCGCGGCGCGAAAATAAAAGCCGGCGACCGGTTCGATACCGTTTCCGGTGAATAAAAATCACGAAAAGGCGGAATAAATGTAATGTACTTTGACTGGACATATGTCGTATTCGTTCTCCCGATGGTCATCCTTTCCCTTATCGCTCAGGTAAAGGTCAAATCGACCTACACAAAATACAGCCGTATACTCAGCCGCCGCGGGCTCACCGCGGAACAGGCGGCAAGGATGATCCTTGACAGAAACGGTCTCCGTAATGTTCCTGTCGGACGTATATCCGGCGATCTTACCGACCACTTCGACCCGAGAACAAATTCAATATCGCTCTCCGACAGCGTTTACGGAAGCACCTCGGTCGCGGCAATCGGCGTTGCCGCACACGAATCGGGTCATGCCGTGCAGTATGCTGAGGGATACGCTCCGCTGAAATTCCGCAACGCGATAGTCCCGGTGACGCAGTTCGGGGCTAAACTCTCGACTCCGCTCGTCATTCTCGGGCTTATTCTGAGCATATATCCGCTTGCCTACGCCGGTATAATCCTTTTCGGCGCGGTTGTGGTATTTCAGCTTGTAACGCTCCCGACAGAGTTCAATGCCTCAAGACGGGCACTTGCCGTGCTTGAAGAGGGGAATTATCTCGACGGCGAGGAGCTGCGCGGCGCAAAAAAGGTGCTGTCGGCGGCGGCAATGACATATGTTGCGGCATTGTTCATGTCGCTTATGTCGCTTCTGCGGCTGATAGTTATCGTCTCCGGCAGCAAAAACAGCCGGAACCGAAGGTGATATTCTGAGGGGAAATATATGAATGTCAGAGAGGCGGCGTTTCTGTCGCTCGGAAAATGCACTCCGGGAGGGAAGTATTCCAACCTTGAGGTGGATTCCGCAATAAAAAAATACGGCTTCACGGGGAGTGACAGGGCGTTTTTCACCGCACTTGTCTACGGTACGATCGAAAAGAGGATAACCCTCGATTACGTCATCTCCCGCTTCTCGTCAAAGCCGCCGGAAAAGCTCGAGCCGAAGGTACTTGATATCCTCCGGCTCGGAGCATATCAGATACTCTTTCTCGACCGCGTGCCGGACAGTGCCGCCTGCAACGAAAGCGTGGAGCTTGCAAAGTATCACACGCACAAGGGAACGACGGGCTTTGTAAACGGCGTCCTGCGCAGTATTTCAAGGGGAAAGAATGCGATTGAATACCCGGAGAAGGGAAATGCCGGATATCTGTCGGTGAAATATGCTTGCCCGGAATGGCTCTGCACCATGTGGGAACGCGATTACGGCTATGAGAAGTGTGAAAGCATCCTCTCCGGTCTGAACCGCAACCCGAGGATAACTCTGCGCGTGAATACCCTTAAAACCGACCGCGAAAGCCTGAAAAAGCGTCTTTCCGATGACGGAATCGGCTGCACCGAAACGGTTTTGTCGGAAAACGGGCTGGTACTTGATGAATATACGCCGATAGGCGACGTCACTGCGCTTGCCGATGGGCTTTGCTTTGTTCAGGACGAGGCGTCGCAGCTCTGCACGGCCGCGGTTGACGCACATCCCGGCGATACGGTCATAGATACCTGCTGCTGTCCCGGCGGAAAGAGCTTCGGAATTGCCATGAGCATGGGAAACAAGGGGAGAATATTCAGCCTTGACCTTCACGAGAGCAAGCTGTCTCTCGTTGAGAAGGGGGCGGAGCGGCTCGGAATCGGCATAATATCTGTCGCCGTCCAGAACGGCGCAAAAATCCGTGAGG
>FR891085.1 GCA_000433515.1 Candidatus Colimorpha enterica | reverse complement strand
ATGGTATCGGCTGCATCCTTGTAGATGGTCTTGAGCTGGGACTGCGACTGCAAAATGATGGAGGCTGAGATTTCACGGCTTCGGATGGTTGCGATGAGCTTATCAAACTTCGGTATCTGACCGATGTTGGCGAACTCATCGAGAAGGCAGCGCACATGAACGGGCAATCTGCCGTTGTAAACATCGTCCGCTTTATCGCAGAGTAGGTTGAACATCTGCGAGTACATGATAGCCACCACAAAGTTAAAGGTGTCATCCGTGTCGGAGATGATAACAAAGAGAGCTGTTTTGCGATCTCCGAGGGTGTCAAGCTCCATTTCATCATAACTCATCAGCTCTCTAAGTTCAGCTATGTCGAAGGGAGCAAGACGCGCACCGCAGCTAATTAAGATCGACTTGGCAGTCTTGCCAGCACTTAGCTTGTATTTGCGGTATTGCTTAACTGCAAAGTGTTCAGGGTCTTTGGCTTCAAGCTCATCGAACATGATGTCAACGGGATTTTTGAAGGTTTCGTCATCCTCTCTGGCTTCCGAAGCATTGATCATTTCGAGCAAGGTAGTAAAGTTTTTCTCGTGTTCCGGTGCTTCGTACCAAATGTACCCGATGTATGCCTGATAGAGCAGCTTTTCAGCCTTCACCCAGAAATCTTCGCCGGACTTATCGCCATCTCCCTTCGTGTTGACGATGATCGTATTGACCAGCTTGAGAATATCCTTTTCGCTGCGGATGTAGGCAAAAGGGTTATAGTGCATGGACTTCTTGAAATTGATGGTATTCAGTGATTTGATGACATACCCATTCTTTTCAAGCATCCGTCCGCACTCGACTAAGATCGTACCTTTTGGATCAGTCACGCAATATGAACTGTGTAATTGCATGAGATTTGGCTTAACAAAGAAGCGCGTTTTACCTGAGCCTGATCCGCCGATGACCAGGATGTTTTTGTTTCGAGCGTACTTCGGCTGCTTCGGACGGCTGTTCATGGTGAGGGCTTCTGTCTGCGTCAGGATCACATTGTTGGAGAAGTCATCATCCATATACGGCTTGATGTCTTCCAGTTTGCCCCATCGTGCAGATCCGTATTCCTCTCCTTGACGGAACTTCTTTCGGTTTTTTCCCTTCAAATAGACCGCCAGCTTGAGTAATGCTCCTGCTGCAACGCCGATGAGCAAGTCAATCGGATTGAAGCTGGGCAGCGGATTGGAAAATGCACTGCCGAAGTTTGCAAAGCCTCCGGTGAGCTTGCCTAAGAGATCATCGCCGTGTGCCAGACGGAAGACCGTTGCCAGCTTATTGACAAAGTAGAACGCGAATACATACGGGAGATTGAGAAGGATGAGCTTCTTGATGTCCAGCTTCTTTTTCATAGCTCAACGCCTCGATCCTTACTCTTGACCTTGACCTTCTCACGCTGCTGCTTCTTCGACTGCTCCTGATGGCGAGAGAGCTTCTGCCTGAGAGAAGGTTTGTCTTTCTGTTTGACCGTTTTTGCGGAGAACTCCTTAAACGCCTGAGTCATGACATCGACATCACGCCCCTTGAAGAAAACAAGGTAGCGCGGAGGCTGTTCAGAAGTGTCTTTCTTGAGCGCGTAGTCAATCCCGTATTTACTTGCTGTACGCTCAAAGGACTTGATGTTTCCATCGGTCACTTCGATGTTGCTGATAGCGGCATTCTGCTCCACGAGATGCTTAATGGACTGCTTACCCCGATAGGTCTTAGGCTGAGAGGCTGTTTTCTGCGCCTTCTCAATTTCCTCCACAAACTTCTTGAGAGCCTTTTCCAGCATTTCGCCTGTGATCTTGCCGCCCTTGATAGCGATAGCAACAACTTTGGTATTTACTTCATCCTGCATGGGAACCTCCTTTCTGAGACTTCACGGGGACTGAGCCGCAGCTAAGGCGGCACACCCCTGAGATAGATTGTGGTCACGCTTGATACCTCCTTCCGCAGAGTTTATTTCTGACCGTAGAGGTCATGATTTACGAGAGCCGAATAGTAGTTATCCATCGTCAAGGATGCGTTATACAGCGTCGTGAGCATATATGCTCTGATGTTCCGAATGTCGGAAGGGCATTCATTCATTGCGTGAAGGACATACTCTATGTGGCTACTGTTGAGCTTGAGGAAACGGGACTTTACCACTTGCTGAGGCATATCCTCGCCGTTGATGCGAATCGTAGGACGAGTTGAGCAGATAGCATCCAGCATGATTTCGACCATCTCATTAACGCGGTCAGTATCGAAGCGACTATCCTGAGAGAGAATATCAACCTCAAGGTTGTCCCTGATCATCTCTTCATACTGCGCTCTCATGTCCATCCCATCCATCCCATCAAGATTGATAGATTGATAATTGCTCAAAGAGTTATTTCTTTCTTGGGTAATTACTTGATTAGTATTTATTTGTGCGGGATTATCCTTGTGTGGTTTATCCATATCTGGATTGTCCACATCTGGATTTTCCATATGTGGTTTTCCCGTATCAGGACTTACCGGTTGTGGCTTCTCATATATCTCGAAGACCATGCAGGACATCCTGCCTTTATCGTCCCGTGTTCTGTGCCGGACGAGATAGCCATGCTTTTCAAGCTCCCTGAGTGCTGAGTGAATAGCATCGGGACCTTCCTTGCAGATCGCAGATAAGCCGCGAGTTGAGAACTTCCAGCCGTCGTTAAACGAGAGCATCTTAGAGAGAAGACCGACTGCCTTGAGGGAGAGATTCTTGTCTCTGAGATGGAAGTTTGCCATGACGGTATAGCTGCGGTCTTTGTTTACGCGATAGACTGCCATGTGCTCAACGCTCCTTTTCTGCGTCCTGCGGACCTCGGAGTGTCGATAGAAAAACCGGCGAGTATGGACATTCTTTGAAAACGCAGGACTGATATTTCCAATGAGGACGATGGAAGCAGCAGGATCGGCATTCAGGGCAAATACCATCGCAGCCGCTATCGTAGTGGTTATACGGCGTTTCTTTCATCAATGCCTCAAACGCCAATGCGCATCCTTTCGGGTACATTTGCTTACCTCCATTTTTGTTTGAAATAGAAAAAGCCCCGGTACTGTTCTGCTATGCGCAGTGCAATACCGGGGCTATTCCGTTTGACTTATTAAGTTGTTTCGAGCTGGTCAAGAAAGTTTCTGATGAGTAGCATATGTTTCCAAGTTTTCCGCGTGATGTCGAAGCTGTACTGTGAGACGAGGAAGTCTGCAAGACTGAGCTTCGGGATCATGAACTTACCGGATATATAGAATGCCTTGAGCTTCTTTGCGTTGATCCATCTATGAATCGTTGTATCACAGTAACCGGTTATATCTGCAACATCGACGATAATCAAAAGATCGCCATAGGATTCCATTTCGTGTTCAAGCATTTTATGGAAATCCATCTTTTCATCGTCGGTGAGCTTCGCTAACTCATTGCGGTATGTGATTCGTGAGTTATAGTGACCAGAGCGTTCCTGATACCATTTATCGGGTGCGCGGTAAATCTCCGGGTGAATCTGCCGGTCAATCAAATAGAAGATAACATCGTCGGTACGGATTGTGTACCGGCGAGTTTTTTTGCCGGTGTCCTTACAAGGGACTAAACCATGTTGCAGGAGATGAAGGGCTGTTGCTTTGCTGATGTGAGCTATCCGGTAGAACTGATCCTTTGAGATCGTTTCGGGGTACTCTCTGCGGATAGCTTCGTAGTATTTCAAGTTTTCAGTCATGCTGATAACCACCTTTGCTTTAGTCTCGGTACAAGGTAGGCGTTATCTGCAAATCACTGTGTTTTTCTCCCCGAGTTCTCCCCAAATTCTCCCCAACGGGCGATTTTTTCCCAAAATCCTGATTTTTTTCGAACTCCTTGGTACATCGGACTTTTCGGGGTTTTTTGCCTCCGAGGGCTGAAAAGTGCTGATTTTTCAAGGGTTTTCAAGCTCTCGCAATGTCTGCGAAAATCCGGCGTTTTCCTTCAAAGTCTGAATGGCGACTCTAACTCGAAATCAGTTGTACCTCACGGTACCGTGGGTTCGAATCCCACCGTCTCCGCCACAAAGTCCAGTAAACTCAAGGGTTTGCTGGACTTTTCTTTTTTTGCATACACCTGACGAAACCATTTTTTTCGTGTTAGAACTGGCTGATTTTTTGTTAGAACAACATTATTTTAATCCGAATCCGGGTTCATATCTGGTTCTTTGTCCTCGCCTTGATCGGTCATATCTTCCCATCGGCTTCCGAAGTCATCTGAACCTGGAAGAAACATTCCTTTTTCCATCGCTTGTGCAGAGGAAATTTTGGATCTGTAGTCGAGATGGGCGTAAATATTGGCGGTTGTGCTGAAGTCCGAGTGGCCAAGCCATTCTTGAATCTGCTTAAGCGGTACGCCATTTGCAAGCAGCAGGCTGGCACAACTATGTCGGAGATCATGAAAACGCATTTTTGGCATCCCGTGCTTTTGGATAAACTTCGGGAAATACTCGGTTAGATAGTTTGGACGCATCCGCTCTCCTAGTTCATTCACAAAGACATATCCATCGTAATCGTAGTTATAGCAGTTTCCACAGACCTTTTTGTTTAGCTCCTGCGCTTCTTTTACCTTCATGAAATATTCCCGAAAGCTCCCCACCAAAGGAAGCGTTCTAAGGCTGGATTTCGTTTTTGCGGAATCCTGTTCAATGATCTGATTTGTGCCGTCGATTGTTGCCTCCGTAACTGTTCGTTTAATGGTAATTGTTCCACGATTAAAATCGATTGCATCCCATTTCAGCCCGATCACCTCACCACGCCGTAGCCCATAGAAAGCCGCCACTAAGACGGGAAGCTCCAGCCGTGTTCCTTTTACGATTTCAAGCAGCCGTTGCATTTGTTCTGCATCAAGGAAAGTCGGCTGGAAGGTATTCTTTCTCGGTCGGTCAACCTTCATTGCCACATTTTGCGGAACCATATCCGTTTTCATTGCATATTTCAATGCCTGATATATTACCGCGTGATAGTGAATTACCGAGTTTGGCTTTACGATTTTTAGTTTTTCCGTATAGAACTGCTGAATGTGCCGAGCTTCAAGTTCTTTCAGCAGTATTCCTTTCTTGCGAAAATACGGTGCGATTGTACTATTGACCATTCCCTGATACGAGCCAAAAGTTGCGGGCTTGATTCTCGCTCTGACAATTTCAAGCCATTGCTCTAAGTAGTCGGCAAAAAGCATATCCGAGCTGAGACCACCGGAAACTGTCGGTACCTCAAAGGTGCTTCGGATACGGACAAGTTCTTCCTCTGCCCGCCGCTTGTTGCCCTTTTGGGGAAAGCCTGTTGACACCCATTTTTGATGACGCTTTCCTGTGGCGTCCTTATAACTGAGAACAGCGTAATAATAGCCATTCTTTACTGTAAGAGTTCCTGATACCATTTTTATTACCTCCGGAATAATAGATTTGTACACAGACCTCTCCCACCGATGAATCTATTTTACTCTGTCGGTGGGAGATACTCAATTATGCGATTATGCAGAAATAGTTCAAATCGCAGTCGTGCCCTGATCCATGACATATTCGATTACATTGACCTTGGGAATCCTAAAGGAATGTCCTATTTTCAGCCCCCTTATGTAACCATCATTTATTAAGTCATACGCAAGATGCCGACTGATTCCAAGCATAGATTGAAGCTGGGCGATATTCACGATGTCGGGATATTCCGGAAACATCATTTGATACAGCTCTCTCAATTCGGATTTCTTCATTATTGTTCACTCGCTTCTCTCATATGTTTTTGTCCAACCCCTTTTGTCTGAATGATATAGTCATATCCATATCGATGATTGCAAAAGTCACAACAATCCTTGCTTTGAACATGCCTGTCCCGTGAAATAATATAATCATGGGTGTCAAAAAACTGACCGAGACATACAGGACAAAGGCACATATACATCACATCGCTTGAGATAGTTTTCATGTTTGCTCGGAGGGTCATTTCTGTATCTCCTTTCCTTCAAAATAATACCCTTCACTTGGTAGGCAACGAAAACAGGCAAAAATTAACCTTCAAATAGTATTTTTTTAAGCTTCTTTATTTTTTTGCAAATAGCCGCTGGGGCGACCTTCCGAATTTCTGCAACTTCCCGTTGTGTGAATCCCTCAAAAGCAATCATTGTGAGTAGTTCCTTGTCTTTTTCCGGCAAAGCGAGTACCTTCATATAAAGTTCATCGTTCTCAATTTCATCTATCCAAGAAAAGCGTGGATTTGTCTGAAAGTTGTGTGAGTCAATAACAGATAACTCCGATTGAAACTTTTGAAGAAGAGTAGACATTGATTCTCCCTGAGCATTTCCTTCTGCACAATCGTCATCTGTAAATGGTTGTGTATGATTGATCTCAGTTCTGTTCTTCCTGAATACATTCAAATCGAACTCATATATTTCCTGAATACTCTTTTCACTCATACCTGCTTCTTCATATTCCTTTTGGAGTTTTTTCCATTCTTCATTGAATTTCTTTTTTTCCATTCCATAATTGAATCCCATTGTCGTAATCTCCTTAAAAATTGATTTTTGAAAGTGTGTAATTATCAAAAATCGGAGATTACGGGTATTTAGCCAAATAACATTCCCACACGGTCATTCCTCCCTTACGGGTGAAACCGTCTGAAAATCCAAAAATAGTCCCTTTTTTCAAAGAAAAATACTCCCTTCAGTTTTTCTGCCGGGAGCAAACTGTTTTTCTCGTGTTCTTACCGAAAACAAAAAGCCACCGGCAAGACAGAGTTAGCCTGTGGCTATCTGTCTTGTCGGCAGCCTCTCATGTTTGCTTTTGGCAGATCTGGATTAACTGACCGAAGTGTTTTCAAAGCAAGTGACCTGATAAGGAATTACGCAGCCTGTTTCATCTCAACCTTACCGTCGTTTCGCCGTATTCAGTTTTTACTGTTTTTGGGGCAGTTGCGATGCCCAATGATAAAGAGTCTTGCAAGCGATCAATCGTTCCTCAAGCATCTCATATATACCATCTGTGGAATATTCAAAGCGTATAGTGCTCTCCTTATCCCACCAAAACCCATCAGGCAAAGGAACGCGAAAGTCCTTACTGCTTATTCCATCAAAGGATATATAGAAGTAATCATCAGGAACGATGTATAACGCCCTAATAGGAAGCTCCTCGTTATCGGTTCTTTCTGTCTTTACCAAGCCTCCAAGTCCTTTAGCTGTTTCTTCGGAGTTGGTAAAGGCTTCATTTAGCGAAGTGTATGGGTGTCCTGAACAACAGAACTTCGTCTTATAGCCTTTGAGATTTAGTTCCCTGATAACCGGAGCGATTACTTCGTCAATCTCAATATGCTCATCGTGAAAGCCGTCAATATTCGACTCTGCCCATATATCCAATGTTTTCAAATTCATATATGCCATTTTCTTATACCTTAATCATACCTTACTTGCCCAACAGGGGCATAAATATCAATACGGTCGTGTCTGCGACCTTTTTGCGTTCTTACTGCAACAACCTTGCATTTCGTGCATTCGTACTTTATCTTACCTTCATCATTTCGATAACCGTAATTGAGATGCCCACAATTTGAGCAAAACATCGGTATCGGAGTCCAAACATCATTTTTCAATTACATCACCTCATCAAGTTGCTTTGTACCTTTGCTGAGGTTTTATAAAACCAGAGTATTATTCTATTATCAAGTGGCAACTCTGCTTTTACCCTCAACAAACCACTTCCCGTTTTCTTCATCAAAAAGATAAGTTTCCTTGCCGCAAATCATTACGGTATAGCGAAGTCCAGTTCCACCGACCTTAGTAGAAGCAGCTCGGCAACAATGCTTAACTCTGTCGATTTCATAAACCTCGTCATTTTCAAACTTTATGATCTCAGGTCGGCAAGTACCGTCAGTCAGGTGTCTTGCTCTTACCTCTACATATACTTTTCTACGATCTTCCATTGTCTTGTTCTCCTATCAATATTGATTTACCGCCATAAGCACTTTACCAACAAAAGCAGCTCCTGCGACTTTGTTTCTTGAAAGTTTGTATTGGGGGGAATTATCCGACTTGTACTTGAACACGTTGAGCAGTCCTTCTTGGAACTTACTCCTTGTTTCAATAAACAAAATCGAACCCTCCACAATCCCTTCATTCAGAAAATTGTTATCTCCGTTTGCAGTCAGGCAGATGATGCTATCTGTTTTCTCATACCCGTTACAACCGAGTATCCCCATATACCCGCAAGGAGCGTGTTTGTCCGATAGAACGATGCTGTTCATCACAACCTCCTAACTCAACATTCCGGTCGGCATTGTAATTTCTGCCTTTTCAGGTGGCAACCTTAGATTTTGACAGAGGACTGCGTTTTTAATGCTGTCCTTGCCGAACCGTTGTCGGATCGTTTCAATACATAAATCGAGCTTTTCCAATTTTTCAATTCTCTCAACATTGGTAAACAAATCAATCTGTCGGGGCGTGTCTTGTGGCACTAAATTGATTGCTTGAATGGTGACAGAACGAATTGGATTTCTCCAATCGTACCTTTTCTCAAAAAGGCTGAAAGCAGTCTTGGCGATGAGCATTGGGGACTGTGTAGGCATATCCAATTTCATCTGCCATTGTTTAGAGAAAAGTGTGTTATCTCGTATGTGAATAGCGACTCCATCCGCACACTTTTGATGAACACGGAGCTTGTGTCCTATGTCTTGGGTTAGTTCGAGGAAAACGGGCCACACCTGCTCGTTTTTCTCTAAATCTGCTACTGTGGTAATTCCGTGTCCTACGCTCTTAATTGGTGATACAAAGTCAGAGTTGTGAACAAGGGAGTGGTCATTACCGTTTGCATATTGCCAAAGAGCCACGCCATTTTTACCGAGCCGTCTTTTTAGAAAATCAGGTTCGGCATTGGCTAAATCTCCAATAGTTCGTATGCAGTAGCTATCTAATACACGCTGCGTTGCTCGACCTACACCGAGCAAGTCCGCTGCGGGGAGTCCCCATATCTTATCTCTAAAGGTGTCTTTTTCAATTACAGTTATGGCATCAGGCTTTTTCATATCCGAGCCCAACTTGGCAAATATCTTATTGAAAGAAACAC
>FR891084.1 GCA_000433515.1 Candidatus Colimorpha enterica | reverse complement strand
CCGACGCGGATTTCGACGGAGAGATATCGCTTTCCGACCTAGTTCCCGACGGACAGGGCGGCTTCGATGCCTACGGTATGAAATTCACTCCGTTCGATGCCGATTATCTGCTCTCACGCGATGAGATCATGAAGAAAAAACAAAGAATTCTGTTCAGGGTAAAAAACCGGTCAGAAAGGTGAAATTAAAAACCGGGGTGTAAAAAACTCACTCTGAGTTTTTACACCCTAAGACGTCGGTCTCGGCAGGACATCACTCCTCCGCCCTGACGATCTCCCTGTTTTCGAGTATTCTCCCCGGATTCACGTCGAGAAGCTGTGCGATATACTCCGGGTCGTATCTTTCGTCGAGGAAGGCGACAAGAGCTCTCATGTCCGGTGTCCTTGCGCGCGAACTGTGGGCGTCGGAGGCGATCACATGGCATATGCCATGGTCGAGCATTTCAAGAGCCGTTGCGCGGATGCGGCTTCCGAACGCGCCGAGGATGCTGCCCTTGTTGACCTGAAGCACATATCCGCGGTCGCAGAGCTCCGGAAGGAGCCCCGGAGCGTACCGGGATGCCGAATATCTCTCCGGATGCGCCACGACCGGGCGGTATCCGGCTTTTTCGGTCTTTTTCAGAAGCGAAAGAATATATTCCGGCGGCGCGTCGAACGGAAATTCCACAAGCATATAATCCCCTCCGGCAAGCGGCGGGAGCAGTTTTCTTTCAATGAACGAAGCCGTGTCGGGCAGAAGCAGTATCTCAGCGCCCATTTTCAGCCTGACGGGGATTCCCGCAGAGCCGACCGCGGAAACAAGCTCCGTGTACAGCTTTTCAATGCTCTCCGCAACCGTCATCGGGTCGTCCTCTCCGCACCTGACATGAGGCGTGCAGACGATATCGGTAACGCCGGAATCGCAGGCGAGGGCAGCCATATCCAGCGATTCCTCTATGCAGGACGAGCCGTCATCGAATCCGGGGATTATGTGGCAGTGAATGTCGATCATATTTCTTCTCCTTTCGCGTGATTCTGATATAATTATACGGTTTTCCGGATAAAAAGTCAACAGGGGTGTCAAAAAACCCGGATTGAGTTTCTCAACAGCCCCCGTTTTACGGATATTATCAGCCCTTCAGCTTCAGATATATAAGCAGCACCGAGATATCCGCCGGGCTGACCCCGCTGATCCTTGATGCCTGACCGATATCGGAGGGGCGGATCTTATTCAGCTTCTGCCGCGCCTCAAGCCTTAAACCGTCGATCTTCAGGTAATCGATATCGGCGGGCAGGAGCTTTTCGGCGAGCCTTGCCATTTTTGCGGCTTCGCCCAGCTGACGCTTTATGTAGCCGTCGTATTTCACCCTGACCTCCGCTCCGTATGTCACCTTTCTCTGAAGTGCGGGGCGGTCGGGATCGAATGGCGCGAGCATTTCATACGATATCTGCGGACGGCGGAGAAGGTCAGCCAGCTTTACCCCCGTCGTGACGGGTGCCGTGCCGTTTTCCTCAAGCATCGCATTAAGCTCCGGGGTCGGAGGGACTGTCGTTCTCTCAAGCCGCATTATCTCACCGTCGGTCTGCTTTTCGCGGGAGACATGATCCTCCCATCTGTCGTCCGGTATAAGCCCCGCGTATCTTCCGTAGGCAATGAGCCGCTCCTCGGCATTGTCCTGACGCAGGAGCAGACGGTATTCCGAGCGTGAGGTCATTATCCTGTACGGCTCGTTCGTCCCCTTGGTCACAAGGTCATCGATAAGCGTTCCTATGTAGGAGCTGTCGCGGGAAAGGCGTATCTGCTCCTTTCCGAGGAGCTTCAGCCCGGCATTTATCCCGGCAATAAGCCCCTGAGCGGCGGCTTCCTCATACCCGGACGTGCCGTTGAACTGTCCGGCACCGTAAAGCCCGGAAATTTCCTTGAATTCAAGCGTTGAATAAAGCTGTGTCGGGTCGGAGCAGTCGTATTCTATCGCATATGCCGTCCGCATGACCTCCGCGTGTTCAAAACCGGAGATCGAACGGAGCATTTCTATCTGCACATCCTCCGGGAGCGACGAGGAAAAGCCCTGGAGGTATATCTCGTCGGTGTCCTTGCCGAGGGGTTCGGCAAACAGCTGGTGCCGCGGCTTGTCGGAGAACCTGACGACCTTGTCCTCGATGCTCGGACAGTAGCGGGGACCTGTGCCCTTTATCATCCCGGAATAAAGCGGCGAGCGGTGAAGATTGTTTTTTATTATTTCATGCGTCGTCTGATTGGTGTAGGCAACGTGGCAGGGTATCTGCGATATCGAATTCAGCGCCGCCTCGTCGGTGTACCATGAGTATGGGGTGATATACTCCTCTCCGTCCTGAACGTCAAGCACCGAAAAATCTATCGACCGCGCATGGATCCTCGGCGGCGTGCCGGTCTTGAAGCGCATCAGCCGTATTCCGAGAGCCGAAAGAGACTCCGAAAGCCCCCTTGACGGAAGCATTCCGTCGGGACCGGAGGGATAAGCGTGTTCGCCGACTATGACCCGGCTGTCAAGATAGGTCCCGGTCGCGATTATCACCGCCTCCGCCGTCCATTCGGTGCCGAGAGAGGTGACGAGCCCGGTGACCCTTCGCTCCGCGCCCTCGCCGGTGACCTTTATCCCGACGATCTCCGCCTGAACCAGCGAGAGGTTCGGCGTTTCCTCTATCGTTTTCTTCATCAGGGAGCGGTACAGCATCCTGTCCGCCTGTATCCGCTTCGAGCGCACCGCAGGTCCCTTTCCGGTGTTGAGCGTCCGGCTCTGGAGCGTGACCCTGTCCGCCGCCCTGCCCATTTCTCCGCCGAGCGCGTCTATCTCGAAAACAAGGTGTCCCTTCCCCGTGCCGCCTATCGAGGGGTTGCACGGCATATTCCCGACCGCGTCGAGATTCATCGTGAACAGGACGGTTTCGATCCCCATCCGTGCGCACGCAAGCGCCGCCTCGATCCCCGCGTGTCCCGCGCCGATCACGGCGGCTTTTGTCTGTCTGTATATCATATGTGACCTTTCGGATTGTTTCGGATAATCTGAGAAAAAAGTGCTGCTTTTTTTGCCCGACGCAGGCAGCTCATAGTTTGTCGGGTTTTGTTTTCTGACAGAGATTTTACGACTGCGTTATCGCCTATCCGTTTTTCTT
>FR891083.1:8047-14321 GCA_000433515.1 Candidatus Colimorpha enterica | reverse complement strand
CCGAGATTGACTGCGGTTGTCGTTTTCCCGACACCACCTTTCTGATTTGTGATGGCGATCACTTTACAGTTTTCCATGTGGTACCCTCCTTTCAGATTATTCATAGCAAACTGCTATGTACTCCTCCCGCAAAATGCACAGCATTACCGATGCGTTTGGTTAAATGCAGTATTTGTCCTCGACACCCCTGCATGACTCGGTAGTCTATGGGAAATCTTCAAGCAACCGTCTGCTAAACGGTCTCATAGGAATCTCACCTCTGCCGGGTACTCCGCCAGCCCCATAGGGAAGTATCATTATGGTTGTATGAGTCGTCGCCATGTCGGAGGCAGTCCGACACTTGTGGTGGAGGCTTACTGCTCACTCTGATAATTCAGAGGTCGTGGCGTACCCACCATCATGGCTCTTCTATACAAGTAACGTACTCGAAGATCTGATATTCAATTTTCAAGGAACAGTGAAGCGTCTTCTTCCACATTAGGAAGAGACCCCTCACTTATTCCCAGTGGGAAAGGCATTTTGGCGGGGTGGTTTTCAAAAAAAATTATAAAATTTTGAAAAAAACAAAAAGCCGCCTGCTCGCTACTGAACAGACGGCATGAAATGATATATATAATAAAAGGAAATAAAAAAAGCAGGCATACTACTTTTCAGTAATATGCCTGCTGGTTGTGTTAGATAAAGACTTCGACAGTCACGTTATCCCATTGGTTTTTCCGCAGATACTGACCGACTGACTTTCTATACGCTTCAGCTTGGTCGAAACCAATCTGGAATTGATCGTATAGATTAGTCCTCCCCACTTTTGATAGCTGCCTGTGCAGCGGCAAGACGTGCTATCGGCACACGGAAGGGCGAGCAGGAGACGTATGTGAGTCCGAGCTTATGGCAGAACTCAACGGATGACGGGTCGCCGCCGTGTTCTCCGCAGATGCCGAGGTGCATATCGGGGCGGGTTGCCTTTCCGAGCTTGACAGCCATCTGCATGAGCTTGCCGACGCCGTCCTGGTCGAGCTTGGCGAAAGGATCATTCTCATAGATCTTGCGGTCATAGTAAGCGCCGAGGAACTTTCCTGCGTCGTCACGGGAGAATCCGAAGGTCATCTGAGTAAGGTCATTGGTGCCGAAGCAGAAGAACTCTGCTTCCTTTGCGATCTCGTCAGCGGTGAGGCAGGCACGCGGGATCTCGATCATGGTACCGACCTCATACTTGAGGGAGACACCTGCATTCGCGATCTCCTCGTCGGCGACAGCGACAACGATGTTCTTTACGAACTTAAGCTCCTTAGCCTCTCCGACGAGCGGGATCATGATCTCGGGAACGACCTTCCAGTCGGGGTGCTTCTTCTGAACATTTATAGCGGCGCGGATGACAGCTCTTGTCTGCATCTTTGCAATCTCAGGATAGGTAACGGTGAGACGGCAGCCGCGGTGACCCATCATCGGGTTGAACTCGTGAAGGGAAGTGATGATATTCTTGATGGCTTCAACGCTCTTGCCCTGTGCAGCGGCGAGAGCTTCGATGTCCTTCTCCTCGGTCGGAACGAACTCGTGGAGCGGGGGATCAAGGAAGCGGATGGTTACGGGAGTGCCCTCGAGAGCCTCGTAAAGAGCCTCAAAGTCGCCCTGCTGATAGGGCAGGATCTTGTCAAGAGCAGCCTCTCTCTCTTCGACGGTGTCGGAGCAGATCATCTCGCGGAAAGCGGCGATTCTGTCAGCCTCGAAGAACATATGCTCAGTGCGGCACAGACCGATACCCTCGGCGCCGAGCTCACGAGCCTTCTTTGCATCGCGGGGAGTGTCGGCATTGGTGCGTACCTGAAGCTTTCTGAACTGGTCAGCCCAGCCCATAATGCGTCCGAATTCGCCCTCGACCTTTGCGTCAACAGTCGGGATAGCTTCGCCGTAGATGTTACCGGTGGAGCCGTCGATGGAGATGACATCGCCCTCGTGGAAGGTTCTGCCGGCGAGAGTGAACTTCTTGTTCTCCTCGTCCATAGCGATGTCGCCGCATCCGGAAACGCAGCAGGTTCCCATTCCGCGTGCGACAACGGCTGCATGAGAGGTCATACCGCCGCGGACGGTGAGGATGCCCTGAGAAGCCTTCATACCGGTGATGTCCTCGGGAGAGGTCTCAAGACGGACGAGAATTACCTTCTTGCCAGCCTTCTTCCATGCCTCGGCATCTTCTGCGGAGAAGACGATCTGACCGCAGGCAGCTCCGGGGGAAGCACCGAGACCCTTTCCGAGAGGAGTTGCAGCCTTGAGCGCCTTGGCGTCGAACTGCGGGTGGAGAAGGGTATCGAGGTTACGCGGGTCGATCATGAGGACAGCCTCTTCGGGAGTTCTCATGCCCTCGTCAACGAGGTCGCAGGCGATCTTGAGAGCGGCCTGAGCGGTGCGCTTGCCGTTTCTGGTCTGAAGCATATAGAGCTTGCCGTGCTCGACGGTGAACTCCATATCCTGCATATCGCGATAGTGATTTTCAAGGGTCTTGCAGACTTCCTTGAACTGAGCGAAAGCCTCCGGGAACTTGGTTTCCATCTCGGAGATGTGCATGGGAGTACGGACACCCGCAACGACGTCCTCACCCTGTGCGTTGGTAAGGAACTCGCCGAAGAGTCCGTTCTTACCGGTTGCCGGGTCACGTGTGAATGCAACGCCGGTGCCGCAGTCGTCGCCCATGTTTCCGAATGCCATCATCTGAACGTTGACGGCAGTGCCCCAGCTGTACGGGATGTCGTTGTCGCGGCGGTAAACGTTCGCACGGGGGTTGTCCCAGGAACGGAAAACTGCCTTGATGGCACCCATGAGCTGTTCTTTCGGATCGGTCGGGAAATCGGAGCCGATTTTTGCTTTGTACTCTGCCTTGAACTGACCCGCAAGAGTCCTGAGGTCATCTGCGCCGAGCTCGATATCGAGCTTGACGCCCTTTTCTTCCTTCATCTTATCGATGAGCTGCTCGAAGTACTTCTTTCCGACCTCCATGACGACGTCGGAGTACATCTGAATAAATCTTCTGTAGCAGTCCCATGCCCATCTGGGGTTGCCGGACTTCTCAGCGATGACCGCAACGACTTCTTCGTTGAGACCGAGGTTGAGAATTGTGTCCATCATACCCGGCATGGAAGCTCTTGCACCGGAACGGACGGAAACGAGAAGGGGATTCTCATGATCGCCGAACTTCTTTCCGGTGATCTTCTCCATCTTTTCGATGTATTCCATGATCTCTGCCATGATCTCGGGATTGATCTGTTTGCCGTCCTCATAATACTGAGTGCACGCCTCGGTAGAGATCGTGAAGCCCTGCGGAACGGGAAGACCGATGTTGGTCATCTCTGCAAGGTTTGCGCCTTTACCGCCGAGAAGCTCGCGCATATCAGCGTTGCCTTCGGTGAAAAGATAGCAATACTTTTTTGCCATAGTTTGAACATCCTCCAAATAAAATTCAAATCTAATTTTGTCCAACCTACATTTTACCATACTTTTTTTTTAAAAGCCACTGTTTTCTGAATTGTTTACAATTCTTTTAAAAATAAAAAGGTAAGCAGGTGCAGAACACGTGTCATTGCGGAACGCCGTGAGAATTATCCGGATACCGCACCATACAGTACTGGCACAAACCCGGAATTCTCTCTATAACTCTGTAAACACCGTAGCCGAAATGCCGGTACATATCAACGTTTGCCGGATTGTGCGTTTCGAGAGAGAGCATAAGCCCGTGCGCATCGGCATATTCGGTCACGGCACCTAAAAGCCGGTCGGTAATGCCGTGATGGCGCATGGACGGTTTCA
Source organism: Candidatus Colimorpha enterica (assembly GCA_000433515.1). Taxonomy (GTDB): domain Bacteria; phylum Bacillota; class Clostridia; order Oscillospirales; family CAG-272; genus Colimorpha_A. Next base: position 10,526 of record FR891083.1, on the reverse strand, counting down.
CCGCGAGATAGATAATATGTATCCTTTTGTCGCAGTTCAGCTCATCCGTCCATTCGGAGCTTAAATATTCGCGTCCCTTTGAAAAGTTCCGGATAAGCATAAGCGACGGGTCTTCCATAAGCAGATAGCCGTCGGTTTTAAGCTCTGCCAGCACCTCATCAAACCAGTATCTGACTGCGTTGTACGGCTCGTCCTCGTCGGAGACGAGGATCAGTCCGTTAAGCTCCGGCGAGTCGGCATATATCTCGCATGAATGCCTGAATTCCTCAAGGTCACACCTGAACAGTACCGGCAGTATCTTTTCGCGCATCACCGGGTCGGGTATCAGCGTGCGGTAGAGCGGGTCGTCGCGGAAGCACTCGGTAAGCAGCTTCTCAAGCCCCGGAAAATCTTTTTTTGTAACAGGGTAAAGCCGGTCGGTAGTCAATTGGTTCACTCACTTTTTTTGTATGTCCGGTAGTTGCCGCCGCCTGTGCGGACAGCCTTAATATCATACCACATTTCCTTCGGTTTTTCAATATCAATATCGTATTTTTTTGATTAAAACACGCATAAAAAACGCAGATTCCGCCGGTGCATATGATACTCTGATAAATGCCCATAAACAATAAACCGCTCCCCGTCAAGACAGAGGAGCGATTCATTATTTAATGTTCTTTTTACAAAATTTCTTGGAATTCTTAAAACCTTCTTTTAAGAAGGTTTTAAGCGGGTCCTGACAGCGCCAGGAAACCTTATCCCTGCTTGTTGTTCTGATCGTCGCGGTTCTGGAACTGACCGAAAGCGCTCATGCCGTCAACATTGCGGTTGTGCATCTCCGCGTCGCGTCTGGCTCTTTCCTCCTCGCGCTTTTTGCGTTCCTCTTCCTCGCGCTTGCGGCGGGATTCGTTTTCCTCTTCGCTCTTGCGCTTCTTCTCGGCAACCATGGCGTCAAGCTCCTCAAAAGAAGGATCGCCTTCCATGAGAGCCCTGAACTGATCGCCGTCAACCGACTCTGCTTTGACAAGGTACTCAGCCAGCTTGCGGAGCTTATCGGAGTGAGCCTCAAGGATCTCCGAGCATCTCTTGTACGCGCGGTCGATGATTGCTCTGATTTCGTCATCGATTTCTGAAGCGGTCTTTTCGGAATAGTCCTTTCCGGTGCTGAAATCTCTGCCGAGGAACACCTCATCGGAGGAATGCTCCGAGCCGTAGAGAATCGGACCGAGTCTGTCGCTCATGCCGTACTTCATGACCATGTTTCTTGCAACGGCTGTTGCCTGACGGATGTCGGAAGAAGCGCCGCTTGAGATATCCTCCATCGTCAGCTGTTCGGCTACGCGTCCGCCGAGCGAGACGACGATATCGTCAAACATCTGATTCTTTGACTTGTAGGTCACGTCGCGCTCCGGCACCATGACAGTGACGCCTCCCGCACTGCCGGCGGGGATGATAGTAATGTGCTTGACCGGGTCGGCTCCGGGGCTGAAATAAGCGGCGATCGCATGACCGGCTTCGTGGAAAGCGGTAAGACGGTTATCGTGCTCTGTTCTGACCTTGCTCTTTTTCTTCGGACCCATGATTACCTTCATATAGGAGTCCTCGATCTCGTCCATACCGATCAGGTTTTTGCCCTTTCTTGCGGCAAGGAGGGCGGACTCGTTGAGAAGGTTTGCAAGATCGGCTCCGGTGAAGCCGACGGTCGTCTGTGCTACCTTGTGGAAATCGACGGTGTTTTCAAAGGGCTTTCCCTTGGCGTGAACATGGAGGATATCCTCTCTGCCCTTGAGATCAGGATAGTTTACCGTGATCTGACGGTCAAAGCGTCCGGGGCGGAGAAGTGCGGGGTCAAGGATATCGGGGCGGTTTGTAGCCGCCATTACGATGACTCCGTCGCCGGAGCCGAATCCGTCCATTTCGACGAGCAGCTGGTTCAGCGTCTGCTCTCTTTCGTCGTGACCGCCGCCGAGACCTGCGCCGCGATGTCTTCCGACGGCATCGATCTCATCGATGAAAATAATGCTCGCGGGATTTTTCTTTGCGGTGTCAAAAAGATCGCGGACACGGGATGCTCCGACGCCGACGTACATTTCGACAAAGTCCGATCCGGAGATTGAATAGAACGGGACGCCCGACTCACCTGCGACTGCCTTTGCAAGCAGTGTCTTTCCGGTTCCGGGAGGGCCGACGAGCAGAACACCGTGCGGGATACGCGCTCCGAGCTTTGTATACTTGGCAGGTGTGCGGAGAAAATCGACTATTTCGGTGAGCTCTTCCTTTTCCTCGTCGGCTCCTGCTACATCCTTGAAGTATACCTTGCGTTTTTCATCGCTTCCGAGCTTTGCACGGGATTTTCCGAACGAGGCAATCTTGCTGCCCTTGCCGCCTGCCGCCTGATTCATCATGTAGAACCAGAGCAGGGCGATCACGACCATGACCGCAACGGTCGGAAGAGCCTTTGCCCACCACGGTGTGACGGCGAGCGGCTCGTATTCGTATT
>FR891083.1:0-7980 GCA_000433515.1 Candidatus Colimorpha enterica | reverse complement strand
CACTGCGTCGCCCGCATTGAGGAAAACGGCCGGATCCCTGAGCTGATACTGAACGACCTTTCCGTCTTTCTTCGCGATGACCACGCGGTTGTTTTTGTCGACCTCAAAGGACTTCACCTCTTTGTTGGTGAACATTTCCACAAGGTCGCTGTAAACAATGCTGTCGGCAGTGTTGATGCTTCTGAACATCAGCCAGAGCGACAGGATTATACCGACGGTCAGGACGGTATAGAATATTGCCAGCTTGTAATTCTTCTTCATGTCGTTTTACCCACCGCAAGCGGGGGCATCCTCTCTGTATTAAAAGTTAGTTATTGTATACTTCCGGCTTCAGAACCCCCACAAACGGGAGCGCACGGTATTTTTCGTCGTAATCAAGACCGTAGCCCACCACGAACTCGTTCGGGATGACGGCACCGACCCAGTCGGCATTGAAATCGACCTCACGCCGGTCGGGCTTATCGAGCAGAGTGCAGGTTTTTACGCTTTTCGCACCCTTCAGCTTGAGATAATCGACAAGATACGAAAGCGTCTTTCCGCTGTCGATTATGTCCTCGACGATCAGGATGTCGGTATTTGAAAGGTCTTTTCTGTAAAGGTCAAGGATTATATTGATCGACCCGCTTGACGACGTTCCTCCTCCGTAGGACGAAACCTTCATGAAATCGATTTCGACCGGAACGGTGATCTTCTTCATAAGCTCGCCCATGAAGACGACCGAGCCCTTGAGGATACCGAGGAGAAGAAGTCTTGAGTCCCTGTCGCGGTAGTAATCGTCAACATTTGCCGAGATGCGGCCGACGATCTCTTCGATTTCGTCCCCGCTGATCAGTATTTTCTCGATGTCATCCTTGATATTCTTCTTTGCCATTGATGATATTATTCCTTTCGGCTGCTGTCAGAATTTTTTTCGCTGAAAAACCACAGTTCGGCAACCTGATCTCCGCAGGGGCGGAATCTGTCGCTTACCGGGAAGCCGGGAAGCCAGATTATCTCGTCTCCGACCGTGAAAACCGGGAGAAAACGCCTTGTTTCAAGCGGTAATTTTGTTGACTGAAGCAGCTTTTTTACGTTTCGTGTCATACCGCCGAACGGATATCTGTCGCCGGGACGTCTTTCCCTTGCCGATACGACATCATTAATTTTAGCAGAGTCAGCCGAAACGTGTATTGATAATTTGTAAATATTTTTGAGGGGATTTATATATTTTGAGGAATCGGCGGAGCTCCGGACGAATACCGCGGCAGTGTCCTCGGAAAGAACGGTCACGCCCTCGCAGAGAACCGATGGCACGGTTCCGTCGGGAGTATCCGGAAATCCGGCGCGAAGGTTATCGCGGTCGATAGAGAAAACTCCTCCGGGAAGCGACAGGGAAGAGCGGACTTTTTCCGATCTTATCATTTCCGCCGCATTTGTGATGTGCTCCGAATCGGGGGAAATCCCGGCATTGCGCAGAGAATCGAGCAATACCCGTGAAAGCACCGCGTCATCAAGCGACGAAAGGATTTTTCTTCCCGACGAAAGAGAGTATTGCGACGAAAGCGAATCGAAATGTGCTCTGTCCCGCCGAAGGATCTCCGATGACGACGAAACAGCATCCTCAAATGCCGGATTTATTTCCTTTGCCAGCGGAACGATCCTGTGCCGGATGAAATTCCTCGTGTAATCGGTGTCGTCGTTCGTCGAATCGAAGACGAAGGGAATCCCGCGACGTCCGCACTCACTGACGATCTCGTCCTTTGTGCATAGGATAAGCGGTCTTATGATGCTTCCGCGCACCGGAGGAATCCCCGAAAGGCCGTTTGCCCCGGCACCGCGGATGAGGTTGAAAAGCACCGTTTCGGCATTGTCGGAGGCGTTGTGGGCGGTTGCCGTGCAGTCATATCCCTCCCGCATTGCCACGGCGAAAATGCGGTATCTCTCGTTCCGCGCCGTCTCCTCAAGACCCGTCCCGCGCTCTTTTGCAAGCATCGGAATATCGACCCGTACGGCACGGAAGGGAATGCCTCTTTCACTGCAGAAATCCCGGCAGAATTTTTCGTCACGGTCGGCTTCCTCTCCGCGTATCATGTGATTGACATGAAGCGCAAGGACATTTCCGGTTCCGAGCACTTCCACCATCATGACAAGAAGCAGCGCCGAATCCGCCCCGCCGGAAAAACCGACGACAGCTGTTTTTCTCCCTTCGAGCATCCGGTGGTTCTTCACCGCCGAGGCGAACTTTCCGGCTGCGGTGCGGATCACGGTTCCTCCCGGTCGGAGAGCGACGTGAACTTTGTAAACGCTCCGAACCAGCCCATTTTGACGTTTGCCGTGCTTCCGTGACGGTTCTTTGCCACGATGATCTCTGCGGTGTTCTGAATGCCGTCCTTTTTGTCCGCGGCATCATAGTACTCGTCGCGGTAGAGGAACATGACGACGTCGGCATCCTGTTCTATTGCCCCGGAGTCACGGAGGTCTGACAGCATCGGACGCTTGTCGGTGCGGCTTTCGGGTCCTCGCGACAGCTGCGCGCAGGTGATAATAGGTACCCTCAGATCCTTTGCAAGCAGCTTCAGATTACGTGAAATCTCGGCAACCTCGTTGACACGGCTGTCGATTCTCCGGTCACTCTGCATAAGTTGGAGGTAGTCGATGACGACAAGCCCGAGGTTCTTTACCCTGCGGAGCTTTGCCTTCATTCCGGTGACTGTCATTCCGGCAGTGTCGTCGATGAGAATCTCGCATTCGCTGAGCATCGACGATGCGCGCGCGAGCTTTTCCCAGTCGTCGTTCGACAGATTGCCGGAGCGGAGCGCGTAGCTGTCGACAAGCGCTTCGCTTGACAGCATACGTGACGCAAGCTGTTCCGCCGACATTTCAAGCGAGAACACGCAGACGGCTTTCTTGCTGTACTGTGCCACCTTCGTTGCCACGTTCATGGTAAACGAGGTCTTTCCCATGCCGGGACGTGCGCCGACAAGAATAAGGTCTCCCGGTCCCATTCCGACAAGCACCTTGTCAAGGTCGGAGAATCCGGTCGGCTGTCCGGCGGCTGCCGCCTTGTCGGTCTTCAGCAGCTTTATATGCTCATAATTCGCAAGGATAGCCTCTCTTATGTGAGTGAAGCCCTTTGTTTCGTTGTTCTCGGCAATTGCGAAGATCGCCTGTTCGGCGCTGTCAAGAAGATGCGTGACATCATCCTGCTCGGAATATGCGGTGTCGGATATCTCGGAGCAGACGCCAATCAGACGGCGGAGTATGTTCTTGTCGCGGACGATCTTTGCATAATCCTTCACGTTCGCCGCGCTCGGTACTATTTCGGCAATGATCTTGATGTATTTTCTGCCCTCGTCGCCTGTCCCGTACACACCGTTCTTCACAAGCGCGTCGATGAGGGTGACAACGTCGATAGTCCTGCTCTGAAGGAACAGATCCTGCATTGCAAGATATATCGCCGCGTGCGATTCAAGATAGAAATCGTCGCTTTTCAGCATTGATGCTATCTCGGGAAAGCACTCCGGGTCGATCAGTATCGAACCTAAGACCGACTGCTCTGCCTCGAGGGAAAATGGCATTTTTCTTATAAGTTCACTTGACTCCATGTTGATCTCCGCCGCTGATAATTACTTTTGTTCCGGTATCCGGATTTATTCGCAGATAAGCACGTTCAGCTTTCCGACAACGTCGGTGAAGAGCCTGACGTCGAACTGATAGCTTCCGTATGCCTTTATCGGGTCGGACATGACGATTTTGCGCCTGTCGATCTCGATCCCGGACTGAGCCTTCAGCTGCTCCGCGATCTCCTTTGATGTGACTGAGCCGTAGAGCCTGCCGTCCGCACCGTGTGCCATAGTGATCTTCACGACGGCGGAGGCAAGCTTTTCCGCCGTCTCCTTCGCCGCGGCACGGTCGGTTTCGATCTTATACTGCTTTGAAGCCTCGCGGTTCTTAAGCTCGTTCAATGCCTTTGCATCAGCCTCGACAGCAAGCTTTTTCGGAAAGAGGAAGTTTCTTGCATAGCCTTCCGATACGTTTATGAGGTCGCCCTTTTTGCCCTGCGCCTTCACGTCCTGTGTTAGAATTACTTTCATGATGTTCTGTTCCTTTCCTTTGGGTCGTTTTCAGGAGATGTTTTCCCTGAAATACTCGTCGACGGCACCCTTGAGTCTTGTAAGCGCCTCCGACATACTGCTTTCAAGCTGCGTTGCCGCCGAGTCGAAGTGACCGCCGCCCTCGAGCTTTTCAAGGATCAGCTGGACGTTTATCTCCCCGGAGGAGCGCGCCGAAATGTGTATTTTATCTCCGATGCGGCAGAGGGCGAAGGAGGCCTTCACTCCCTCGACGGTAAGCAGCTTGTCCGCCGCCTTTGCCGCCGCTATGCGGTCGGAGGGACCGTTGTTCTCGTCGTCGCTGCAGGATATCGCAAGAACCTTGCGGTAGATAACGACGTTCGATTCGAATTTTGCCTCGGATATGAAATCGTCAAGGCACGCCTTGAACAGCGTCTGCGCTTCGGCGGGATTTGCACCCTCGCCGCGCAGATACAGAGCCGCACTGAAGGTCTTTACTCCGGAATTGCGCGTGAACTGCTTCGTATCAAGAAGAATACCGGCATACATGATGTCCGCCTCTTCGCTCAAAAGCGTTCCGGAGGGAACCGACTGCTCAAGTATTTCCGCAACAAGCTCGCACGCCGACGACGCCGATGGCTCTATATAGGATATAAGCGGCGCCTCGTCGAATTCCGCGGTCTTTCTGTGGTGGTCTATATATACGGTGCGCCCGGACATCTCGGCAACAGCCGGAGCCTCAAGCTGCATTTTGCTGTTGACGTCAACAATGACGGTCAGCGTGTCGCTCCCGATAAGCTCCTGTGCATCGGCGGCGCTTACGAACACCGTGCCGCTGCCGTACTCATCGATGCCGCAGATACGGTTGTAGCATTTTTTGAAGTTGGGGTCCTTGAAATTGCAGATTATATTGAATCTGACCCCACAGAACGAGGCAAGCCGTGCGATGCCTATGCAGGCGCCGATGCAGTCGAAATCCGCGGCGCGGTGTCCCATGATAAGGACGTTTGAGCTTTTCGACATGACCGCCGCAAGCTCGTTCGCAATGACGCGCGCCCTGACCTTGGTGCGCTTCTGCACAGTCTGGGTCTTTCCGCCGAAGAATTCAAGCCCCTTCGCGCTCTTCACGACAGCCTGGTCGCCGCCGCGCTGAAGCGCCATGTCAAGAGCCTCCGCCGCCACCCGCTCCTTGTCGGCAAGCGAGCCGGATATCCGCGAAATTCCCATAGACACCGTGACCGAAAGACTGCTTTCGCCGACCCGTATCTCTCTTATCCGGTCGAGAATGTCGAATTTCTTTTCTACAAAGCCCGCCATTTCCGCGGCGCGGAAGAGGAAAATGTATCTGTCGCTCTGATATTCCTTGAGAATGCCGCCTGCGCTTTCCGCCCATTCGCCGAGCAGCTTTTCAAGCTCGTTTGCGGCTTCTCTCGTGCTTTCCTTTGCATACTGGGCAAGCTCCTCAAGGTTGTCTGCCATCACGTATGCAACCGTTGTGTCGTTGTCGTTCATTTCGGCAACTGCACGCTCTGTCTCGGTTCTGTCCTCCCAGAGGGTAAGAAAGTATTTTTTGCTCTTTGATGACACCGAATAGCATCTGACGGCATAATCCCTGCCGCCTACCGACACCGGAACACCGTTTTCCGAGCCGTCGTTTTTTATATCCGCGGCATCGATCCCGGCAAAAGCCGAGAATTTCATTCCGGTGATGTTCTTTTTGCCGAGCCTCATCGAAAACGCGGCATTGTACCATATTATGTTCCCGGCAGAGTTGCAGATTATGACCGGAAACGGCATTTTCACTATCAGTTCAAGCGTCATGCTCCCGAGGAAGGACTCGTTTTCAACAGACTCGGGAGTGCCTGCTCCGTATTTTGCAAGGCAGAGATATGCTGTCGTCAGCCCGACAAAGACCAGCGCGGAGACAATCCACACAAGCGGATTTTTCGTACCGGATACCGAATAGACGATTCCGGTCGCCGCGATGAAAACGACGGCAACGGCGGCGCAGGCGATATAACGCGAGATCCTTATGCCTCTTAAGCGTTCCTTCAGTTTTTCAAGCATTTTATGTGTTCCGGACTTCCGGCGGGGCGGAAGCTCCTTTCGGTAAAATGTGGATTCGGTTTATTCTTCTTTTTTTTTCTTCGGGAACAGGGTTCTTATGCTGTCGTAGACACCGAAGATACAGCACAGCCCGATAGCGGCGGGAAGTCCGAGAAACACAGAGAAGAACAGGAGCGCGGAGCGCAGCACCCTCGGTCTGCGAAACCCGTCAACCATTCTCATTTCTCCGACCGACGCGGCTCCGGCGAAGAAGAACCACGGGGTAAGTATTGCCGCGATATTGAAAGCCGCAAGCCAGATTATGTTGTCGCTTTCGGAAACCGCGGCGGCAAGCACGGAAATGCAGTAGAACGCGGCGGTTATCGGCACGGGCAGCAGCTTCCAGTCGCTCGGCTCCGGCGGTTCGCACCCGGAGAGACGCAGAAGCAGCCGGTATACCCATCCCGCGGCAAAACAGAGCGAGATTATCGCCGCAACGGCAAACCCCGGTGACACCGCGATTATCAGGTTGACATATGCGTCAGCCGACTCGGCGGTGATGAACGGTACCTTCTGTCCGGCGACCGTGACCGTGAAGGACTCGGAAAGCGCTTTTGCCAGTTTTTCAAAGAAATCCGGAAAGGTGCTTTTTATCTGCTGAAGCCCGAACGAGCCGGTTTTCTGCCATACAGGAATTATCACCGCGGCAAGACACAGCGCCGAGACCGACGCGGCCGATATTCCGAGAGCCTGCGATCGCGACAGCCGTCTTTTCGAAACAAGGGCATACGTTATCCCGACCGGAACAAGCGAGAATGCCGCAAGCGCCGCAAGGGGCGAGCTCTGCACATACCAGTTCAGAAAAAAACCTGCAACGGCGGAAAGAATGCCGTAAATATATCCGCACCTGAAGCACAGCCACGCCGCACCTCCTCCGCCCGCCGCAAGGAAGAAAAATGACGGCACGGATCCGTCGCCTCCGGGAAACGCAGGGGCAGCTATCGCGGTAAGTATGAATATTGCCGCCGCCTGAAATAACGAAGCGGCTTTTTTGGTGTTCAGGCTGTTGTCTGACATGGGCGGATTCCTTCCGAAAGAACCTATTCATTATATTATAACATCATTCCGGCGGTTTGTAAATGCCTTTTGCCGCATTCGCCGCAAGGAAATGCCGGTATATGTGAATTATACGTCATTTTTTTGACCGGGATATGGTGTCAGAAGTAAATTTTTTTCACGCGGTGCAAAATCTATTGAGATCGGGCGGCATATGATGTATAATATAGTCGGTAAATTCGTTATCCGGTATATCCGGGGAAAGTGTGGTTTTATGAACGGATTCAGAGAAATATCGCCCTGTGACATAAAGGAAAACCTTTTTCGCGCAGTCGGCGAGGACTGGATGCTTGTCACGGCGGAGAAGAAGGACGGAAGCGTCAATACGATGACTGCATCGTGGGGCGGCTTCGGAGTGATGTGGGGGCGCCCGGTGTGCGTCTGCGTGATACGTCCGCAGAGATACACGCTTGAATTCGTGAACGAAGCGGAGAGGCTGACCCTGTCCTTCCTTGAGGACGGACACAGGGAGGCTCTGAATATCTGCGGCAAAAAAAGCGGCAGAGACTGCGACAAGATAACCGAGGCGGGACTTGACGTCGTTAAAGACGGCGACATTGCCGGCTTTGCACAGGCGCGGATGGTGGTCGCCGGAAAGAAAATATATGTCGACCGTATAAAGGAGGAATGCTTCCTCGACCGGTCGATCATCGACAGTAAGTATCCGAAGCGCGATTATCATATCGTGTTCGTGTGTGAGATAGAAAAGGTTTTCGTGAAATAAAGAGGCACGGTATGGACGTAAAAAGAGTATTTCTGATTGTTC
>FR891082.1:17986-20875 GCA_000433515.1 Candidatus Colimorpha enterica | reverse complement strand
TAACATTTCATCAGCTTATCTTGAAAATTTCAAGCTGTCCGGGGCCAAGCCAAACGGCAATTTTCCTTTCCTTTTCCGTTTCACAATACATCGCAGTACCGCCGGAACGGAAGCAGTCGTCAAACCTCTTGCCATTTTCTCTAACACGAACCATACGGGAGGTTTTTGCCTTATCAAGGACAAAGGTGAATTTTCCTGTTACAGACGGCGAGTTATTGACAACAACCACGTATTCCTCTCCGTTTTCGTCGACGAAGAACGAGAGAATCGCAGGAAGTTCCTCGGAAGAGTCAAAGGCGGTAATGACCCCGCGTCCTTCTGAGGGGAACTCTTGATAACCGCCGTAGGCCTTTCTGAAATGATAGATCTCCTTCAGCTTCAGGTTCGCGAGCAACTCGCCGTGCTGGTATCGGAAAAGCTTTGTGACATGACTGATTGCGTAGAAGGTAGCAGAACGGTTACCGAATTCATCAATGGGAGAGCCGTGGTAGTTAGCCAAATCAAAGGAATCATAGAACTGATACCAAAGAAGTCCTTTCGCGCCCGAGGCGGCGGAAGTGGACAGCTGCCAACGAAGGTCATCCTCGCTTGGCACATGATAGTCCCAGTGACCGGTCGAAAGCACGGTGTTCCACCATTCGGTGCCCGTTTCCTCTGCAATCTCGGCATAACCGTTCATCGAGGTGAAATAGCCACACATATCATGCTCGCCCGCATGGTAATGCATCTGACAGTAGCAATCGTAACTGAAGGACGAAAAACCGCAACGAGAAATGACGCCTTTCATAAAGGGAAGATAATCCTCGCCTCCGAGAACATCGTCTCCCATCGTACGGTAATATGGAAGAAAATTCACATGAAAGTCCATGCCGGGCATTTCTTCTCTTACAAGCTGTATCGATTTTTCAAGCTGGCGATACAGATTTCGGTTTGAGGGTTCGTCCCCCAATGCGACCGCCTTAACAGCGGGATGTTGACCAAAATCACGGTAGACTTGAGAAGCTAGAGCACGGTAAGCTCCCTCGTCATCGGCAAAGGGGAATTCAAGTCCCTCAACACAAAGGATTACCTTCATGTTATGATCGGCACACGCATCGATGATTTGCTTCAAATCCTCTACCTTGTCACGATCGTAGCGAAAATGGGGCAGCATCGCAACGGTAGCACCCGAATCCGCCCAATGTTTCACATCCTCCAGGGTTGTTAAGCACGCGGCATTATAATTCCAAAAACTGAAATGAAACTCTTGTTTCATAGAAACACACCTCTTTCTTTATATCACTCAAAAGTCAGGAAAGCTTAAAGACTTCAAGCTGTCCCGGATTTAACCAGAACGAAACCTGATATTCTGTAGCAGATTCTGTTACGGTAAAGGAGTGATTATTGCTCAGACAGTCAAGAAGCGCATCACCGTTTTCGCGAATTCGAACCATGCCGTGCGTTTGTTCGCGGTCAAGAACAAACGTAAACTGGCCAATCGTATCGAGAGAATTGTTCACAATAACCACATACTCCTCTCCTTGATCGTCGGTAAAGAAGGAGACAATGCCGGAAAGATCGTCGGGAGCTTTCATATTGATGATTTGCTTGTGGACGCCGGTTGGGAAGTAAGAATATCCTCCGTAACTCTCTCCGAAATGATAGGCTGCTTTGTAATTCAAGGACAACAGCAAATCGCCGTGCTGCATATGAAACGTTTTTAGTACGTGTGCAAGGCGATCATACGTTTCGGTAGTATTTCCAAAGCAATCAATGGGAGAACCGTAATAGTTTTCGAGTTCGGGCGAATCATAGAACTGATACCAAAGGATACCCTTCGCTCCGCTCGCAACCGAAGTGTTGAGTTGCCAACGAATTTGATTCTCATCGGGACAAAGCTGATCTCTGTGACCGGTAATCAAAACCGTGTTCCACCAATCGGAACCGGTCTCTTTGGCGATACTGCTGTACCCCTTCATCGAGGTGAAATATCCTTCAATATTGCCTCTCATCTGGCAGTAGCAGTCGTAACTGAAAAGGTCAAGCCCACTATCTTTTACAAATCGCTTCATGAAGGCGAGGTAATCCTTGCCGCCGAGAATATCATTTCCAAGCGTTGAATAGTACGGAAGGAAATTCACATGGTATTCTACGCCCGGGATATTCTCCTTGGCCAAAGCGATTGCCTTCGAAAGAAGCGTATACATAGCACCGGATCCCGGCTCATCGCCGAGTGCCACCGCGAAGACTGCCGGATGCTTTGCAAAATCTGCGTATACCTTTGAGCAAAGAGCGGCATAGGCCTCCTCATTTTGGGCGTGCGGGTACTCCAATCCTTCGATACAAAGGATTACCTTAATTCCATATTCATTACAAGCATCCAGAATATCAAGGAAAGCGGACTTGTCGTCTCTTTCGTAGTTGAAATGGGGTGTCATGGCGATGGTCATGCCACATTCCGCCCAAAGCTTTACATCCTCGACCGTACATTCGTTTCCTAACTGATAGTTCCAAAAACCGATAGAAAATTCGCTCTGTACCAAAGAAGATACTTCTTTCAACGGATTGGTTGCATCAGGACCATAATAGGAGCCGGTATTTTTATAGCTGACATTGATTGCTTCCAAGTAGGCTTCGTAAAGATCGGTTACACGATCCTTACCCTCCGACATCTGCCGGGAAATATCCGTGTACAGATCCGTGTTCTCCAGGGCAGGAGCATAGATGCGCTTGCCGGTAATATAGGGAATCATTTCGAGCGTCTGCTTATCATCAATTCCGAGCATCGAGGATGTAGAGTCGTTAAAAGATCCCATCGTGTCCAAAATATTTCCGGCGCGGGAGGGGTTCGGACAATTTCGCACCAGAGAAAACGCCGTTGCTGTCTCTGCATTCAAAGAAGAAGCATAC
>FR891082.1:11829-17926 GCA_000433515.1 Candidatus Colimorpha enterica | reverse complement strand
GAGCACTAATCACCTTGCCGGTTGATGCGGCCAGATTCTGAATATCGCCAAGTGTTGCCGACGCAAAAAGGGTCTGGCCTTGACTGAAGAAAGAAAGCACATTGCCGCCCGACAGTTTGGTTGCTGCTTTGATATCTTCATTGTCTTTGTCGAACAGCATCTCAAAGAGAGAATCAAAGCCCGAAGAAAGGATGTCCGCTTCACTCAGTGAAGGAATGCCGTTTTCAACACGAATCACAGAGGCATCAAGGCCGGAAAGAAACGCAAAGACATCACTACCGTTTACCGCCACGGAATAGCGATCATTCTCATCCCATTTCCGATTGGAATTCAGATCGACCGAAAACTCGCTGATGATCGTATGGAAGTTGTCCAGCGTCCACGTGCCGTCCTTTACATCCTCATAGGGAAACTCTATCTTGCAGGAAAAGCAAAGGCCCTTATTCATGGCAAGACAATGCGTAGCAGCATCCGTCAACAGATTCATATCTCCGCTGATAAAATACTGCTTCTCCGAGCCAAGGCTAAACGCTTCGTTCAAAGAGGCATCCCACCAAGAGTTGTCGGCATTGACATGATCGGAGAGATCCTGAAGATAACCCGAAACTGATGCCATATACTGAACTGCTACAGGGCCGCAGAAAACATCATATCGAGTATCCTCGGACAGTGTAGCGGCATAGAGCGCCTCCAACGATTTGTTGGCTGCACAGGTATTAATTGCAGAAATAGATACCTGAAGTTTTTCCTCAGCTTGCTTATTTCGATCAAAAATGACTTTTGAGAGACTGTCTGTCTCCCCCTCGTCTTCGCTGGCCCAAACCTCATTGAAGTTTTGATCATTGGCCCAGCCAATAACAAATTCATAGCCGTCATAACTTGCACTGTAGGGGGAATCTTGCTTTTCTTCACCTTCCGCCTCTTCCCCATCTCCCCCGTTACAGGAAGTGAGGAGGAGACAAAGAAGCGTTATAACAAGAAGAAAAAACGGTAAAAATTTTTGACTTTTCATGTTTTCTCCATCAATTTAATCCGTATAGTAATTCGGAACCTCGTAGTATTCGGCATTGACCTTATCCTTCACGTTAGCAATCGTCGATGCCCAAGAATTGAAGCCCTGATAAACCATAGTATTGGTGGCTGCGTAAATGGCAGTGGGCCACATTCCCAAATCATAGATCTTGCTCTTGAATATCAAATCAAGCATCTCCGCAGTATTCTCATCACGAAGAAGCTTACTCATAGCATTTACCTCAATAGCAGTCTTATAGACGGTATCGTGAGAAACAGAACCCATATAATCAAGCATCAAGCCAACCGTCTCTGCGTCGGGAGAAACGCTCGGAATGGAATACGCAGTCGCCCACGGTGTATTGAAAGCACAGTAGTAACCCTCTTGATCTTCATTAAATTTGGGATATGGAAGAATACCAAAGTCGTCCTCCATCTTGTGACGAAACTCAAGAATGGATGTGACGGAAGAGGCTTGGAAGAGAGCCTTGCCGTTTTGGAAGAGTTCATAAACGCCTTCGCTCATATCGCGCTCTGCAATAATGACATCCGGATTGCCATAGGCAAAGAACTTTTGGAAAACATTTCCGACGTAATCAGCAACCTTTCTCTCTTCATTGAGAGACAGCTCACCCGGGCCGGTACAACGAATCATTGTTGTACCAAAACCGCAGATCATGAAACTGAGTTCACCGGCCGAAAGGACGGCGCCGTAGGTATCGTTTTTATCCCAAACGTCATCGCCGTTATCCTTTGAAAAATTCTGCACATATTGATACATGGCATCCACAGTCCAATCACCATTACGAACCAAATCATAGGGCAGCTCCATGGAACTATCTTCAAGGAGCTTGATGTTGAAGAAGAGTACATTCTGTCCATAATCGTCGCAATAGTTAATATCGCCGCCGATATAATACTGGTTCTTGGATTGGAAGGAATACATCTCATTCAGCCCCTGATCCCACCACTCGTTTTCGGTGTTTAATTTCGTCAGGGTTTTCAGATCGTAGAGATAATTGGAGATCGAGGCAACAAATTGGTAATAAATACTGCCACAGTAGGCATCAAAGACTCCTTCTTGCGAAAGACATTCCTTCTCGATCTCAATCAGCATTTGCTGCCAATCCGACACATGATAGCCGACAATGTGGGCGCCGGTGAGATCTTCAACAAGCATATTGCGGCTCCAAACCGCCTCATCAATACTGCCTACCAAAGCATCTTCCTCAAGAGGCGCGACTTCATTGTGATTGTACGGATTGGACCAAGCAATGGTAAAATCAGCACCATCCATATCGATATCTTCCAATCCGACATCCTCGGTTTCAGTAACATCACCACCATCAGTCTCTTTCGTGCTTGGTCCGGCGTTACTGTTGTTGCAAGCCACTGTGATAAGCATCACTGCGACAAGTAACAGACATAACATAAGTTTTAATCGTTTTTTCATTTTGGTTTTTCCTTTCTGTTTTGAAGGTTTGATTTGGGCAAGAGAATCGACAACGCCCCTCATCCAAAATTAGTATACATTTTTTGCACGGTCCTTTCGCGGGTCATTTGTCCAAAATTAACAGGTCATTCGTCTATCATACCGTGACATTGAAAACAGGATAGACCGTTCTGATACATCCTCCTCTGCCATCCTATGAATTTCGGGCAAAACAAAAACGCGACTCGCCGTGTGAGTCGCGTTTCTCGCCCAAAGCAAAGATTTTATGATTGCAAAAGGGAAGAAAATGCCGTTTGCAACCTTGCAAGCCGTTCTTTGCTCTCGGCTTCACTGCTTCCATTCACCTGATAGTAAACCTTCAGCTTCGGTTCCGTTCCGCTGGGGCGAAGAATCACGCGACAGCGGGATGTCGTGTAGCGAAGGACGTTACTGCACGGCAATCCCCCGACTCCGACGGAAAAGTCCGTAACCGTCGCCGTCTGACCGAGAAGCGTAATGGCCGAAGTGTTACGCATGCGCTCCATCACCTCGTTCATCGCGATCGAACCGGAAGCCCCATGGTAAACAACCGAAGTCAAAGCGGTCATCCAATAACCATGCTCGTGATATAAATCCATCAGCACATCGTACAGCTTTTGGCCGCGACTACGGTAATAGGCCTCCATCTCCACGATCATCATAACGGCAGAAACGGCATCCTTGTCTCTGACGTGAGTACCAACAAGATAGCCACAGCTCTCTTCAAAGCCCATCACAAAATTATCGATACGTTCCATTTCCTCCCCGATGTACTTAAACCCCGTTAAAACTTCCTTAACGGTCACGCCGTATTTTGCGGCAATCGAGAAAGCCATATCGCTGGTAACGATCGTTTTAATGACACAGGGGTTAACGCCAAGCGTACCCTTCTCCGCTTTTCGAAGAAGCATGTAATTCATCAGTAAGATTCCGGTCTCGTTGCCGCTGAGCAAATGAAACTTGCCATGACAATCGGTTACTGCAATCCCGACACGATCCGCATCGGGATCGGTTGCAAGCACTAATGCGGCACCGGTTTCCGTCGCATGCTGTATTCCAAGAGAAAGCGCCTCCTTCTCCTCGGGGTTCGGATAGGGACAGGTAGAAAAATTTCCGTCCGGCTCAGCTTGCGACGGGACGATACAAAGCCTTTTAAGCCCTCTTGCTGTGAGCAACTTGGTAACAGGCTTCAACCCCGTTCCGTGCAAAGGTGTATATACCACCGGCTCGAGAATTGGGTCTTGATACAGTGACAGTCTCGTTACCTCACGAAGAAAGGCGTCCAATAACTGCTCTGATATATTCTGAATCTTTTCGGCTCTCGGAACATATTGGGCGAAATAGGAAGAAGCTTGAATATAAGAGTAGATTTCTTTTGCGGCGTGATCGGTAATCTGACACCCTTTTTCGTTATAAACCTTGTAGCCGTTATATTCCTTCGAATTATGACTGGCAGTAATCATCACACCGCAGTCTGCTCTCAAATACCGCACAGCAAAGGACAGTACGGGGGTAGGCATCATATCGTTAAACAAGTACACCCTTATGCCGAAGGAGGAAAGAACTTCTGCCGTACGCGTCGCAAACTCCTTAGAATAATTTCGATTGTCATACGAAATAACGGCCGAAGGATCTCCATGATGTCTCTTCTCGCTAAGATATTTTCCGAGTCCTAAGGTGGCACGGGTAACGGTGTAAATATTCATACGATTGGTGCCAACACCAAGGAGCCCTCGAATGCCCCCGGTGCCGAAGGTAAGCTCTTGCGCAAATCGGTCGATCAGCTCCTCTTCGTCATCCATGAATGCCAATACTTCCTCGCGCAGTTCAGGGTTACATCTGCATGTTTCAAGCCATTGCTCGACCTGTTCCATCATAGTTCTTCCCTACATTCGGTAGCAAGCCAAGTGACAAGAGAATCAAAATCAGCAGTCGCAAGACCGATGTACTTGTCCGCACAACCGTAGTAGATATATAATTGCCCATCCTTTACAATATTCCCTGTCGGGAATACACAGTTATTGCAAAGGCCTTCCTTTTCATACGGCATTTCCGGCTCCATAATTGGCTCTTTGGTTCGGGCAATCACCTTTGTCGGATCTTTCAAATCAAGAAGCACAGCCCCAACACGATAGGTGCCAACGGCGTCCACACCGTGATAAAGCATGAACCATCCTTGCGGCGTTTCAATCGGAGGTGCACCGCCGCCGATTCTGATTTCCTCCCACCATTCTCTGCCGGTCATGAGGAGAACCGGTGCATCATATTCCAGCAAGTCATCGCCGAAGGAGATCCAAATTGAATCCATCTTCAAGCCTACGTTTTTGAACTTAGGTCTGCTAATCAGTACATATCGACCGTTCACCTTTGAGGGAAACAAAAATACGTCTCGGTCATCGATTGTGGCCTCGGTAATTCTTCCGAACTTTTTATAGTGACGGAAATCCTTCGTCATAGCAAGATAACTGGTTGTAATATTCCGTTTGCCGCAATCCGGCATATTCTCTTCGTCATACACATCGCTTTCATCGGTATAGGCAAAAGTAATGCCGTTATCGGGGAGCCAATACTGGCCGGGAGCATACGTGCGCGCCGCATAGGTCATGTAATAAGCGTTACCGAGCTTCACGACGCGCGGGTCTTCAAGGCAACCGCCATCAGGCTCATACCGATCGGGAGCAAGCACAGGGTCGGCGCTTTCACGATCAAAGTGAATACCGTCAGTCGAGGTGGCAAGACCAAACTTGATTTCGTGCCGTCTGTCGTCACCTGCCGCGCGGTACACCATAATATACCGTTTTAATTCATCCGCGTAAATCACACCAGGGTTTAAGACGCATCGGCTCTCCCAGCCGCTTTCGGGAATCGGAGAAAGAATCGGGTTGTTTTCATATCGTTTCAGCTTCATTTTAATACCTCCTGTTCTGGTACAATGTCATTATAGTCCTCTTCGGTTTGCCTTTCATTGGCAGTTCGTGTTTTTTTGTTAGGTCATTGTTATTTCTTCTGAGAAAGAAAATGACACAACCAAAGGATCAACGATAGAGCTTTCTGTACTCGCTGGGAGTCAAACCGGTGGCCTCCTTGAAGCGCTTGCAAAAACGTTTCATATCGTTATACCCTACATCAAGCATGATATCGAAAATATTACGGTCGCTTTCAACAATCATGGCACAAGCTCGGCCGATACGCACCTCTGCCACGTATTCGCTCATGGTTTTCCCCGTAATATCCTTGAAGATATTAAACATCTTTGCGCGGCTGATGCAGGCAATACGAGAAAGACTGTCGTAGGTGTGCTTCATTTGATAATTGCGATCGATGTAGCCCTTAACCATTTCTACAATCTGCTCGTCGTCCTCCGGGATTTGCCCCGACGTCTCAACGCCAATGCACAACAAGTCCTGAAGACGGAAGCAAAACTCTTGCACATATATCCGCATAACATTCAGATAAGAACGGGACGGTTTATCTACCTCGGCGAGCATACGATTAAATATTTCAAGGAATACATCCATTTTGCCGCGCGGAAGTCGATAATAGTGCAGATTGGCAGTAATCGATCCCACATCTCTTGCCCAAAAATTCAGGCCGTTTTCTTTTTCATTTTCATTC
>FR891082.1:0-11762 GCA_000433515.1 Candidatus Colimorpha enterica | reverse complement strand
GTCGTGTCCGGCAGATATGTCAGCATATCCTCTTTTCCAAGCACAGAGAGAATTCCCTGCTTGATAGGATAATCCGTATCGTTAATCCTCATGCCCCCCCTTCCTGAAAGCACTAAGAGAAATTGTGTGCGGTTTTGTCCTCCAAATACCGTCCGTGAGCTAATCACATATTTTTGAGCAGTTACCGTGGAGTTGGGAGAATTGAAACAAAAAGTTTGACCTCTCGCCTCACTCATGGGGAGTTCAAACAGATTGGTAGTATCGTTATTCATACATCAAAATCCTCCAAAAAAATATCCGCCCATATTTAATATCAGAATAGCACTTGAAAAAAACCTTGTCAAGGACTATCATTTTAGTATGAATACTATACCTGTGCCCAAAATTACGCGATTCTTCAGTGAAAAGGGCAAAAACACGCAAACGTTCATATAAAGTTTACAATCAACATCATTTATTGCACCCATTCCATGACAGGAGGTTAGTTCGTGAAAAAGCAGAAACGCATCAATCTTGCCGACCTTGGCATCATCCCAGGTACCGAGGAAGATTTCACCGAAAAGATCAACAAGATTATTGAACAGAATGATGAGCCCTGCACGTATGTGTTTCAAAAAGGCATATACCGTTTTTTTGCCTCCAAAGGAACGCAAGCAAAGTATTCCCTTTGTAATACCGACAGAAACACCTATCGCACCCTTACACTCCAAATTAAGAACAAAAAAAAAATTACTTTTGACGGCAACGGGTCGAAATTTCTGTTTGCAGGAAACACACAACCGATCACCCTCGATTCCTCGGCGAATATTTGCCTGAAAAATTTTACCATCGACTGGGAAAAGCCTCTCGTTGCGGAAGGGATCGTTTTTGCCAAAACTCCCGACTATCTTGATCTTCGCATCGATCAAACGCTTTTTCCCTGTTTTGTTTCCAACTTCTGCTTGAACTTTGACATTGGCGATAATGAAACATCTATGCTGATTTTCGCCGGTCACACCATCTACGACGGAAATTCCCTTTCGGTAGCAAGAAACACCGCGGATTCGCTCTTTTTCAGCAGTGTCGAAAAGATTTCCAAGGACATCTTCCGTCTTTACACCGCGAATAGATTAAGTAACGATCTTGCCATTTCGATAGGAGACATCGTCGTTCTCCGTCACGGGAAGCGTCTTCATGCCGCTGTTTTTGCCGAAAACTGTGAGTTCTTAAAGTTAAACAACATAAAAATTCATTCCGCGCCCGGCATCGGTATCCTTTTTCAGTTCTGCCATGGTATTCATCTTGACCAGCTTTCGATCCACCCTAACCAAAATCTGGGTCGAATGGTATCCTGCACACGTGATGATGGCATCCAAGCAGTTAACTGTCGGGGAAGCATTCTCATCGAAAACTGCAACTTCTTCGGCCTACAAGATAGCCCTGTCAATATTCACGGTTCCAATATAACAGTTGATAACCAAGCAAGCCCCAACTCACTCATCGGCAGCGGAAAAAGACCTCATTTCCTCTGGGCCAAGCCAAATGACCGCATTTCGATTGTCAACAACCTGAGCTATGAAACCGTCTATACAGCCGAGGTAGAACAATATGCCGTCTACGACGATGATGCCTGTGTTGTTTCCTTCAAAAAGCCGATCGCTTCTCTGCCTTATAATAACCGTCATTATTCCTTGGAAAACGCCGACAACACTCCTGCTGTTACCATTCGCAATTGTCATTTTGGCAGTTGTCGGGCCAGAGGACTTTTGGTCTGTACTCCCAAGCCGGTCTTGATCGAAGAAAACTACTTTGAATCGTCCGGCTCGGCAATTCTGTTGCATGGTGACTACTCCACTTATTATGAATCGGGGGCCTGTCGTGATGTCACCATTCGAAAGAACATCTTTACCGATCTTTGCTGTCTCTCTCAATATGAAAACTGTTTGGCCGTGGTAAATATTTCGCCACAGGTTTCACGCCCGATGTTGACGGCGCCTTATCACCAAAACATTACCATCGAAGATAACGTTTTTTCCTCCCCCGGTACTCCGATCATCTACGCCTTTGACGCCGGAAATCTCTCTTTCTGCAGAAATAAAATTTTCCGTTCAGGACGCATCGCCACACTGACAGACCGACCGCTGTATCTTTTTGCCGTATGCTCCGATCTGCTGTTTAAGGATAATACTGAAATCGGACAGTTCCATGCTCCGACGATACGCAAAATTACCTGCACTTCACGAAAGGAATCCAACAACAATGATCAATAAGTCGCTTATGCTTCGCTTTTCCCTCTTCCCTCTCTGCTTTTTGCTCTCTCTTTCTTCATGCGGAAACAAGGGGGAACGTGTGTCGTCAAGTGCTCCTTCTACTTCTTCCGGTGACAACACTTCATTGGAGGAGTCAACAAACGCTGAAACTACCGAAGGCCCTCACATCGACTTTTCTGATTTGACTTTAACCGTCATGGGCGATTCTATTACCTACGGTACCTTTACCGATGTGGGAGATTCCTCACCGACCAGCCGCGTCAGCAATCCCTTCACCTCGCAATTAAAGGAGATATTTGGCCTAAAGCGCGCCTCAAACATGGGCAAAAACGGTGTTTCAATCTCCGCAGCTACTTATGTGAATCGCACAGAGGCGATTTCCTTGCAGTGTGTGGCCATTGAAGCCGGCACGGATATTATTCTAATTGCCGGTGGCACCAACGACCACGGCTCCGATGTCCCGCTCGGCACGGAAGCAGATACCAAAAATTCTTCATTTTATGGAGGATTATATGTGCTTTGCTCCAAGCTGAAGCAGAATCATCCGAATGCCTGTATCATTTTTCTGACACCTATAGACAAAAAACCCAAAGATGTCAACGGGGCCGGCGCCACATTGGAGGATTATCGCATTGCTATACGAAAGATGGCGGGAGATACCTTCGGCTTCTATGTTTTGGAGGGAACCGATATCGCCTTTGACGCTGCCGATAAAAGCCTTTGCCTTGATAATTGTCATCCCAATCAGGCAGGACATGATATCATTGCAAACTATCTGGCACAGGAAATGCTGCCTATCTTAGAGGAATTTTTCAGGGAATAATTCGGACCCTGTCCGACAATCCTCAAGAATACCGTCAAACACTATCATATTTTCCTTGCACTATGACACACCGCCATTTCGCCACGCCGCACATCCATGAAGGAGTACTCTCATGCCGATTCATTATCAAGAAGAATGCCGTTGTTTTCATTTGTCAACCCCCGGTTCCTCCTATTTGATTTCTGTAGAACAGGAGGGCTACCTGCTCCATCAATATTACGGAAAAAGAATTAACGACAACATCACCTATCGCTCCCAACGCCGTTGGCATAGCTCCTTCCATGCACAAAATCCGCACATGGCCAGCGATTTTTCTACCGACACTGCCCCCATGGAGTACGGAACTTTTGGATGCGGAGACCTGCGTGTGCCCGCATTGCGTGTCACTAACAGCGACGGAAATAGTTGTACCGATTTGCGTTTTGTTGGGTTTCGTATTTATCCATCTAAAATTTGCCCGAAAAGCTTCCCCACCCTTTATCTTGAAGAAGACAACCAAGCTGACACCCTTGAAATCGACATGTTGGATTCTCTGACAGGATTAAAGGTCACCTTGTTTTATACCGTTTTTCGGGATCATGATGTAATTGCGCGTCGCGTGGAAATCAAAAACAACTCTGCCTTCTCCTTATGGCTGGAAAACGTTAAAAGCCTTTGTCTTTCCTTTCCTACTTGCGACTATGATATGATTCACCTTTACGGCTTTTGGGGAAAGGAACGAATGGTCGAACGCACCCCCCTTGTGCATGGGATACAGTCAATTTCCTCCAATCGCGGGGTTTCGGGTCATCTTCACAATCCGTTCGTGGCACTCGCCAAGCAGAACGCCACGGAGGAGAGCGGTGATGTTTACGGATTCAGCCTCATTTGGAGCGGCGATTTTGCCATTCATTCCGAAACCGATGCAGACGACGGATTTCGTCTTGTCATGGGCCTGGCAGAAGAAAGCTTTTCTTGGGAATTGCACCCAGAAGAATGCTTCCAATCGCCTGAGGCTGTCATGACATATTCTGACAGCGGTATCGGCGATATGAGCCGTAAGCTCCATCGTTTGTTTCATCAGCATCTCATAGCTCCTAACAGAAAGGGCTTAAAAAATCCCCTGCTGATCAATTCGTGGGAGGCGGCTTATTTTGATTTCGATGAGGAGAAGCTGTATTCCTTTGCACTTCGCGCCAAAGAGATGGGAATCGAAATGCTGGTCATGGACGACGGTTGGTTTGGGAGAAGAAACAATGACCGATCCTCGCTTGGCGATTGGACGGTCAATGAAAACAAGCTACGTCACGGACTACCGGAGCTTGTCAATCAAATTCACGCACTTGGTCTAAAGTTCGGCATTTGGTTCGAGCCCGAAATGATCAGTCCCGATTCCGACCTATTCCGTTCTCATCCCGATTGGTGTTTAAATGCCCCGGGTAGAGAGCCTTCTAATTGCCGTAACCAATTTATTTTAGACATTTCGCGCCCTGAAGTACGAGATAACATTTGGGAACAAATGGACAAGATTCTTTCGTCGTGTCTCATCGACTATGTCAAGTGGGACTTTAATCGCAATTTCAGCGAAGCTGCCTCGCGGGGTCTCGATGCCGCTCATCAAAAAGAATTAAACTATCGGTTCACACTTGGCACATACGATTTGCAAAATCGTTTGATTAGCAAATATCCACAGATTTTGCTCGAAAACTGCGCGGGTGGCGGCGGCCGCTTTGATCCGGCCATGCTCTTCTTTTCCCCTCAGATCTGGTGTAGCGATAACACCGATCCTCTCGACCGTCTTTTCATACAGTTTGGTACATCCTTGGCATACCCCTGTAGTACGATGGGGGCTCATGTTTCGGCAAGTACGCGTGCCGGCTTAGAAACAAAGGGGATCGTCGCAGGGTGGGGCACACACGGATATGAACTTGACCCTAATCGCTATACCGATGCCGAACGGGATGTCGTCAAACAACAAGTCAAAAATTATCACCGCTTCTATGATCTGACTCACACCGGTGATCTATACCGTTTGGTATCTCCCTTTGACAATCGACATTTCTGTGCTTGGGCATTTGTTTCCCCTGACAAATCCGAGGCTCTTGTCACCATTGTGAATCTATATCCTTCGATGAAGGACAATCGCTTCCTGTATCTGAGAGGACTGAATCCGCAAAAGAAGTATGGTTGCGAGGCTATCTCTGCGCCATCTCTTCCTTCCGCTAAAGGCCCGGCAGGCCTTGCTCTCTACGGCAGCACATGGATGAACGCCGGCATCAATCTCACCTGCGCCTCGCAAGAAACCGGCGTCGCTTTACAATTTTATCTCAAGGAAATACAAACCTAAGATTGTGCAGCGTTTTTCTGACAGCTATATTTCACATATGCGTTGTCAGCCAAGCGATGTCTCAGGACAGCATACCTATAAGGAGTTTTATATGTTTTTTCAACCCAAAACATGGGAAAAAGTACAGCCCATAACCATTCACAAAAATATCATCCTCTCCGGCCTCTGTGGCTATGCCACAGAGGTGCTGAGAAAAGCCGCTTTCGTTGCAGGAACAGAGAACGGTATTACAACGGTACTTGGCGTTTGTGATGCCACATTACCCCCCGAAGCCTACACAGTAACGATATCCGACGAAAGCATCACCATCTTCTACAGCGAGGACCGAGGTATGCTGTATGCTGCGGTTACAATTTTGCAGATGGTCGAACACAAGGAGCTTTATACCGGTTCTTTGAGCGATGCTCCGGATGTGAATGTCCGTGGATACCGAGGATTTCTTCCGGGACGGCGTTCGCTTTCCGATTTTTACTATCTTGTGGATATGCTGGCTTATTATAAGTATAATACGATTTTCCTTGAGGTCGGAGGCGCTATGGAGTATCTCCGCCATCCAGAGATCAACACGGCTTGGAAGGCCTACGCCGACGAGACACACCGCTATTCCGGCAGATCCCTTGAGATCCAAAATGGCTATGATTGGGCTAAAGATGCCATTCATACCGACAACGGCGAGGGAGAAATCCTGTCGCAAGAGGAGGTGCGCTCGATTGTCGCATACTGCGAAAGTCGGGGGCTAACCGTATATCCCGAGGTGCCTCTTTTTTCGCATGCCGATTACCTCTGCTTAGCTCACCCGGAAATCGCAGAGCGGAAAGAAGATCCTTATCCCGACACCTACTGCCCTAACCATCCCGACACCTACCCCCTCGTCTTTGATGTCCTTGAGGAAGTTATCGATGTTTTTCATCCCGCCGTTATCCATATCGGACATGACGAGCTCTACTCGATAGCCCTTTGCCCCCGTTGTGCAGACAAAAAACCGGAGGACATCTATGCCGACGACATTATAAAAATTCACGACTTCTTAAAGCAGCGCGGTATCCGTACGGCCATGTGGGGAGAAAAGCTTCTTCCCGTTATCACTCGTGAGCGCTGTGTAGGCGGTTTAGCCAAAGATGCGATCGAAAACGGCCACCGCCATTGTTTTCCTGCCCTTTTCCTCTGTCAGCAAAGAATTCCTAAAGATGTACTCATTCTGCATTGGTTCTATCCCTATGGCATACAGTACGACTTCGTCTATCATACACAAGGTCTTGAGGCGATTTTTGGCAACCTGGACCCCCTTGATGTCGAAGATTGGCGTCTCCGAATTGAAAAAGGAATCCGTGGCGGCGTGGTTTCCAATTGGGGCTCCTATTTTCGAGAAGAAATGCAGCGGAACGGGCAATATCGTCAAGTCATATTTTCCGCCTATGCCATGTGGCATTCCTTCTATGACACACCCATGAAAGCGAAAGTTATGAAGCTTTCCTATGAGGAAGCATATCGCTATCACTTTTCATCCCTTCCTTCTCAAAAGCGCATTACCGTCGATCATACTACAGATGCCTTTTTCCCGTATAAATGGTTTGTAGACGGAGAATTTGTCACGGACATTTATAAACTGGGAGATTATGTGGTGACCTATGAAGATGGAACTACTATGGATTTAGAAGTGAAATATGGTAAAAATATCTCCCATCATGCTCTCCCTATGCTCTTCCTTGAAAGCGGAAAAGAAAAAGAAACCTATACCTTTGAGGAAGCAGGATCGGCCAGCGAGCTTTGCTACTCAGCAATGCCTTATGAGAACAGCGAAAAGGTTTACTATCAAACAATCTTTGAAAATCCCTATCCGGAAAAGAACATTCTTTCGATTGCCTACCGCCCCTCCTCCGATCATTCGGTTTATATTAAATCAATTCATATCGGAGAATAACTCTACTTGTGTTCCGCTATGAACTGAGACGGTTGCGTTGATTTCTGTTGATCACTAATCGATCATCTTAAATATGTACATGAAACGACAGAAAAAGGATTGTGGAGTTTCCCAAATCAATATAGCAAAACACTGAGTTTAACGTGGAAGGAAGTTTACTATGGAGCTCAAAGGAAAGAAAATCGTATTTCTCGGAGATAGTATTACTGAGGGATGGGGGACAAGCGGACAGGACAAGCACTTTGTAACGCTCGTCGGAAAGATGGGGGAGTGTGAAGTCAAGAACTATGGTCTTTGGGGCACAAGATTTGCTCGCCAAATCACACCTACTTCTGAAACGATGGATCGTGACTTTTGCGAACGTGTGGAAGAACTTGATGAGAATGCCGATGTGGTAATAGTATTCGGTGGAACAAATGATTTCGGTCATGGTGACGCTCCCCTTGGAACGACTGAAGATAGAAGTCTTTATACGTTCTACGGCGCTTGTCATCATCTCATGACTCGACTTCATGAACGGTTTTCCGGCAAGACGATCATAATCCTCACACCGCTTCACAGATGCCATGAAAACGATTCCAAGGGAGACGGAAGTAAGCCATATCATGTAGCCCCCTTAAAAACATATGTGAACATCATTCGTGAGATTGCTGAGTATTATTCGCTTCCTGTTCTTGATCTGTATGCGATGAGTGGGATTCAGCCTGCTGTGAGTGTGATTCGCGAAAAATTATGTCCCGACGGACTTCACCCCAACGATGCGGGTCATGTGGTTATCGCCGAAAAGATATTGGCATTCCTTCGTGCGATATGATTTTTACCGATGGAACAACGCACAATATGCTGCCGTGAATAACACTCAACATGCCGGGATCGTTTGCATTATTTAGGGGTAAGTAACAATGCCTAAGGACTCGTGTCTAATCCATCGGCTAAAGGTTGATCGGCTACCACCTCCCTTTGATTTACACTTCTTATAGAGATTTGCCGTGATACGTTATACCGTTAGAATAAAAAGCAAAAAATCCTTGCACAAAAAAGTCTTCGAGGCTTTCCCTTGAAGACTTTTTTCGTATAGAAGATACTGCTATAACCATCACATTGTCAGAGTTCACACCTATATTCTTGGCGCAAGTATATTGTGGGTTGTCGTTTTTTCATGGACGCGAAATATTCGAATGTGTTTAAAAAGAAGGAACCAGTATGTTCTATGAAAAAATGAAATAGGCACACCGGAACCCGAGCCCGAGCTATTGCCTCCCATTGACCGTTCGCTTCTTTCGCAGGTTGCTATCGGAGAAGCGACCCCCTGATGAGCGGAAGACTCTGCTTGGACGGGCGGAAGGCCGTCGTCCAATACCGTTTTGATGGCGAAACGGGTCGCCATATTGTCGAATGTACCTCCTTGCAATCCGACTGATCTACACCCATCAAAAAAGCACTGCTTCGGCAGTGCTTCAGATCACTGACAAAGCCCGTCTCAGGCAAGAGAGGGGCTTTGTCAGTGATCTGAGCGGAGTGAAATTTCACTCCGCTGTTGTTGTATTCCTTCGGAATAATCGAGTAGGGGAGAGAACCTCTCCCCTCTCACGCCACCGTACGTGCCGTTCGGCATACGGCGGTTCAATTCAAAATCAAATATGCGCTACCTGTAGGTAGTAATCCGAAAGACTGATTAAGCCTCGCTTGGTCAGTTTTTCTTTAGAAATGGCTCTTGCTACACAAGTCTTTTTCACGACCCATTGGTATCTGTCACCAAAGTTTGCTGTGAGCCGTGCCAAATCCTTGCCAATTCCGAGTTTCCAAAGTCCCCATTCCCGTTTGGACGGCACTTTCCATTGTTTCCAAATAACGACTCTCACCATTGTTCTCAGGTGTTCGTCCATATTTTTAAGTTTGATTTTCATGGAACCAATGCGAAAGTAATTTATCCACCCTCGGCTGACCTCGTTAATCTTCTTGATTCGGTAGGCCAGGTCAACGCTCCAGTTCCTTTTGCAAAGGGCTTTGCGTTTTCTTTTGAGCCGTGCCACCAAGTCCTCGTGAGGCTGTGACTTCCATTCACCCTTATGCCCATGCAGCTCGCGACTCCAAACGGAACTGTGTGAAACTTCTTGACAAATTAGAGATCGGTTAAGCCTCAAACCCTTCCCTTAAAATCATCAAAATCAACAGCATTTAAGCAAAAAACTTTCCCTTAAAATTTCTCGTAAGGGAAATTTTAAGGGAAATTCTATGTCCAAACCTAAGAAAAACCTTGAAAAAGCCCATCAAATCAAGGGTTTAGGAAATTCTGGTTTGAAAAACTTTTTTTAACTTCTGAAGAACGAGCTTTTTACGATGTTCAAGAGTTGTTCTTGGTACACCGATAGACTTGGCATACTCTCGTTCTGTCATAGGCTTATCCTGCAGAAACAATGCGCAGATCAGTGCGTACTCGTCTTCTGTTAGCGTATCAAGTGCTCTGCGAAGTGTTTCAAGGTCAAACTGACGAAGCACGTCATTTTCAATGCTGTCCTCATCATTTGGGATAACTTCATCGCCGGTGCTTGTCCCATCCTCCGTTTCGAAGTAGTCGAAGGATACCGTTATGTATCCCGACTCATCTCTCACCTGTACGAGGATATCTCGTATCCGCATACAAGCTGCAATACCTGCGTTGTCATGATCAAGACACAGCACGATCTTTCGGATGTGCTTGTTTATCTTCAGCCGATGAAGGATGGCACGCTCGGATACGGAGCATAGTGCGACATAGGAATGCTTTGTCCACTCCTTCTGATGAAGGGTGATAAACGCAAGCATATCGATAGGTGCTTCGAACACAAACAGCCACTCGCTTTCGCCGTCATGGTGGAAGCTGTATTCCGCTTTACTGCCTGACTCTGTCTGCTTGAAAGAGCCGTGCGTTCCTCGGCGGTGAATGTGCTTCGGAATACCGTTTTCATCCACACCGACGAAGATGCAGTTATGATACTGCTCGTCTTCGTAGAGAGTTCTTTCATGAGCAAAGAAGGAGATTACCTCACGGGAGATAAACCTTTCGTTCATGAGGTACGCATACACACGGTTCATCGTTGTATTTGCTTTGGGAATGACAAGTTCCTTTGCTTTCTGTTCCTTGATAGCAGGTGGACTGCATACAGCAATCCCGCCGCCGAGCAGTTCCGCAACAGCATCTTGAAATCCCATCGCATAATACTTCATGACAAAGCTGATAGCATAACCGCCGACAGCATCGTAATGGGTGTACCATCGGTTGTCGTGGATTCGATACAGGGAATGACCTCCTTATTGACCTTATCGATATACGCCATTTGGAGCTTCTCGCTTTGCTCATCGAGGATCTCGTCCTGGGTGAGCCTTCGGAAGCTGTCTTCCTCGGGAATGATACCGAGCCGTCTGCCGTTGTCGAAGGTACAATGGATCGTACCGAGGTCATCGACGTGATCCACCGTTCCTCTTGTGCCGGGTTCGATGGGACGGGGATCGCTTCCCATCATCTGTAGTTCAATTCGTGTTCCTTTCGGATACAAGGCTTTGTACTGCTTGGCAAGCTGTTCAAGCCTTCTGAAATCGTTCATGTCTTCACCTTCCTTGTAATCTAAGATTTTGAATCCTTGCGGTAGCGGATCGAAGTCCTGTACGAAGTCCAGAGGTATTGTCTGTCCGTCTTCATCACGGAAGACGTTAACTACCATCGGGACACCGTAATAGTTTTCTTCCTTGACAGTTTTGAGGAAGTCCTCTTCGCTGTAGTAGTAACAGCTTTCACCGGTCTGTCCCTTCGTATCCAGAAAGTCAATCCGACCAACGGGGCGTAATTTTTCTTCGCTCATAGCCACTCCTTACAGGGTGATTGCGCCTGTCTGTTCCATTGTTTCGGCTTCGGTAATATCCATCAGATACTTCGGATCCACAATAACCTCCTGTTCGTTTCTGCGGTTGAAATATGCGTAGATGTGCTCTCGGTCTATTTGTGCCTCGTAGACGGTACCGTCCTCTCCGAATCGGTGTGCAAACCAATCTGCGGTATCATAGCTCAATGTCCATGACAGCGCCTTTACATTTTTCGCATTGTGCGAGGTCACACCTCGGTAGACTGTAACGGTATCCTCGAGGTTTTGAAACGCTTCGTATTCATCCTTGTCCATGAGGAACTGTGGTTGTGCTTTTTTGAAAAGAGACAGGAGTCTGTTCTTGCTCATGTTCGGATCATTGTTGGGAGACTCGGTTCGTACCCATACGTCAGAGAGCATTTCCGAAAGGTCTTGATTTGAAAGGTGCGGGGCTGCATATTTCAGAAATGCAAGGCTGTAGGATTTGGTTATCATGAAGCATATCTCGTGGGGTGTCCGTGCTTCCTTGATCTGCCGAAACTTTTCCTGTTGCCACAGTTCAAGAGCTGCGGGATCCGATGTGATATCTGCTTGGGCAATACCT
>FR891081.1 GCA_000433515.1 Candidatus Colimorpha enterica | reverse complement strand
CGGAATACCTCTCGGCTCATACCCTAACGCTCTTTGCTTTACATATTCAGTTGTTGAAAGCCCGCACTTTCGGGCTTTTGACTGAATTTTTTCTTTTTCTTTCGCTGTGACACGCACGGCAATTCGTATATCTTTCATATACAACATTCCTTCTTTCATTCTTTTTTCGGGGGATTGGGGGACGGAGTCCCTCAAAGAGTAAATCCGCCTCTTGGGGCGGATTTTGATTGGGACTTTGGCACACAAAGTCCCTGCTTGTTACGGTGTAAGACACACGCTTTTAGCGTATGCCTTCCATTCTCCGTGACTTGCACCGTGAGGGAGCGAAGCTCACAGTTATACCGTTTTCTTGGTTTGGTGCATTGAGCCACTTTGACACAGTAAATGCGGTAAAAATACTCTTTTGAGCCAAAATCGGCTATCTTGGCTCAGCCGAACATTTCCAAATCCGCAAGGACACTTTTTGCGTTCTCCGCCTTCTGTGCTTCGGTCAGTTCCGCCGTGACCGCTACTGCGGCAGGCGGTGCTGACAAAACCGCAACCGTCTGTACTTCCTCCCGAAATATCTGCCGTATACTTTCAAGCAGAGTTTCGTTATCGGAGCTTCCCTTGTTCATATAGGCAATGACGGCATCCACGATGAATTTATTACGGGATTTGTTGAGGGTTTGCAGATATTCGGCGGCTTTCTTTTCGGCGGGTACATCGGCGTGAAATCTTACATTGATACGGTAATCACTCATACCGCCGCACCCGATTTAAGCTGGATTTCCGCCATATACTCATATCCTTTTGCGGCGGCGGAAATATCATCTACGAACTTTACACGGTCAGCGTTGAACTTGTAGAAGTTCTTTACAAGGCAACCGCCGCCACCGGTGATATACAGCATCATCGTACCCTCGTCATAACCGTGTTCACGGAGTCTGCGGAATATATCTTTTACATATTCCGTTGCGATGAATCGGATAATTTTCTGATCGGCGGGAGTAATATTAGCAGAACCTGTGATAAGAACTTCCTCAATAATGGCATCGTTGATCTCACGCTGTGTTTTCTGCATAAACATCTCCCGTACCGCAAGGGTACACTGATAAGTGCCGAACTTTTCGGTATACATTTTTCCTGCCTGCGGTCTGCCGTTTATCATATACAACACATTCATCGTGCCGTTGCCAATATCCGCAACCATATTGACTCCGTTCATCGTGGTAGCAAAGTCCGCAATAGCGGCGTACCCCTGCGGATAGATGCGGACACCCTCAATCGTGATATGATAATCCACCTTCTGATAGGTGAAGCTGACTTCCTTGTTTTTACTGAGATAAGCGGCAAAATCCTTTTTCTGTCCGCTTGTCCAAGTCAGCGGCAAGCCTGCGGCGATAATAACCTTTGCTTCGGTGAGCTTTTCTCGCTGAAGCTCCTTTGCGATAGCAACAAGGGTGAAAATATAATAATCCTCGTCACGGATTTTGTCGGGAAGGAACTCCTTGTGTCCTTCT
Source organism: Candidatus Colimorpha enterica (assembly GCA_000433515.1). GTDB lineage: Bacteria > Bacillota > Clostridia > Oscillospirales > CAG-272 > Colimorpha_A. Next base: position 9,554 of record FR891081.1, on the reverse strand, counting down.
CCGATTAAATAATATTTGCCGTCATAAACGAACATATCTCCCGTAAACAGCGGCTCGGCATCGTATGCGAGCAGTCCTGTCTTAAAGCAGCAGTTCGCCGTTTTCATATTTCCGTATCCGTGATCGATACCGATAACGTACATTTCATTAAATTTCTTCATTTTACATTTCTCCTTTTCTTACTTTGATTTGTTGATTTTCTTGATTTGCTCATACAGCTCTCTGTCGCTGGGCAGTACCGCTTCTTTGAAATAATTGCAGTAGATACCGTAGATAGAGATAAGCTGCACACAACGGTGTGCTTCGCCATCGTCAAGCAGGATGCAGTTGCCGTCCTCGTCACAGTTGGCGCAAAGCTCCTGCACAAGACAGTGAACCTTCTCTGCCTGCTTGGGTGTGATCTTCATCATAGACCTTTTCTCCTTTCGTTTTCGGGCAATAAAAAAGCCGCCAGTTTCCCGACGGCAATACCCTGAGTATTTGTGAGGTTTTCGCTCCCTCACTTATTTTAATACACGCAAAAACGAGTTCTTGGAAAAGTAGGATAACACGAAGAAAACAAAAAGCGTAACACCGTGAACACCTTGAAAATACGGTGTTTTTATGATATGCTTATTAAAAAGTGTTGATTGCTAACAAAAAATTTCTCGAAAGTATTTTTGAAAATACTTTTTTCATTCCGTTAAGCTAAAGGGAGTTTTATGGGACACTTCTTTTGATAGAATTAGTATGGAGGTACAGCGGAATATGGACAAAATCAGCTTTTTCAGCGCCGATTACCGTGACGGCAGAGTGCATATCGGCGGCAAAAGCTATCCTGCGGGAACTTTTGCGGCGCACTTACTGACACAATATTATATAGACGATACCGCCGCACGGATCATTGTGTTTACAAGTGATAATTGGCTTTTAGAGCGTTCTTTGGAAAGAGGATATTTGTATGTGCCGAGCTTTTTAAGAGCCGGTGCAGACATACTGAATATTTTTAATGCTCTCCCTTGGTTAAAGCCTTTTGATATGCTCGATGTAGATGCTGAGCGTAACAGAATAGCAGGGCTTTTTGCCGAAGAAAACGGCAATAAAATCGTTGAGTATTTTCAGCGCCGTTCAAAAGTAATGGCCATGGATATGGGACAAGCAATGTATAACATCCTCCCAAAAGAGTTTGACGAGGACTTTTTCAAGGAAACCGCCGCTTTACTTAATGATGTAAAGAAAACACTTGCATTTTACGACGGTCTTAGGGATGATCTGATGAAAGCCTTTAAGCAACTCAAAACTTTTGCAGGCCGTGTTGACGAAGCTGAACGCTTTGACGAGGAACATCTGCTCCCAATAGCGTTGGAAATTTTTGGCTCCGTGCCGTTCCCCGTAACAACGGAATATGTACCTATACGAAAATCCACCCGAAGCAAAACAGAAACACTTGCCCGCAGGCTCTACTTTGACAGCTATTACAGTTTTGTGATTACCGACTTCTTTGAAGGTTTGCATCACGGGCATTATCCAAGACAGTGTGGCATTTGCAAAAAATATTTCCTTATGACCTCTGCGGCAAGACAAAAATATTGCACGGGATATGCACCGTTCAAACTAAAGGGCAAAGCTATTACTTGCCGAAAATATGCTGCAAGGATTAATCGCAAGGAATATGCTGATGCCAATCCTATTATCCGACTTTATAAAAACCGTTGCTCGGCACTTCGTATGGAACGTAAACGGGGCAAGCACGACGACATTCTCACAAACGCCGCCCTTGCCGTTGCCAAAGAACGTATGCAACGAGCAAAGGCTGATCCCGATTATGCCAACGGGCAGTATGAAGCGGATATGACACGTGAAGAACTCTACGCCGAAGCCGACAGACGATTAAACGGCAAATAACACAGATTGGAGGTGAGTGCCGTGAAAGAAACACATATTGATGAAATGGATCTGAATATGTACCGCATCATTCCGGCACCGCCGAAGTGGGATTTGCAGGAATTTATCGTAACCTATCTCAAAGAGCAAGACGAGCGTTACCTTTCTTGGTTTCTTCATTATTATGAAAAAACGCTCAACAAGAATGTGCAAAGCTATATGCGGCAGTTCTTTATGCAGGAGCATTTTGCCGATCTGAAGCAAGCGTATATTGCGGGACTGCTGAAAGCACTAAGCAAATACACGCCCGACGGCGGCGCTCCCTTCGTTTCCTTTAAGGAATACTATGTGGAACGAGAAATCTTTGATTATATTCGTTCTATGCGGACAGGCTTTACGGTACAGAGTCTTGCGGAATATGCAAAACTCCGCAAGGCAATGGCAGTATGGGACAAATATGACCGAAGTTATGCCGATACTGCGATTGAAGCAGTTGCCGCAGAATTAGGCGAAACCGCCGATGACACGAAAGAAATTCTACTCGGCGGCTTGCTCAGTGAAAATCGTGTTGACCTATATCAGCAGTATGCGGAAGATGACGAAGCGGAAAGCACTGAAGAAGCACATCCCGATACAACCTCCGATACTTATACTCTGTATATGAAAGGCGAATTGTATAATCGCTTATGGGCTGCATATGACAGGCTCGAATACACGGAGCGAATGATGCTCGCCCAGCGGCTCGGCTTCTGCTTTGATTGTCACAGTACCTTCTATATGGATTACGATGATCTCGACGAGTACGGTGATCCCAAGAAGAAACCCATCAAGCCGATGATGTATACTGATATTGCCACCGACCACGAATACAGTTCCGCCAACACCGCACACAAAAAATGCGAAAAGGCGCTTGCAAAATTAAAAGAAGCCATAAAAGACCTGATATAACGAAAAAAGCCCCGTTAAGAATGCAGAATTTACTGCGCTCCCAACGGGGCTAATGACTTTTTTTTGCAACTTTTTTATGAAAACCTACCCCAAATATATAATATACTCTTGAAAAAAGTTAGTACAGGTACTATAATAATAAGCAGTACATTATATGGGTGAACTGTACCCTTTTTTAGATAGACTGTTATTGGAGGTAGACCCGGTGGCACGAGTGAATCGAAGCGAGCTTACAAAGCTCGAAATTATACGCTATGCGACAAAGAAGATGTTGGAAACGGGTTATACCAACACACAAGTCCGTGCGATTGCGAAAGAACTGAATATGAGTCCCGGAAATCTCACATTCCATTATCGGACGAAAGAGGATATGTTGGCAGAGCTTGTAGAGTTGCTTTGCGGCTTCCAGTGGAAAATGATGGAAGAAGAAGCCAAAGAGGGCTACAGCTCTATAATGGCGGTTTGCTTGGAATTGGCAGCAATGGCATCTATGTGTGAAGAAGATGAGGTTGCAAGAGATTTTTACTTATCCGCCTACTCCAGTCCAAAATGTCTTGCTATTATAAGAAAGAATGATACCGCAAGAGCGAAAGAAGTGTACAAAGAATATTGTCCGAACTGGACGGACGAAAATTTTGAAGTAGCAGAAATCCTTGTAGCCGGTATCGAGTATTCCACTCTGAACACAAGCGGCGTTACGGTTGCCCTTGAAACAAGAATTGCAGGAGCAATGAATAGCATTCTTTCCATCTTCAATGTACCCGAAGAAATACGAAAAAAGACGATAGACCGTGTGCTGTCAAAAGACTTTCGGAAGCTCGGACGGCGTGTGCTGAACGAATTTAAGCAATATGTAGAGGATACCAACGAGCAAGCCTTGATGGATCTGCTGAAAGGATAACAAGGTGAGCGATATGATAAAACAAACAACGGCGAGAGCCGATGCCAATAAATCCCTATACGGAGGAAACGATATGAAAACGAAAAATCAAATAACAAACCGCATACTCAGCCTTGTGCTCAGCATTATGATGGTAGTATCTATGCTGCCGGCCTTTTCGTTAAAAACTGAGGCAGCAACAGCAAATGACAAGGTGTGGATCACGAACGGCACAACTATATACTTAAAAGGCAATGCGGCAACGATTGAAGCTGGCACAAAATCAGGCTACACCAAGCTAAAGATCGGCAGCGAATATGTTGACTTTTCGCAGTATAAGTCATCTTCCGGGGACCCTCTTTATACACTCGGTGACAGCAACTATGAAGCAGACCTTTCAAATACAGTGATTTACGGTGGACAGTATGCTTCAATGAACGGCAATGTGAACATAACAATGACAGGCGGCGATGTAAGAAATATTCGGGGAAGTTGCAGTGACCCCGGCTCCGTTCTAACGGGCAATGTAAATATTACTCTCAACGGCGGTAGAGTTACCGAAATTTCTGGTGCGCATTATAGCGTTGACGGAAACATCAACATAACGGTCACAGGCGGTACTGTAAGTGCAGTAATAGCTTTTGTTTATAAGAAAAACAGTACCGTTTCAGGAGATTGCAGACTAACAGTGACTGGCGGTTCGATTGGCTCTGTATACGAGCATTATGCAAACGGGAGTAAGATTAATGGCAAAAGAAACTTGTATTCCACCGTTGCTCCGTCTAACACGCAGGGTATTTTTGATAATTTTATATACTTCGATGGCGTGAAATGGGAATTCGGCGGCAATACCGCAACCGCACTCAACGGAAATACCCTGACGATTGAATCCAATCAGACTGCGACGGTTGACAGCGGCAAAACCCTTTCCGGCACTATTGTAAACAACGGAACAATAAGTGTCAAAAACGGCGGAACCCTTTCAGGCACGGTCGCCAACAATGGGACGGTCTGGTGTTACGGAAATATCAGCGGTGTAGCCAACAGCAACTCTGGTAAAATCATTAAAAAAGTGACCGCAAGCGGCACAAATATCACAATCCACGACAGTGAATGGCAGAATAACAATACCAATTATGACGATGATTACAAGGCAACGCTCAAAGCGGCAAGCTACAATGTACTTCCTAAATCGGTAATGGTTACTGTGGGCGACACTACTCTTGCTGAAAACAGCTACACATATAACAGCAATACTGGTGAACTAATTATTCCCACTGAAATAATTACAGCCGACACAACCGTTTCCGCAACGTTGCTTTTGGACCTTTCCAGCCCCGCCCTGACTGTGAAAACAGAACACGCCGCATATACTTATACAGGCAGTGAGATCACCCCTGCAATTATTGTTAATGGCGAGAAACTGGGTGAAAATGATTACACTGCAGTATACACAAACAATATCGATTGTGGCACAGCTTCGGTAACGATTACCGGCAAAGGCAATTTTGAAGGAACTACCACAAAAACTTTCGAAATCAAAGAAGCAAACATTTCCGATGCTACTGTCACCCTCAACCCGACAAGTGGCTCTTATAATGGCATCAAACAGGAACCTGCTGTTTCTGTTACACTTGACGGTTTCGGTACACTTGTAAAAGACACCGATTACACCCTTTCTTGGGATAAGAACGGGTTTATCGCTTCGGAAACATACACAGTACGAGTTGTTGGTACTGGTAACTTTACCGGTTATGTGGATAAAACTTTCAATATCAATGCCGCTGACCTTGACGATGTTGAGGTTAAGCAGATCGGAACACTGACTTATAACGGTGGCGATGCGCTTCCCCCTACCGTTTATACAAATGCGGTAGCGGTTAATAATCAGCCGATCACCTTTACCTACAGCACAGAGCAAAACGGCAATTACGGCGAACTGCCCACATTTACAAAAGCAGGCACTTATACCGTGTACTATAAGGCGTCTGCTCCTAATCACAATGATGCAACGGGTAGCTTTACCGTGACTGTGAATAAGGCTATTGTTACCGAACCGACTATCGCAAGCAAGCCTTACACCGGCTCTGTGCAGACGGCTGACGTACCCGCAAGCGACCTCTACACCGTAGAAGAAAACAACGGTGGTAAAAATGCAGGTAATTATGATGTCGTTCTTAAATTGACGGATAGCGCCAACTACAAGTGGGCCACCACCGACAATGCGGAAATAACCTTGCAGTTTAAGATCATCCAGGCAAGAAACGCCTGGGTCACAACACCGGACATCACCGGTTGGACTTATGGCGAAACCCCAAATACGCCTGTGGGTGAAGCCAAATTCGGTGAGGTTTCTGTGGAATATTCCGGCACGATGAACGGCGGCGCAGCCTACAACGGCGTAGCTGCTCCCACCGAGGCGGGTAACTATACAGCCACCTTTATCGTACAGGAAACGGAAGACTATAAGGGTCTGGAAACATCGGTTGATTTCACCATCGCAAAGGCAGACCAAGCGGCGCCGACAGGTCTTACCAAGACGGATACAACTTATTTTGGCAAAGCAGACGGTAAAATCTCCGGTCTTACATCTGCGATGGAATTCCGCAAGGAAGGAGATTCCTCTTATACCGCCGGTTTCAATGGAACTCTCGAATATCTTGCGTCAGGAACCTATTATGTACGCTATCAGGGTAATGCGAACCACAATCCGTCTCCCGATGCGGTTGTAACCGTTAACGCCGGCAGAAAACTGCAGATCGTTGTTCCGCAAAATCAAGTAGGTTACACAGTAACGGTCAATAAGACTGAGATGGAATACGAGGGCAGCTATACTCTCAAGGTCGAAATTCACGAAGGCTATACCGCTACAGAGAATTTCAAGATCATCATCTCAAACTGGGAATGCGGTCAACAAGCGGGTGTTGAAAAAACCTATATGAACGCCATTGCCGACCAGATTATTGAGGTGCGGGGCGTTGCAGACATCACTCCGCCTGCTACTGAAATCAAGGTAAAAGAAAACAAGTGGACTTCCTTCTGGAATAACCTTACCTTTGGTCTCGTCTTTAAGGAAACGCAGGACGTTACCATTACTGCAACCGACAAAGGCAGTGGAGTCAACAAAGTTCAGTATCATTTGGCGGGCGGTGAATTAAGCGGAGCCGAGGTTGAACAGATCACCGAATGGGAAGATTATAACGGCACGTTTAAGATCGATCCCAATAACCGCTATGTTGTTTACGCAAAGGTTACCGACAATACAGGCAACACCCTATATATAAATTCTGACGGTATTGTTTTAGACAACATTGCACCTACGCTTGAAGGTATTGAGAATGGTAAAACCTATTACGGCGATCTTACCGTTATTAAATCTAACGAGCAGTTCTATGACATCAAGGCAGTAACACTTGACGGAGAGGAAATGGGCTTCGCCGAAGGTACTTACGGTCTTATTCCTGCCGATAATGCAGAGCATATTGTTGTGGTTGAAGATCACGCAGGCAACAAGACCACCTATACTGTGACCGTATACAAAAACTACACTGTAACCTACAAGGCTGACGGTGAGCCGATTTCTACCGAAACCGTTGGACACGGCAAGGATGCAACCCTTCCCGCTGTTCCTGCAAAGGACGGATATGTTGGTAAGTGGGATAGCGACGGCAAGAACATCACCGATGACACGACGATCAGCGTGGTTTACACTGAAATTCCTGCTGTAAAGCCCGATGAGGTGAAGCCGGAGGATAAGTCCGACCTTGAAGATTCCAAGGCAAAGCTTGAAGAAATGCTGGAGGATGATTCCTACACCGATGACGATAAGACGGACATTCAGGAAGCTATCGACGAGATTGACGATGCTCTTGAGGTCATCGGCAATGTAGAAGCAGTGGAGGAAAGCATCGTCAAGCTGCCTGCGGTCGATACCGTGAAGCCTGATGATGAAGAAGCGATCAAGGCGATTACCGATGCACAGACCGCCTACAACGCTTTGTCCGACTACGAGAAGTCCCTTGTGGACGAAGCTGCCAAGGCAAATCTGGATAAACTGGTGGCCGCTCTTGTGGCCTACGACATCGTAAAGGGCGACGGCAGCTCCTGGACAGAGGACAGCGACCATAACATCACCTTCGTCGTCAACGGTTTGTTCAGCAAGTTCGTTGGCATCAAGGTTGATGGTAAGGATGTTGACAAGGCTAACTACGAGGTCAAGGCCGGCAGCACCATCATCACTCTGAAGGCATCTTATTTGGATACTCTCGCAGTTGGTGAACACACCATCACCGTTGTCTACACTGACGGTAGTACCGATGGTACTTGCAACGTCCATGCAAAGGCAAATTCTCCTGCAACCGGAGATAACAGCAATATGTTCCTTTGGATCGCACTTCTCTTCATCAGCGGCGGTGCAGTTATTACATTAACTGTTGTTGACAGAAAGAGAAGAACAGCAAGCAAAAGATAAATAAATTGCATTAGTAAAGGCGGTAGTGAGCAAATCACTACCGCCTTTCATCATCCGTAGATTAAGTCTTTATTCACAATTTCTGTGGCTCTGCTGCGGATGTTATTCATCCGCCCAACCCATTCCACTTGATTATCCGCTTTGAATTGTTCAGTCACGCCCTCATTCTCCGCCATCTGTTTCACAAGCCGAGAAAACATTTCTTCTGCTTGCTTATCGAGGTCTGCAAGGTATGCATTCAGCTTTCCACTTGTCAGCAGATTGAGGTATAACACTTTGCGGTGTTGTTTGATATACCGTAAGTACCGCTGTCCCCATACGCCGATAGGATGTTCTTCTTCATCAGGAAGGGCAAGGTCGGGCAAGTAATAATCACCTTGTAGAATGTAGCTGATGCCCGCCTGTTCGTTATAAATGTGTTTTTCCATAATCAAGCCTCCTTGTAGATTACCTTGAATTTCTTTTGTTTCGCATCAATGATTTTCAGTAAGACCTCATCCACCGCATCAGTGTACTTACCGTTAGCAGTAAGGTTGTTTCTCATCTCATTCAGGCAATTCACAATCACCCGCCGTTCAAAATCATCCAACGCTATGTAATATTTCTTATTTCGCATATCGCAACCTCCTTTGATTTTCTATCATAATTGTACTCAAAGGCGGTTTAATAGTCGAATGTACCGCTACAAACAGAAAAAGGGCAAGAAAAAAGAGAGAAGCCGAAACTTCTCTCAATTCTCTTGCCCTTCGCAATGCTCAGCGTTCCTAATAAAACATAACTGTCCTTAGCAACCCTGCTCATTCGACTTGGACTTTTTGGCAGGGGTAGAAAGACTCGAACTCTCGACACGCGGTTTTGGAGACCGCTGCTCTACCAACTGAGCTATGCCCCTATGAACGGATAATATTATACCACAAAACCGAACATTTTGCAATAGAGCGCACGATTTTAATTATTAATTTTTTGTGAATTAGCATTCTGCCGCGCGGTTTTTCATATGTTTATACAGCAAAAACACGACAGGAGGCGATTCCATGAAGAAAACTGCGGCGATCATATCGTTCATAACCGTGCTGACAGTCCTGTTTTCATCCTGCGGTAGGAAGGATTACGGTGCGGACGGGCTTGCATTCAGACTGCTGAATCTTTACGACAGCCTGCCGCCGTGCTCTCAGTTCATAAAAAACGGCGAGGAATACAGCCCCGGATACATTTCACCGGAGGATTTCTCTTTTCTCTACACAGGAAAACGCGAAAAGCTGCCGGAATGGGACCTGATCGACAGCTTCCGGCTGATAATCTCCGACTCCACTGAATTCTTTGAGATCCACGTCATAAAGGTCAGAAATTCAACCGACGCGGAGCGGATAGTCAAGCTGGCAGAACGCAGAC
>FR891080.1:3056-3595 GCA_000433515.1 Candidatus Colimorpha enterica | reverse complement strand
TTTCTCCGAGAAAGAAAAAGAGGTTATTAGCGGCGACGCAGTTATAAAATCTCTGTCGGCAAATCAAAATCCAACAACCCGCAAACCGAAAAACAAATTTTTCTCAACCCATTATGCTTACAAAAAACCAGACAATCAAAACCGAAATAACCGACATGAACAACCTCGGATACGGGATCTCGCGCCAGGACGGAATCGTCATTTTCACCGACGGCGGGGTGACCGGGGATGTGCTTGAGATAAAGATAATCAAGACCGCGAAGGACTATGCCGTCGGGCGGGTCGAGCGGGTGCTTGTGCCGTCGGAAAAGCGGGACGACAGCCTCTGTAAGGTATCGAAACGGTGCGGAGGGTGCGCGTTCCGCGGGATAAATCGGGAATATGAGCTTGAGCTGAAGCGCGGCTTTGTCATGAGTGCCTTCCGCAAGAGCCGTGTCGATGCCGTGATAAATCCGGTTCTGACCGACGGCGTGACCTGCGGCTACCGAAACAAGGTTCAGTACCCCGTCGCGTCCGGAGGAGATTACGGCTATTATGCC
>FR891080.1:0-3024 GCA_000433515.1 Candidatus Colimorpha enterica | reverse complement strand
ATTATGCCCGCCATACCCACGACATAATAAAATACGACGCCTGCCTGCTGTCCGATCCGCGCCTTGAGCCTATCGCGCGGTATGCGTCGGAATACATAAAAAATACCGGTGCAAATGTCCGGCACATATACCTCCGGCGCGGACAGATGACCGGGGAGACAATGTTCTGCCTTGTCTCGCCGTCCGACCGGCTTCCGGAGGAGCAGGCACTGATATCCGGGCTGATCGGGCGGTTTCCGGAGATAAAGAGCATCGTTCACAACGTAAACCGCACCGACGGAAACGTTATCCTCGGAAAGGCTGTACGGGTGCTTTACGGCAGGGACAGGATCGAGGATGTCCTCTGCGGATGCCGGTTCGGGATCTCGTCGCTGTCGTTCTATCAGGTCAACCGGGGAGCGGCGGAGTTACTGTACCGGGAGGCGATTAAACGCGCCTCATCGGGCTCGCCTGAGAGGATCGCAGACCTGTACTGCGGCGCGGGGACTATAGGGATATCCTTCGCGAAGGCACATCCCGGAATCTCCGTCACCGGTGTTGAGATAATCCCCGACGCGGTGAAGAATGCCGCAGAGAACGCGGAGCTGAACGGAGTTTCAAACGCAGAGTTCATCTGCGCCGACGCTCTTACCGCGCCGCTTGACGGCTTCGGGTGCGTGATGATCGACCCGCCGAGAAAGGGTATGTCACAGGGGCTTGTCGGGCGGCTCTGCAGGATAAAACCGCCGCACATCGTTTACGTCTCCTGCGAACCGGCGACCCTCGCACGCGATGCGGCGGCACTGATCTCAGCCGGGTACAGAATGGCTGACGTCACCCCCGTCGATATGTTCCCGGGAACGGGGGCGGTGGAGTGTGTGACGGATTTTGTGATATGAATGATTGACTGATAAAAACGCCGGCAGTCCGGCAGAAACGAGCCGATATGAAAAAAAGAAGGATATTCTCGCTGATCACCGCGCTGACGTTTGCTGCGGCGCCGCTTGTCGCCGTGTTTCATATGCGCGCGGCGGAACGCACCTTCATGCTTGATGCGGGGCATGGCGGAAGCGATTCCGGCGCCGTCTACAACGGTCGGCTTGAGAAGAACGACAACCTCAGGATCACCCTTGCCGTCGGAGAGCGGCTTGCGCGGTCGGGCGAAAGAGTGCTGTATACCCGCACCGATGATTCGACGGTCGATCTTACCTACCGCTCGACTATGGCGAACTCGGCAGGCGCGACGTATTTCGTCAGCTTTCACCGCAATTCGGCTTCGACCGTCGGACGGGGAGTCGAGGTATACTATTACACCGGTCTTTCGGCTCAGTCTACGGCGGCAAGAATGGCCGCTCCTGTTCAGGATGCGCTTGTTGCCTGCGGATTCCACAATCGTGGCGTGAAGCAGGCGAATTTCTCGGTTCTGCGCCGGACATCCATGCCGGCGATACTCGTCGAGCTTGCCTTCATCAACAACGAGGCTGAAAACGCAAAGCTTGATTCGGAATTTGACCGCATCGCCGACGCGATAGCCTCCGCGCTGCTCTCTTTTGTCGGCAAAACACTGACACCGGCAACAACACAGCCGCCGGAAACAGAGCCTCCGACGACAGAACCGAAGGCAACAGAACCTCCGACAACAGAGCCGAAAGCAACCGAGCCGAAGGCAACGAAGCCTCAGATAACAAATCCTCCGGAAACGAAGCCTCAGGCAACAAATCCTCCGGAAACCACCCCTCCGGCAACAAGCCCGCCGGAGACTTCGGTATCTGAAACGACCGCCCCGGTAACACAGCCTGCCGGAACGGTTACGGAATCAGCCGCCGATACGGTATCAGAGCCGGAAGCTGACGATTCCGAGGCGGCTTCACCGGACAATGCTCCGTCATCGGGTGCCGAAAGCACCTCTTTGGCAGATGAAAGCGAACCGTCCTCCGGAGAGACGCAAAAACCGGGGCGCGGAAGATATTTTATGATCGCGGCATTTCTCATAATCGCGGCGGTATGTGTCACCGCGGCAGTTCTGACAAGGAAGCGTGACAAGACAGATGGACGCTAAAAAAATCTACAAAACCAGACAGAAGGATGAAATCACCCGGTGCCTGTCGTCGTTCGGGGAGGAGCATTTCACCGCCGCCGACGTTGTTGCAAGGCTTGCCGCGTCGGGCAGCGCGATCGGGCAGGCGACGGTCTATCGCACCATCGACCGGCTTGCCGCGTCGGGAGAGCTGCGGAAGTACATAGTTGACGGCTCAACCGCCGCCTGCTATCAGAAATCCGGCGGAAAAACCGGCTGCCGTGAGCATTTTCACCTCAAATGCGAGGGGTGCGGCAGGCTGATACACGTCGAGTGCGACGAGCTTGCAAAAATCGCATCACACATGGAGAAGGAACACGGCTTTGCTGTCGACAGCTCAAAGACGGTATTTTACGGCATCTGCCGCGAGTGCCGGAAAATCAAAGCCGGGGAAAATCGGGAATAATTCGGAATGAAGAAACAGAAATCGAAAACCTACATACCCTTCACGCGGGAAATGAAGAAAAACTACACGATACTTGCGCCGACGATGCTGCCGATGCATTTTTCGATGGTGGTCAGCGTCATGAGGAGCCACGGCTACAACGCGGTGCTTCTTGACGGAAGCTCTCCCGAAATAATCGAAAACGGCCTGCGCTACGTTCACAACGACGCCTGCTACCCGGCTCTTCTTGTCATCGGGCAGTTCATAACCGCGCTTGAATCGGGGAAATACGATCCGCACAGGGTGGCTCTCGTCTACTTTCAGACCGGTGGCGGGTGCCGCGCGTCGAACTATATATCGCTGCTGAGAAAGGCGCTGAAGAAGGCGGGATATGAGTACGTTCCGGTCATCTCCTTCAGCTTTGCCGGGATCGAAAAGCACCCGGGCTTCAGGCTCAGCCTGCCGATGCTCACGGGACTTGTTTACAGCGTGCTTTACGGCGATCTGCTTATGAGCGTCGTCAATCAGGTGCGTCCCTATGAGGCAGTACCCGGTGAAGCCGAGAGGCTTGCCGCGGTATGGA
>FR891079.1:1372-7069 GCA_000433515.1 Candidatus Colimorpha enterica | reverse complement strand
GAACCGCGGCAAGTATCAGTGCAAATGCTTTTTTCATTCCGTTGTCCTCCGCATAAAAATATTCTTACAATATCATTGTACCGGAAATTTCCGCCTCCCGCAACCACTCTGCGGTTGACGGTATGCCATCGCATACGTGCGGATGTCAAGGAAACGGTCGTCAGCAAAGACATATTTTCCCGCAATGCCGGAATATCGCCTCTCAATGAATAAAACCCGCGCCGCCGGCAAAAATAATGGTGACAAATCCAAATGAAATTCTGAAAGGACGAATCCCCATGAATTACAGTCAGAAAAGAACGCTCGTCGGGCGTGCGGTTTACATCGCCCTGACAATTATGGCTGTCACTGTGCTTGCCGTGACGATGTATACCTTTTTCGGAGGCTCAAAGCGGAACGAAAAGCCGCCGGTCATCACCGACAGCGTGACCGATAAGCCCACAACCGACACCCCGAAGCCGCGCGACACCGGAAAGGAACCGGTCGGAAAGGACACCGAACCGGCAGGCAACGTGACCGACGACCCCGCGCAGGTCAATGTCCCGCCGGCAAAGGACTGGACGAAGCTGAAGGTGATGGCACCGACGGAGGGTACGGTCTATAAGCGCCATGACCTTGATAACGCCGTGTTCTCACTCACGATGAACGATTACCGCGTGCATAACGGAATCGATATCGAATGCGCCGCAGGTGCAGATGTCGTCTCCTGCGCCTACGGAACGGTAAAGACCGCCGGCTATGATCCCTTTATGGGCTACACGGTCATAATCGACCACGGCGACGGGCTGATCTCCTGCTACCGCAACCTGTCGGACAGCCTTGCCGAAGGGATAAAAGAAGGCGCAGCCGTCTACGCCGGTCAGAAGCTCGGCACAGTCGGCGAGAGCGCACTCATCGAGATCTCCGACGATGCCCATCTCCATTTTGAGCTTGAACTCAACGGCAAACCGATCGACCCGCTGACCATGACCGAGATAAAGCCCGGAGACCAGCCGACGGCAGTAACAGAGCCGCCTGACGGGAAGTAAAAACAAGTGTCTGTCAAAAAACTCAACCTGAGTTTTTTGACAGACAATTTTTTTATGTCTCGGCTTTTCCCCACCGCACACTTATCGGCACGGCATAGGTGGAAAACCTGACATCAAGCCCGGTATTGAAGTTATCCACCGCCTTGATAAGCCCGATGCAGCCTATCTGAAAAAGATCGTCCGGATCCTCCCCCCGGTTGCCGAACCGCCTTATCACGCTGAGGACCAGCCGCAGGTTGCCGTCGATCAGCCTCTGCCTCGCCCCGGCATCCCCGCCTCTGGCTTTCAGAAGAAGCTCTTTTTTCTCCGCCTCGCCGAGGGTCACAAGCCTTGAGGTGTTCACCCCGCAGATCTCAACTTTGTTTCCGTGCATATAAGCCATAAACAGCGCCCTTTCCGGAAAGTGCCGCGCACCGTTTCCTGATAAAAAGTATTGCCGCACCGCAGTGCCGGTTATGCAGCCCGACCCCGCCGCACACAACCGGTAAATTTTTCATATAAAAACAAAAATCCGCCCGGCGTCGCCGGAGCGGATTTGTATTGAGTTCACCCTATATAAGCAGTCCCGACCGTCGGAGCCTCCGAGGCACAGTATGCACTCCTTCTGAATTTAACCGTCCTTGTCTCTCCGGGGAGCATGGAGAAGCAGTTGTCGTCAAAGATGAAATCGCCGTCAAGCATCACCGCGTGAATGTACTTTTCCGCATGAAGGGTCATAAACCCGTCGCCGCTCTCCGTCACCTCCGGTCTGCACTCCGGGAAAACAACGTCCTGAGGGCGCTTCTCAAAGAAGTGCGCACGGTCACTGAAGCCCTCGCCGGATATCTCACAGACAAGAAGCGTCTTTTCCGTCACAAGCGGCAGTATTTCGCTCTCCGGGATAAGGGCAATCTCCTCCGACCGGTTTTCACCGACAGAGAACGCAGTTTTCTTTTCGAAAAGCCGCTCTCCGCTCTCCGTGTCAAGCAGGAACAGACCGGCTTCCCCGCATACAGGGGAAAGCGAATCGTTGCAGACGTAAACGGCATAATTCCCGCCGTTTTTGGTCACGGAGCAGATGACCGGACGGCAGGCGCGCTTCATCGCGTACCAGCCCGCCTTCGGGAGGTTGTAGTAGTCGATGAGCGACCAGACAGACCCCGTCCAGCAGTCGTCGAGCATCCAGTAGATAAGCCCGGAAGAGTAGAACTTGTTCCGTCTGTACAGCTCCATCGTGACCCGCACCCATTCGTAGCCGAGATACTGCATTTTGTTTACCAGCCGCTCGCCGTCGGAAGCCTTTCCGAGCAGCTTTTCAGCCGATGCCGCCATGTAATCGTATATCTCAAACGTGCGGAAATACTCCGACGGGTTGTTTTTCGTGTGATACCGCCACTCGGCAAACCCGTCGGCTCCGTAAAGCCCGCCGTCCGACATATATTTCTTCAGCGACGATGTGAAGGACGTCCCGAGGTGAGGCTCCTCCGCGCAGAAGCGGGAGAGGAATCCGTCGAAGAACTCCCGGTAGTCGTCAAGCTCCGTTGTTCTCAGATGGTCGAACCACTGCCCGATATAGTTTGTGTTGTGCGTCGTCCCGACAGTCACCGAGCCGAACGGAGTCCCTCCGTAAGGGCTTGACGGCAGAAAATCACGGAACGGGTCAAGCCTTCTCAGAACCGGGGCGATTATTTCGTTCGCCGCTCTTCTGCCCTTGTACTCCGTCATGCTCTCGTCCGCGTCCATTCCGTTCTCGTTGTCGCCCTGCCACCACGCAAGCGACGGGTGATTGCGCAGTCTCACCGCAGCGTGCTCAGCCTCCTCGGCAAGCCTTTCGCAGAAAAGCTCATCATCCTCCGGATAATTTCCGCAAGCCATGAGAAAGTCCTGAAGCACGATTATGCCGAGCCGGTCGCATACGTCATAAAACAGGTCGCGCTCAAATATCCCGCCGCCCCATATCCGGACGGTGTTCATCCCCGCTTCTGCGGCAAGGCTCAGGATGTCGGTTATCTTTTCGTCCGTCTCCGCCGACGGGAACGGCTCGCAGGGAACATAGTTCGCTCCCCTGCACATGATCTCAACACCGTTTATCACTGCGATGAAGCCGGAAAAGCTGTCGTTTCTGTCCCAGAACGCGTCCTTCCCGCTGACGTGCGGCGCTTTCTTTGCTTCAAGGCATTTTTTGTAATTTTCACTGTCCGGAAGGTCGGGAAGCTCAAGGATCTTCACCGTCCTGATCCCGAAATTCACGGTTTTTCCGTCGGAAACGCTTCCGTCCGGCGATTTCACGGTGAGGGTGAGAGTGTAAAGCGGGCTTTCGCCGTACCCGTTCGGATACCACAGCGCGGGAGAGGGAATATCGACCTTCTCCGCGATCGAATTTCCGACTATCGGGCGCGACTTCCGGAAGATCACCGCCCCGTCAGGGTCGGAAATTTCATATTCCGCATAAGCGCCTTCTCCGTTCACCGCGAAGTTCATAACAAAGCCGATCTGCGCCGAAAAGCTGTCGATGCTCTTTGTGTATACATAAACATTGTCAATGTCGGCAGTGCCGGGAAATACAAGCGAGACCTCCCCGAAGATGCCGCAGGTGACAAACCGTCCGACCCAGTCCCATGAATAGGTACACTGCATACGCCGGGTGTAAAGCCGCTCAGCCGTGAACGCAGCCCCCCTGTCGGGTCTTGCCCGCGTCAGCGTGACCGGCGGGTAAAATACGGCGCGGAGAAGGTTTTCACCCTTTTTCAGCGCCTTCCCGGTCGGGAACCGGTGCGGAATGTGCATATCGTCCGCGCTTCCGATGCGGACTCCGTTCAGGTATATGTCGCAGACAGTGTCAAGCCCGGTGAAGAGAAGATAAGCCCCGCTCTCCGGCTCGGCACAGTCAAAGGTGCGCTCGTAATACCAGCTCCACTGTTCTATCCACTGACACTGCTCGGCGTTGAACCCGACAAGCGGCGGCGGGATTATCCCGGCTTTTTCAAGATCGGTGTGAACGCATCCGGGAACGGTGCCGTCGAAATCAAGCGTTTTCCCGTCGGGAGCATACCCGCACCCGTGCCATTTTCCGTTGAGTGTGATTTTTTTCATAATCGGGACCTCAGAGCATATCAATAAAGTAAGCGTTGGTATCGGCGGTAAGCCCCTTTGTGTCGTATACCGAAATGCGGAAATACAACTCATCCGGCTTTACGTCAAATACCGCGCGGTTCAGATACTGCGCACCGCATTCGCAGGCATGCGCGGTCTGCTGCCTTCTCGTACCGGGCGTATAGATTATCTTTTCGGCATTGCTGCACTCAACGGTAACGGTGTGCGCCCCGGTGTCATAGGTAAGTGAGTATATCTCCGGTCCCCTTGACGAGTAGAAATTCCCGGCAAGAAGCGCAGAGGTGATTTCTTTGTAATCAAGCCTGTCCGCCTTTATCATCACAAACCCGCCGAACGAGTCCCAGCGCGGCGAGAGCGGCTCGACCCAGTTGTGGTTGTCGTCTGTCGAGAGGCAGAAGCACCTCTGTCCGCCGCGGAGAATGTCGTCGTATACCGCCGGCGCATAGTCGTCGTAGCCCTCGGCATAACAGCCGTGATTGTATATCTCCATCGCGTTCATCCCGGCATACTTCCCGTAGTCGTCAAGCGTCTCAAGCGACCATCTCGGGTGGTTGTATGTCACGAAGAACCCGCATTCCCGCGCCGTTTTTATCGCGGCATTCACGCACTCCGGAGTGTGCGAACGGCAGAAATCCGGCTTTTCCGGGTCAAACTGCACCCTGTCGCGGTAATTGACCGCATTCGCAAACAGATAGTCGGTCCTGTGCCAGAGCGGATGAATGTGATTCTCCGGATCAAGCGCAATGAAACAGAGATGACAGGATTTCGTGTGCTCCCACGGCTTGTTCCACTCGTTGATCTCGATCTCAAAGCCGTTCAGCGGCAGGAAATCCTCCTCCGCCAGCTCCGGGTGAGGGATGAATACGTCGTGATCGGTGAAGGCAACGACGGAATAGCCCTGGTCCTTATATATCCGCCTGACCTCCTCCGGAGTTTTTCTCCCGTCGGATATCGTCGTGTGACAGTGAAGGTTTGCTTTGTAGAAGTTCCCGCTTCCGGGAAGAAGATGCTTTATCATGATTAACCCCCGCAAGAGATTCATTTTTCTGAATTGTAACATATCCGTCGGGAAAAATCAATGGCAAAATCAAAAGAAAAACATGACAAAACGATCATCCGGCAAGGCATCCGGCAATTCGGGACAAACAGGCATTAAACCGGTGCCGCGCGGCATAGAATGTAATGAAAACCGCAAAACCGGGGGACGGACAATGAAGAATACCGGAAAATTCATCCTTGACGGGCTTATACTCAGCGCGGTGTCCCTGATCCTGCGGAGCGCCGGGGTTTTCTTCAATGCCTGCGTGACCGGAAAGACAGGGGCTGAGGGTACGGGACTGCTGACTCTCGTCGGCTCGGTCTACGGTCCTGCGCTTACACTGTCAACGGCAGGCGTCAATCTCGCGGTATCAAGGATCGCCGCGGAGGAGCTCGGAAGGGGCGACCCCGGCGGGGCAAGGGCGACTGTCGGAAAGGCGGCCGCATATGCCCTCACCGTGTCTGCGGCGGTGGGAGCGCTGCTGTTTTCCCTTTCCGGATACATCGCCGTCTCCTGGCTCGGAAATTCCGACGCGGC
>FR891079.1:0-1298 GCA_000433515.1 Candidatus Colimorpha enterica | reverse complement strand
ATGGCGGGGTACTTCACCGCGGTAAGACGGGTGACGGCAAACGCGGCGGTGACGGTTCTCGGACAGGCGGCAAGAATATCGGTCACTCTCCTCGCCCTGTCCGGGAGCATCGGTAATGACCCGCGCGACTGCCTGTTTGCCGTCCTGCTCTGTTCCCTTGCCGCCGACGGATTCTCCTGCCTGCTCCACGTCATCCTCTGCCGCATCGATGGAAAAAGGCTCGGGCATTCAGGTGAGCGCCGGAGCGGAATAATGAAGCGCATTCTCTCCGTCACCGTTCCGGTGTCGGTAAGCTCGTTCCTGCGCTCCGGACTTGTCGCGGCAGAGCATATTCTCATCCCGAAGGGGCTTGTGAAGAGCGGTGCAGGGTACGCCGACGCAATGGCGGCATACGGCGTTCTCGGCGGGATGGCAATGCCGATAATCATGTTCCCCGCATCCTTTCTCTACTCCTTCACCGGACTGCTTATCCCGGAATTCGCCGAGGCAAACGGTACCGGCGACATGAACACCGTCCGCGACACCGCAGAGAAAACGGTAAAGACCGTGCTGTACTTCTCGGTCGGCGCGGCAGCGGTGATCCTCGGCTTTTCCTATGACCTCGGCATGGCGGTATACGGCAGCACCTATGCGGGAAGGTGCATAAGAGTGCTTGCCCCGCTTATCCCGGTCATGTACCTCGACACCGCCGTCGATTCCGCGCTGAAGGGCATCGGAGAGCAGGTATACACCATGAAGGTCAATATCGCCGATGCTTTTATAAGCGTCATCGCGGTCTGGCTCCTCGTCCCGCTCCTCGGTCTTGACGGATATATCGCCGTGATCTTCATTAGCGAGATATTCAATTTCGCCCTCAGCATCCGCCGCCTGTCATCCGTCACCGGAATGCGGGTCGGGCTGATAAGGACTGCGCTGTTCCCGCTGATATCGTCGGCGCTGTCGGTCGGAGTTTCGGTTTTCGCCGTGAGACGACTGCTTTTCATCCCAGCCGGAACCGCCCTGTCGGCAGTCGTCGGAATAACGCTTTCGGCAGGACTGTACGGAGGGATGTATTTCGCCCTGAAGCGGATAAATTGCCTGCAGCCCCACAGTGCCAACGCGGGATTTCATCGCGTGCGGTAACAGTATAGCATGGATTTTTCATTCTGTCGTCCCCGGTTTTTCCCTTCTTTTTCCCTCCGTTTGTCTCCTTTTAGTCCCTCTTTTGTGCTGTGGAAAAAAGTGTCAGACTGTTTCTGCCGGATTTTGATTTGGTGACAGAGATTTTATCACTGCGTTATCGCCTATCCGTTTTTCTT
>FR891078.1 GCA_000433515.1 Candidatus Colimorpha enterica | reverse complement strand
ATGTCCAAGTTCTACAACTATTCCTTCAACAACACGCTGCTCATTGCGATGCAGAAGCCGGAGGCAACCTATGTTGCTGGTTATACCTCGTGGCAGCGCAATTTTGACCGTCATGTCCTGAAAGGCGAGAAAGGTATCAAAATCCTTGCTCCCGCGCCCTATAAGGCAACAATGGAGATTGAGAAGATTGATCCTGCCACGCAGAAGCCGGTGCTGGATGCAGACGGTAAGCCCGTCACGGAGACTGTGGAGGTCATGCGTCCAGCTTTCAAGGTTGTCAGCGTTTTCGATGTTTCTCAGACCGATGGCAAAGAGCTTCCTGACATTATGGTTGGAGAACTGACCGGAAGTGTTGAGCAGTACGAAGACTTCTGGCGCGCCCTGAAAGAAATCTCTCCCGTTCCCGTTGAGCTTGAGAAAATCGAAGGCAGCGCACACGGCTATTACCACTTGGTCGATAAGCGCATTGCGATTGACGAAGGGATGAGCGAAATGCAGACGATCAAGACGCTCATCCATGAGATTGCTCACGCAAAGCTCCATGCTACCACCCCGGATGAAAAGACCGCGCCTGAAGACCGGAAAGACCGGCACACCAAAGAGGTTGAGGCTGAGAGCGTAGCCTACACTGTCTGTCAGCGATATGGGCTTGAAACCTCTGACTATTCCTTCGGCTATATTGCCGGTTGGTCCTCGGACAAGGAAACCAAAGAACTGAAAGGCTCTCTTGAGACAATCCGAAGCACTGCTGCGGAGATGATCGAAAGCATTGACGCGAAGTTCAAAGAGCTTGTTGCCCGAAGAGAGCAATCTGCTGAGGTCATTCAGGAGGCAGAGGTCGCAGAGATCAGCCAGCCGTCTTACCACGACATCCCCGTCTACCGTGAGATGGCAAATTACGCTTATGAAGTCGGTGAGCTGGAAACCTATCGTGCCTCTCGTGATGCGAATATGGCTTGCAAAGAAGCCATTGAAGCGGCGATCAGTGAGAACTATGCCGATTATAAGCTCTCCACAAGAGTTGCCGTTGAAACGGTACTTGAGCAGTTTTCCGAAGAGCGTGTTCAGTATGTGTTAGCAAACACGGTACAGCACAATCTTCATGACGGAAGGTATCATGCTGAGAATAAGGATTGGGCAGGAAGGATTTCTGTCTGCGAGGAAAACAGCGAATCCTTTATCGTCAGTCAGGTGCATCCGGGGTTGGTAAATCTTTTCATCAATCAGTTCAAGGATTTGCTGCCGGACAAGGCGCAGGAACAGATTGAAGCTGCGTCTATACCCACACCCGATCCTGAAAAGGCTGCTGCGCCAAAGCATCGCCTCACTCCCGAAGAGAAGCAGATCAAGGATGCTGTCATGGACACGCTCAAGGCGCGTATTGCCTATGCCAACGACGGCATGAGATCAACGGTGAAAGCCTCTGAGAAGTCTCACAAGCTCATGGCTCAACACAAAATCAAGATTGAAGGAAACACGGTCACGCAGAACGGAGAGCCGATGTTCGCCATTCATCGCCGCTATTCGGCAAAGAAAACTCAGGGCTGCTATCGTGAGCTTACACCTACGCTGGAATACATCAAGCAGGAAAAGGCGCAGGAGGCAAAGCAGGAAAAGCCTTCTATCCGCGAACAGCTCAAGGCTGCTGCAAAAGCACAGCCTGAGCGTAAAGCCCCGGCAAGAGCGAAGAAGCACGACATGGGATTGGAGTGATGCCTATGAAATACGAAAATATAGACTTGCTTGATGCACTTCAAAAAATCATGGACATCCACACCGAGCATTACAAGGAGGATTTTGAGCTTGATCAGAAGCTCATCCGCAGTTTAGCTGCAACACAATCCTCCGAAGACAAGCATCTTCTCTGGATGTCCCGTCCTCACGGAACTCATGTCATGCGTGAACGGGAGGTTTATATCGAAGACACCTACGAGAACAAGGCTTGGGAGTTTTACCATGACCAAACGAGCGATGACATTCTTGCCTACTCGATTGAAATTACCGGCACAGAGAACGGAACAGTTGTCGGTAATCTGATTGAGCTGGACTACGATGCCCATGTAGAGCGTATGAAACAGCTTACCGTCACGATAGACAAGGTTGCTGTTACCTTTGAAGATCAGAATACCTATTATCTCCCGTTTCAGTCGTATCGGCGTGAAATGACGGCAATGCAGGAGGAACACGGCAAAGTAAAATCGGTTGCCTATCTTCCTGAAAGTGAGCGCGAGCTGCAAATGATCCTGAGACGGGAGCGTTTGAAAACAATCTATCATGCAAAAAGCGGAGATATAGACGAGCATATTCATCAACTCGCCGTACAGCATGGCAAGGAATCTGAAAGGCTTGCTCCGCTTCCGTTTGCAGAGCTGCGGAAATATGAAGCAATCAAACAGAAGCATCCCGACGCGATGGTTTGCTTTGCACAGAACGGTTACTTTGAGCTTGACGGTGAAGATGCCAGAAAAGCAGCCCCGATTCTTGGAGCAAAACTGCTTGAGAAAAAGGTACACGGGAAGCCAAACATCCCCGTCACCGGTTTCCGCGAAGCTGAGTGGGTAGCCGGTTCTCACAAACTATGGAAAACGGGCGAGGATGTCCTTCTCATTAAGAGCGGAGAAACCTTCAAGGAACTCAAGGGCGCGGATTATATTCCCGTAGGCGCAACTCTCATGGTAGACGGCTCGAAGTGCAGAATTGATGCCGTTGACTATGCGGCGGATGAAGTCCGTCTCATCAACCTTTCCGATGGAGCGAAAGCAGCTCCATTCACAGAAGGCATAGCCTATGTACGCAGCTTTGTGGAGGATGCTGGGATTGCGATCTACGATACGATTCCGAAGAAGACTTCTGACCGCGCTTCTATACGGGACAAGCTGAAAACGACTCAGAAGGAACAGCCCACAACAACTGACAGACCGAAAAAAGTTAAGGGAAAGGATATGGAACTATGATTTTCACAGTAGAAGAAACCAATCTGATGTGCTGCTTCGACACTTCCAGCCGCAGCAAGCTCATCTCTGAAATGAAAAATCTGCCCATCAATGATCTGGACAATGAGATGGCAGAGCTGCTTTATAAGACCGTTCAGAAGCTCGAAAGCATGACTGACGCCGAGTTTGATGAGTATTACATCGTGCCGGACAGTCTGCTTGAGGCTTGAAAGGAGGATGCCAATGCCCGTATTAGATGGAAACTTTGAAGCGTTTGTCACCAACCTCGGCAAATACAACGAAGGTCAGCTTGTCGGTGAATGGGTGAAGTTCCCGACTACCGAAGAGGAAATGCAGAAGGTCTTTGAGCGAATCGGTATCGGCTCGACGGATGAGTTCGGACAGCCCTATGAGGAATGGTTTATCACCGACTACGAATGCCCGGTACATGGCGTTTATGATATGCTCAGTGAGTATGAAAGCCTCGATAAGCTCAACTACCTTGCGTCCCGTATCGACGAGATGGACAAGTGGGAGCAGGAAAAGTTCGTAGCGATCATGGAGGCTGGCTGCGATGAGGCCAGTGACATTGACGATCTCATTAACCTGACCTACAATCTGGACTGCTATGACTTCATCCCCGATATACACGATGAATCCGATCTCGGCTACTACTATGTTCACGATGCCGGTATCTACTCCGAAAAAGAACTCGGACCTCTTGCTAACTACATTGACTATGAGCGTTTCGGACGCGACATTGCAATGGATGAGAGCGGAAAATTCACCGACGAAGGCTACATCCGTAATACCGGAGACGGCTGGAATCACTACTTTGACGGAACACGGGATGATATTCCCGATGAGTACCGGATTACCGGTTCCGGTGAAGAGCAGGAGCATGACAGTACCATCACCGTTCTGATTGTTGAGCCGGGAAAAGAGCCGTATGCAAAGGAGATTGACTCCGGTCTGGAGTCTTTGCAGCATGAGGTTGGCGGCTATATTCAAGCAGTGTACCCGTTTGAAGAGCCGGTTGCCATTGTGTGTAATGAAGAAGCGAAGCTCGAAGGTCTTCCTCTCAACCGCGCTCTCCGTGATGAGGATGGAGACATCTATGACATCGTTGCAGGAACATTCATGGTAGTTGGTCTGACCGATGACAGCTTCGGCTCTCTGACACCTGAGCTGATGCAGCAGTTCACCGATCACTTCAAAACGCCTGAGCAGTTTGCGAAGCTCGGAGACAAGATCGTTGCCATTCCCATGATTTCCGAAGAGCAGCAGAAGCATCAGGCAGTGGAACAGAAGGACTTTGAAATGAATATGGACACCTCCGGTCTGGCAGTTGCCGGTCACATCGGTACTTGGCACGCGATTGATCACAAGGAGGTTGACGGTCACACCTTCTGGCTCATGGAGCATGACACTCACGGCGATGAGGCAGCTTGCATTATCGTAGACGAGCGCGGCAAGCTGACGATCTCCGATGTATATGACGGCTTTGACGAGCATACCGTTGATCTTCTCCGTCAGGAGGTCATGCCTGTTGACCGGATGCCGGATGACAGCATCTCTGTTGATGAGATGAAGGAGTATGGTTATTCGTGGGGCGGTATGCTGCCAATGAGAGAGGACGCAGCGGCCAAGGTTATGCAGTCCTGCACCGTCTATCGTCTTTACGGCGATAACACGGAGGGCATGGTCATGGATACCAGCGAACTCAAAGCTCATGCGGCTCAGGGCGGCATTTTCGGTGTTGAAAAGGTTGAGTGGGTTGCCGCTCTGGAACGAGAGAATCCGCTGAAGGCAGCCGAGATGTCTATGGAGGATGACTACGGCATGATTGATGGAATTATCAACAACGGTCCCAAAGAGGACAAGTCCGCTGAGAAAGGCGAAAAGTCCTCCATCATGGACAGACTCAAAGCATCGAAGTCCGAGCCTCCAAAGGAAAAGCCCACGCCGCACAAGGAACGCAAGGGGGAACTGGAATTATGAGCCGCAGCCTGAAATGGAAGGATGAGTGGGCATTCTTCTTAGGCACGGACGGAAGACGAAAGTACAATGACCAGTGCCGCCGCTGCATCCATGATTGCAAGCAGAGCTTCCGCGCCGAAGTTGTTGCCTGTTCCCGTTATTTCTCAAAGCGGTCTGAGGATGCGGTTTACTGTAAGGATAAAGGTCGAAAATGACGGATTTTCCGCGCTCAGAGCCGCGCAAGGAAGCAGCCCTGTATGTTTTCCCATCTGGCAGTCTTTCCTCGTTACTGTACGGATAAGTGTCGTTTTCAGGCACTAAGTTGAAGTCCCAATAAATCATGAAGAGCCTCAGTCGATACCCGTCGTGGGTGTCGGCTGAGGCTCTTTTTTATTCGCGGAGGGAAACTGATACTTCGCCACCAAATGTGCTTACGGTGTACCGATTGTTTGTAATAAGTTCTTCTTTGCTCACTTTGTAATCAAACGGGAATAGAAGTACAAAATCATGAAGCTCACTAAAGGAGTAATAGCTGCCACCATCAATTTTCATAATCGTTGCAATGACAAAATTGATAACTTCGGTATTCGTAATTTCCTGTTTGGTCAAGATGTATCTTGTACGAGAAGCATCTTTGATGAGACCAAGTTCTTTGAGTGTCAGAGTTACGCGACGGCTGGTTGCTTCCAGTGTACCGCGCTCACCCCATTCATCAAAGAGCTTCTGCTTCAACATTGCATTTGTGATTTCATCATGTGCTTCAAACATTCTGCCCATAAACTTACATACATCTGCAACAACAGGATAAGCCAAATAGAGTATGCATAGGCTTATTGGTACGATATATTCAGGGTATTTTTCTATTAAAGAAAGAGCTTCTTTCCGCGCAGGAGACACATCATCCAGCTCGTAATACCACATATTCATCAAGATTTCTCTTGTCTTTCGAAGTCTGGTCGGTCCTTCAATTTCAAAGCTCAAATAATCATTTAGCTCTTTTTTGAAGCTCTCTTTGTCATGACCTTCTTCAAGAAGTTGTATTGTTCTTTTTATCCATTGTAGCTTTATACTACAAGCAAATCCTACTGTTTTAGCCATTATTGTCTACCGCCTTTACCTTTATGAATGGAACAATTACCTCATCTATCGTAATGCCACCATGCGACATTACTGCTTCTCCTTTTGCATCAAAGGAGCATCCAACGCCACAAATGAGGTAATCAAACTCTTTACTCAAGTAATACTTCGGATAATCAATAAGCGAATACTGTTCAAGCAGCTTATCTTTATCCGCAAAGTCTTTGAGAACGAGCATTCTGCGGCTCTTGGTTTCTATTTCTACGCCGGTTTTCATGAGTTTTCCCATTCCAACACATGGCGTGTTTCCGTGATCTGCTGTGATATATACATCGTAACCAGCGTTAAGCAATCGCTTCGTCAAACTTGCAAGTTGCCCTTGCTTCGCCAAAACAGAGATGTCATTAAACATTCCAATTCGTCCTTGCTGCTGACCATGAACCATATCATCAACATCGTTTATAATTACTGCGCCACATTTCACAAAGGAGCTGAAACTAACTTCGTATCCTCTAACATAATCAATCTGTTCGTTAGTAAAGCCTAAACCGTTAGCGCAATCAAAGAACTCTTGCTTTTCCTTGCTTTGCTTCCACGGCTCCATAAGCTGGCTCGGATATTTATTAGAGAGCAAGCATTGTCTTGAAATTGATGTTGTAGTAGGTATCATTGCAAATATGTTGGATTTGTCATATACCAATCCTTTGAATGACCGGCTGATTATTTCCCAATCAAATTCAGACATACCGTCCATGACAATAATTACAAACTTGTCGCTATGATCTTTGATGTATTCCATAGCTCTGCTGACAGTTACAGGCGTAGCACGATCAATTTTGGAAGACAATTTCCCGAAATTGCTTTCAATAAAGTCAACAAATAACGCATGAAACCGATCTGTATCAGCAGACACATCATATTCCGTTGCCATGACATCGATGGCAGCTTTATCTTCTGCGATGGCAAACCAATCTTGATAACTGCTTGCCGTGGAGCATTTTTCAGACAGCTTTTTGACAGCAATATCAAGATATATTTGAATGTTTTCTCGTGAATAGACTTTTCGTTGGATAAACTGTTCAGTCAACTGACTCACGGACAAATCAGAAAAACAATTTTTGTATGCCATGACCAGCAGATCAAGGTTTATATCATTCCGATTTTTCAGTACAGCAGCACTGAGTTTGGGGAACAACTTAGCATATGTAAGTTTGAACGGGGTAAACTCATGATATATGTCGTAGGGAATGTATTGGCTTGGTTTGACAATTACGGCATATTTCTCTGATTCACAACTGAGTTTGTCATGCTGCTCAACGCGGAAATAAAGATCATCAATGTACGGTAACACTATAAAGCCATGATCCTCAAATACCTTTTCAAGTTGAATGCGATCTCCTAAGCCGTCGCAGTCAATAATCAATATTCTATTTGTGTACTGAGCTGCTGACTGCTCATAGAGATAGCTTCCAAACATTTTTAAGCCTCCAATCCAGCAAGAAGAACTAAGCGGAAGTCAGGAAATACTTTTTGTCCTTTAATATAGGTTTCTTCGATAGAACGCTTTTCCTCGTCCAATCTTTTCAACCGGGCTTTCCGTATATTCTCAATACCAATTTGCTGTGCCGCTTCTATTCTCAGGCACAAAGCATACATATACTTGTCGTAGCTTTCCTGATTTCGCTTAAGCTGCTTTTCTTTAAGATCAACAAATGTGTCATATGCGAACTCCATACACATCTTCTCAAGATGCTCATACTCATCATTTGAGATATTTGCTCTGCTACCCACAGTCAATTTTGAGTTTGGATCAAGAAATACATCCATTATCCGTTTTCCAGCCATAGGGCGCAGAACAAAGTTGTTGTTGACAAATATAGGAACGATTCTTTTATCTGCATCATTATCGGACAATGACAGCTCCCAGAGCATAAAATAACCAGCCTCATTAGGGAAGTTCTTTATTCCGACGGAAAGTATTGGCGAGAAGCGATCCTGCATAATGTCCACATTCAGGTGCTTCGTTACTTTCTCATCATTTATGGCAATTTGATCAAACAGGCTAAGTTGCTCTCCTTGCCAGCGATCATAGTATGTCAAAACCATACGCAACGCTTCTTCAACATCAAAATCAGATTCGCTGCCCACGAGCGTCGTTAGGTCTTTTTCTTCACGGATTACATCCTTATATTTCTTTGCATTAGCAAGTTGCTGTTTCATTTCTGCCTCGACAGGATAAAGTGATTCAGCAATCTTGCTTGGATGGCTGATTGAGCGCATATATACATCCGTGAAGTCACATTCTGCAACTTCGCTGTCCAGAACATCAGAGTATTTGTCAACGCCCATTTCCTTAAAAATAACGGATAGCTTCTCTTCGAGAACTTGACGAACACGGTTTTCAACAGTATCTCCGATGATGAAATTGTAAATATGAACATCGCGTTTTTGCCCGATACGGTCAGCTCGTCCACATCTTTGCTCAATCTTCATGGGATTCCAT
This sequence comes from Candidatus Colimorpha enterica, assembly GCA_000433515.1. Taxonomy (GTDB): domain Bacteria; phylum Bacillota; class Clostridia; order Oscillospirales; family CAG-272; genus Colimorpha_A. The sequence continues at coordinate 21,234 of FR891078.1, read as the reverse complement.
GGAAGATCGTAATTGATGATAATATTGGAAAACTGCAAGTTCAAGCCTTCTCCACCGGCATCAGTAGAGATAAATATGTTAGCGCAATCTCGGAAATCCTTGAGAGCAAGATTCCTTTCGTCGATTGTCATACTGCCATTGAGGGTAGATACAGTGTACCCGTTACTTGTAAGGATGCGCTCAAGGTATTGCTGAGTGGCAACGAACTCAGTAAAGATGATTATCTTCTGATCGCGGTCCTCCCCGATTATTTCATCTATCGTATTGAGCAGATGTTCAATTTTGACATCTGGGTGCTGAAACTCAGCTTGCTTTGCAATGGAAATGATGTTCTCAAGCTCTGATATTTCCTCATCCAAATCAAGAGAAATTGCTTCAAGAGCTTCTTCCACACCGTCCTCAATATCAAGTTCAGCCAAATCTTCTTCGGTAAGAGAGCCGATGCGCGTACTTTGAGACTTGAGAATATCGAGTCTTCTTTCAAGGCTTTGGCGTACCGCTGTTGTGCTGCTTGTTACCATGCGCTGCATGATGATTAGCAGGAAGATCAAGCACATATTCTTTTTTCGATTGCGTTGCGCTTTGTTATAGGTCTTCGAGACATAAGCTGTAACCAGCTTGTAGAGTTCCTTCTGCATGGTGTGACGCTCGTCCCAAGACATTTCCACGAGATGCGTAATTCTATTTTTGAAAAGTTTGTTGCCGTTATTGTCTATTGCCTCACGCTTTTCTGTACGAATCAGGTAAGGCGCAACTTGTTCCTTTACTATTGATTTTGTGTTAGGGAAGGCTTCTTCGTCAAGAAGGCGAACAAGCCTCAAGAAAGGCTCAGTTTTGCCGTTATGGGGCGTTGCAGAAAGCAGCAGTAGATATGGGCTTGCCTGAGAGAGCAGATAACCCAACTTGTATCGCGCAACTTCGCCGGTTGATCCGGCAACTCTGTGTGCCTCATCAATAACAATCAAATCCCATCCACTATTGATAATGGAATAGATTCGTTCCTCGTTGTATTTTTCGACGCGCTCTTCTGTCCAACCGGCGTGGCGCTCGATGGGCTTGATAGAGTCCATCGGAGATATGACCTGATCGTATTGTCCGTAGACATCCTCGTTGTCGGTCAGACGGCGAATAGTATCATAGTCAGACGGAAGAATTACATTGAACTTCTCATGAAACTTGTCCTGCATTTCTGCCGCCCACTGAGTAACAAGACCGGTAGGACAAACTACCAGAATACGCTTTACCAATCCACGAGCTTTTAACTCTTTGATGACCATTCCGGCTTCGATAGTTTTACCAAGCCCCACTTCATCAGCAAGAATGTAGCGGATGGTGTTATTCTCCATTACCCTATTCAGAACATGGAGCTGGTGAGGAAGCGGAATGACTCCGCTTGCGAGAGATGACAGGAGTCCTCCTGCAGTCTCGTTGCGGATCTTTGATAAGAGTGTAACATACCGGAGATAGTTTTCGTCGTATGTATTGGTCCCGCCATCCATATTCAGTTGTTCTCCCGTTGCCTTATAAACAGCTCCGGTAGCAAGATTGAAGACGCGATAGGACACATAGCCCCATGCTTCAATCTTTTCCAACACTTGGACACTTGCACCGGTGGCGGTATCAAACACCAAATCTCCGACATTGTACATAATCAAAATACTCCTTTATTCAACATACCATCGTTCCGAAATCTTTGCATTTTCACTATCAGGTTTAGGCGATGCTTCATCAAACCTCGTAAGCGTTGGCAGATTAATCGCCGTACCGAAAACAAGCGCATGACCAGTCTGAAGGTATGTTAATCGATCTATCATACCCTGATTGACATAGGGAACCATCCTCGAAATATACTGAAGGTCATCTGGGTTCTGTACCCTATGAATGATGAAGTTACTGCATTGCGAAACTACAGTTTTAGACAATTCACTCGGACGCTGAGATGATATGCCCAAAAGCAAACCATATTTACGCCCTTCTTTTGCAATTCTCTCGAAGATGTTGTATCCGAGAGGCCCGTAATTCGTTTCGTTGCGTATGAAACGATGAGCCTCCTCAATCACAAAATTTATTGGCATATCGGCTTTTTTCTCTCGTTTTCGCAAATAATCAAGGAGAAGTTTGGCAAAGACTTTTGCCACCACTTCAGCGGAAGCGTCATCTAAAGAGCTAATATCGATATTGACAATCTGATGTATGCCAAGAACACTCTGGATAAAGCTGTCTATTGAATCATATTCAGTCTTAACAAGTATTTTCCCTTGAATACCATCTTGAAGGGACTGAAGCCGAGTTACCAGTGTTGAGGTATACTCTTGTATCCTTTGAGAGCTGATACTCCCTTCATATAAGGTCGCAAACTGCACTGCCTCTGAAAACTGTTGCAGTGAATAAGGGACAGCTTTTGAGCTTGAAAGGCTATCAGCAATATCCGACTTAATAAACTTTTGCAAATACTTTATCACAGTTTCAGGCGACAACATATTTCCAAAGCCGACCTTAATGGCAGCTCTTAATGTACCATCTGTTTCTTTTCGTTCTCGTCCATCTTGATATTGTACCTTTCCGACTTGCGTATCAAGGCTTATTTCATCCGTCATAAAGGTGGATAGAATACTAATCAGCTTATCTCCCTTGGACGGGGACGAATCCGAACTGCAAAACACTCCAACAAGGGAACTTGCGAGTATATGATTTCTTACATCAGTATTGCTTGTGGTTTCATCAAAGAAACTCTTTGCTATATCTATTGCCCTCTTAAGTATAGGAATTTGTGTTTTTTCTGATGCGTGAAGAAGAATAGCCCAGTCATCAGCACTCAATGCCCACACGGGTATCTGAAGGCGATTATCTACCAAATCGTCATCCGAGGCGACAAACTCTTTAGCTTGAACTGTCTCGTTTACTTGCGAAATCTCCGAAAATGCCTTTGCATACTCACCGTTGGAATCTATAAAGACAAATTTAGCACCTTTAGCTGCATAGTCTTTCTTGCGAAAGATCTCCTGCATGATTGTGGCTATGGTATTCGATTTTCCGGCACCTGTGTTTCCAAACACGGCAAAATGAAAGCCAAAGAACTTGTCTATGTTTACCTTCACGGAGTAATCAGGGAAAATGACCGATGTGCCAAGCTTCAGCAATTCAGCACGAGTTTTACCATTCTCCTTATCTACAACAGTTTCATCGTCTGTAACCTCAAGCATTATTCTAAGGTCGTTTTGCGAAATGATGTTGACATCAGAAAATACGAGAGGCATTTTTGACACACCAAAGTAAAACCGTTCTGAAACGATCTCCCCAACAAGATTGATAGTTGCCAAGCGGCTGCTGTTTGGCTTATTCAGTTCGGCGTTTTTGAACTGCGGTTTTTCTTCAACGCCGGTTATTTCTCCGATTATAGTACGGTTAACATCGTAGATAGAAACATACGACCCTACCTCACCGACAAACCGAACTCCATCATTTGTGCTGATGTAGTTTCCTAATCCAGAGTAGATTTCGGCAATGATTCCGCGCTGGCTCACCGATGTTAGTTTTCCAATGCTTCGGCTATTCATCAAGCTTCATCTCCTCAAATTCTGCTATGCTTGCAGAGACGGGTTTCAGCTTCAATTCTTCGTCTACATCCGGATGGATGGGAGGCAGAGCTTTTTCGACAAAGTTTCCGAAGTAGTGAATCTTATCTTCGGAATTGTAAACTGTGATGCGCGAGTCTCCAAGTTTGGTTAGCTTGGTTATGTTGTCACCAGAGCCGAAAACAACCAGACGGAAGGACGGTACCGCCAAGCCATTCAAAATGATGCGATTGATATGGTCATCACCAAAGCTATATCCGAGAACAACAAGAACGCTGTTCTTTTGGACGATACGGTTTTCCATTGTACGAAACAGATCGGAATATGGCTCCATAAGCGTCGTGCGGTCTTTCATCGGAGTAGGATAGATCATCACCGTCTCGCTGTCGTGAATGTCCGAATAATGTCGTTCCCATATCTCGTCATCCTTGCAGAGCCACGAAATAGAGCCATGGAGCTTTACAAGGTTAAAGAAAGAGGATACACGCTCCCACACATCCCTGGTTAGGTTCATGTTCTCAACATACATATAGTTGTAGCTGATTGGATTAAATTTCCGTCTGTACGATCCGGAAAATCCATTGTTATATGGAAATCCAAGCTCATCCAAGGCGATCTCGTTAAACAAATCATAGTTCGTTGTGAAAATGCTTATCGGAGACTTTCTTGAGCGTTGAGTGATTTTTGCATAGAACGATTTATAAATCTCCTTCACTTCTTCACTCTCAAGCCCAGCCTTAATCTTGTCGCGTATAAAATCTCTGATCTCTTTGATTTTTGCATCAATATCAGGTTCAATCTCTTTGACTTGATTTGCAACAGCTATTGCACCCATAGCTTCAAGCATTTTCTCAAGATTGCTGTCATATTTACCATTGAACTTAACACCTGCAACCGCGAAATCAGGCTTTTCTTCAAAAAAGGAATTGTAAAGTCCTTTCATAAGCGGGATGCCTGTTTCCTTCTTATCAACAATATTGCTGGAGCAACCGGCTCCTACCAAAAAGCTGAGGTTATCCATCTGTAGATACTTTGCCATCTCTGATTGGAGCGTTTCCTGCGTTATTTCTTTTTCTTCACTACCCATGTAGCACTTGATGCTTGCTTCAGACATAAAATAACCTCACTTTCTTATATTACACTCTGCTCAAGCTAATGTCGTAATACATGAGCAAGTTCTGATCTTCCTGAATTGTTTCTTCGGGAAGACGATTTGCCATAGCAACAATAGCAGCGTAATCCTTATCCTTCCAGAGCTTTGCAAAACCAGCTCGGATTGCTTCGGAACGGAATACCTTGAGCTTGCCCTTGCTATTCAGGTATTCTTGGAACTCCTTGAGCAAGTTCTTTTCGCGCAGCTTCGCAATATCGCCGCTCTTGGTCAGATCGGGAATGTACCATTTTCCGGTTTCATCCTTCAAGAAGTTTTCTTCGAGAATGACGGACAATTCTGGCATCTTTTCTCGCTTGTCTACGGCTTTCAGTTCTTGCATGAACTTAGGCATCAATTCAGAATAAGTCTGAGGACCTCCGCCACCATTGATGTCAAGCTGCTGATAGAGCCAGCCGATAGCGGATTTCTCATCAGAAACAAAGAGGGAGAATTGAATGGTCTCAACATCACAAGTTGCACGAGCCATATCGTATTCATTAACCTGGTCGGGCAGGAAGTACATATTGTCCCGTTTGAGAAAACGATCATCTAAACCTTTGTAAAACTCAGTAGCATCAAGAGGAATAGCAAATCCTTGCATAATATGGTATGCAACCATTCTATCCCATAAGAGGAAGGCTTGGCGTTCTGCAAGGATTTCAATCTTGCCACTGTTGGTTACAACAATGGGGAGGTTTGATAGGTGTTGTCTAACAAAAGCCCACGCTGTTTCTTCACTTCCCGCATTACTAAAAAACTCTCTTGAAAAACTTTCCTTTGGCTTGTATGCAGAAATAACCAAGTCTTGCTTGATGGCTTGCGTTGCTCCTTTAACTTGATTGAAACTTCCTTGCTTTTTATCAATCGTTCTCACATCAGCGATAATGAATCCTGCTCTTGAAATCGCTTCTCTAATTGCATTCCATACGGAGTTTTGCGAATTGTGAAACTCTATGGTAATCCATCGATTTGGCTTGAGTGCGCGATAGTATTCCTTAAAACTTCGATACATTAAGTCTTGGTATTCGAGCAATCCCTTTTTCTGGAACTTGCTCATAATTGCCTCTTGCTCATTATTTGTAAGGATATTAAGCCACGATTCCCATAAGAAACTCAATTCGGAGTAGTTGATGTTGTACCCGAAAGGAGGATCGGTAAAAATATAGTCAATGCTATCATTCGGGACAGGAATGTTTGTAGCACTACCTAGAGTAACAATGCTATGCCCTTTGATGTCACTCAACGCTTTTGCTATCGCCGACAGTTTGCCATAACAAAGATTGAATATGTTGTTTTCCTGATTCAAAGACGGAATGAATAAAGTTCCGGTTACAATTCCACCTTTTCTGTCAGTTCTAAACTTATACATCTTTGTGGAGTTTTGTATTATTGAGGTTAGCACAAATCTTTCTGCGTTACTCTCTGCTAATTCAAAGAGTCGTGCAATAATCATTAGATTGCGCTTTGTCCAGAATTGAAAAACATAGTTTATCCCAGCATGGCGTGGATCAGTCATTTTATCCCCATCAATGAGTTCCGTTAATGGGTATCGTGATGTTATTTTTGTATTTTCAATCTTGCTGATTAAAGCAAGATCGTCTGCATCCGGCTTTTTCTCGTATCGTTTTCCACAATATGTGTAGTTGATAAGTACCGGTACTTGTTTATTGAGTTCAACGATTTGACTCAGACCGTCATCCCACGCTTGTTGTTTCGCCTTATTGCAATCGCGTTTTGAAAGCTTCATTCCGCATTTGTGACATACGAACGAATCAGAAATTGCAGTAATATCTTCATTTACCGCAGCATCCCAAAAAACTATTTCGTCTCCGCAATGTGGGCAAATCAACACATCTGACCATACTGTGTAGTTGATGATCCCGTCCTTTTCATCCAGAAAAAGAGATGGTGCAGATGATGTATGCTTCGTCTTGTAAGCCCATCCTAATTCCTCGCGAACTTGATCAAGTTTTTTAGAGAAAGCATTTTGAAACTCATGGATCGAAATTTCACTATTATACACATTTGAAATGAATGTAGCGATTGGGGCTAAGTCGTTAAGAATAGCGTTCCGTTTACCCCACTTTACATCCGGCATTTCAGATTGTAGTTGATACATAAAGTCTTGAGGGGGATTTCCACACATAAGAGCAGCCACGCCCGTCATTCCGGTACCACAAAAGCCATCTAAAACTACATCCCCAGGGTTTGTATAATGCAAAAGGTATCTCATTATAGCCTTGTAAGGAACTTTAGTGTGGTAGCTGTGTGCCATGTAGATAGGATCATTTTTACCCTCGCTCACATCCGCAGCAAAAGGCTCTCTATGGTAATCGTCCGTTGCTTCATCGTAAGGTTTGCCGTTTTCTTTAATAAACTCTTCTATAAAAGGGTTTGGGCAAGCAGTATAATACGGCGCATCAGACAAAGCAACGATATCTTCATCACTGCCAATAGGAAATCCCTCTATATTCCGCACCTTATCGATGTCTTCTTTTGTGAGTTTGCGTTTTTCCATCGATTATTCCTCGCTTTCTCTTCTTTTCACAACAATTCGGAGTGTTGCGGAGTCTTTGCCTTTGGTGTAAGCAGAAATAATGTCGTTCAGCTTTGCCTTGAATGTCGTTTCATCCAGCGGTGGCAGCTCATCCAACTTCTGAACGAGATCTTCTACTTCGATAACTACCGGCTCATAGTTCTTGAGTAGAGCTTGAATGCTCTTTACGAAGAAATCATCCACTCTTTGAGGAAGTGTGCCGGAAGAAACAAAGTCATCAATAGCTTTCGCTTGTTGTGCGCTCAGGTATTCTTTCTGGCTCAGGACAAGCGGATCTGTGATAGTGTCCATGAGCTGCTTTGTCCATTCAGCCAGCAGAGCATCAATGCGATCCTCGAGATTATCGAGCTGACCATACACATTCTTTGCCTTATCAGCAAGGCTGAAATGGCAGTGAGGACAAATATGATTTGTCTTCATCTCGGCGGGAGTGAGATCGTAGCAAACCTTCAAAGATGCCAAGTCATTCTCGATCTCTCCGAGCTTCGCGGAAGAGAGGATTTCAATAGTACGCAGCTTTCTCAGATTGCTCAGAGCAAGACTTTCCTGAACTTTGCCTCTACGCTTTGCATCTTCGATGCCCAGTCTCTTTTTCTTGTGTTCCTCAAAGTAAATCTCGATGTACTTATCCTTGATTTTCTCAAGCTCAGCGGAAACCTTCTGCGCAGCAGCCTCACCGGTAACACCATCCATGATGTCATCTCTGATAGAACGGAAGGAAGCCTTTGCATTTTCAATCTCAGATTTCAGCGCGGCACCGAGATCAATAAACTCTATGCTGGAAATATAGGTAACAACAGCAGAACACTCAGCCTTGAAAGTAATATACTCAGGGATGAGCTTCAAGAGAGCGATTTTCTTTGCAAATTCATCTACTTCCTCAGATGTCAGGCTGAAATTGTTCAACTTGGCAGGAGTGTTAAATCTTGCGCCGTAATTGCTGAACTCGTTCTTAACGGCAGTGCAAGCATTTCTCATCATCTGGATCTGCTGCTGATTTGCAAGCGGCTCCCCCCAAAGTTCAAAACCGTCATTCAGTTTTCTTTCGAGCAGGACGGAGTTGTTGCAAAGTTCCTGAGCTGCCTTGAGCAAAGCTTCTACGCCTTTTTCGCGATCATTCGGATTGTCCAGAAGAGCAGGATTGATGTCGAGGACATCAAACAGCTTTTTGAGTTCAGCCATAGAAATCTGTGCTGGTTTGGACAGATACTTGAACTCATACAAGTCCATAACGTTTGTCTTCGGAACTTTATCAAGGGAGGACGCAGTAATCGTTTCGCCGTTCTTCAAAGTGATTACTGCATACCCAGCATAAACCATTGACAGGAAGATGATAGGCGTAAAGATATGCCATACCTTGAACTTCTTGTCGATCTGCCAATACAAACCTTGCTGCTCAAACATATCAGAGAAGTTGAGAACACCTTGTTGCGGCAGAGCCTTAACCTTATCGATATAATATGAAGCGAATTTAGAGCCTTCGGGACGGATCTTGTCCCCGTCGAGAATACCAAAGCTCTGCAACATAGCGGTGGACTGTTGTGTCTTTCTTCCGGCAAAATGGTCGAAAGCAGCACGGGCGTTGTCAGCCATATTTTTACGAGTGATCTTTGTTTTCATGACTGGGCAGTCCGGATAGATTTTATTGAAGTAGCCATCCAGACAGATAGAAGCAGCAAGGTCAATGGTGTCATTGAAAGTGAGATCGCGGTTATATCGTCCTTTTAAGACTTCGATCAGCTGCTTGCGCTCTTTGTTATATACAACATCGAAGCAAGTATTCTTGTTTTCGCTGAGATACTTGACCAGCTTTTTACGGAGAATATTTGCCTTCGCGAGATAAGCATCCTTGTCCTTACCTTCACTGATATCTGCCAAGCTGCAAGAAGCTGCATAGAGAGAAATTGTCTCATGGAACTCATTGCTTGACTTGAAGTAAAAGTACACTTCGTCCTCAAGGTCCTGTCTCGATGCACCGGAGTTCCCATAGGGAGGCATAATGTGAAGGTAGAAATCACGCTCCGGCTGTGCTGTGCTTCTTTCCCCGGGAAGCCCCATAAACAGATAACCTTCACGGAAGATATTGTGAGAATCCCAATTCAGGTCATGCTCGTAGATATTGAAGCCAGAAACATACTGCTTCTTATCCCACTCAAGGCAGCTATACACCACTTGATAGAAATAACGGTTAAGTTCACCGTCAGCCATCAAAGAGGCTTTCTGCTTGATCTTCTCATCGTAGTCAACAACTTTATCTACATCAATGTAATACTGATTGTTTGCCTCGTTGCAAATAATAAACTGACCGGAAACTGTGGTCATGATGTCGCGAAGTGTAGCCTTAACAACACCAAGCAGGAAGTCCGCATCCTGCTCAGGCATCATGAGATACAGACAGAGATCGTCTTTCAGGTTTTCAGCAGTCAATCCAAACTGAACATCAAGACCATTGGTAGTGAGACGATGTACGCTCAATGCGTAGATAATCTTGATCGCCAATGGCTTGTATGCCGGTTTCGGGAAAGATGTATTGATGATACCTTCGAGCTGCTGGCTGGCATTAACAACGCGGCTGATAGTAATATCACTTCGAAGCAAGCCGTTTGACTTGATAGCAGTCCAATAGTTATCAAAAGAGATGATACCGGGAGCATCCGAGGGAACATCGGTATTGAAGATGTCCTTGATAGTCAAGGAGATATTCTTCAAAATATGACGGTTTTCAATCAGGTAAATCTTATTGAAGACATCAATATATGCCGGATGGATCGGATAGAGATCAACGAACTCATCCAGTTTAGAAGACATACCGGTATAGAGATTACAGAACTTCTCAAGGTGCGCTCTGATGAGTGCTTTCTGCTCAGGAGTCTTCTTCAAGATACGCTCGGAAACAACATACGATGTTGCTTCCTTCGTGATGATGATCTGCGTGAAACGATCCTTAACATGCATGAGTGTGTCAGAAACAAAGCTGAAACGAGGATTGTCAAAGACTTTTTCCTGAACACCGAAAATCACGCGAAGATTAGACTTTGAACACATTTCTCCCAATGCGCGGAAGAACTCAAGATCAAGGACGATAGCACGCTCATCACGAGAAGTAAGGTAAGACAAAAACTCGTCAACAACAATCAAATATCCCTTGTCCGGGTATTTATCATTGAACGCCATCATCATGTCCTTGATGAGCTTTTTATTGTCCTTTACTGTGTCAAAATCGGGAACATCGTAATCAATTCCACGAGCATCAAAATCCTCTTGAATGAAGCCAAAGAGGATCTCACGCAACGACATGGTAACGCCTCCGATTTCAATGCGAAGGACTTCAAACTTCCCGGCAATAGGTTCCATGTTTTTGGCGAACTTTTTATTTTGAAGATACTGCAAGTTATCCGCGTCTTTTGCTATTGCAGAAATGACGGACATCAAGTGAGACTTACCGGTACCATAGTTACCGACAACAAGCACACCCTTGTTGTCAACCACTTCATCCATTTGAAGCTGATCAATAACGGGAGCTTGAAGGCTATCAGCCATTGCGTCAGACATAACATAGGTCTTCACATATTCACGAGCTTTATCAGCATCGTCAGCCGTGATAAGCTGAATAACATCCTCAATCGGATTAAAACTGATCAATTCTGAGTATTTCATTTTGTTCCTCCTGCTTATACGACACACACGATGTCATAGTTTTCAATTTCATATTTGTGATAGTCAGGAAACCCTTCTTCTCCGTAGACAAGTGTATTGTTGTCGAGTTTTCCTGACCATATAATGTCAAACTTTTTTCGTTTACAAGCCGTTGTCAGCATCTTGAATACATCGATTTTATATGCCGGATTGAATAGAACATCTATGTCCTTAATGATTGATCTCTCCGGTAGAGAGTCAATGACTTCATTGAATACCTTTTCAATCCTCATCGTTCTTCGTGAAGGCTTGAGTTGCAATAATTTTTCTGCCATCAACTTGTTTATCGAGACTGCACTGTCTCTTATATTTGGTGGCGCCGAGCAGTAGATGAGAAGGCGAAATGCTTCCTTGTCGGCAGCCAGCATATTATGTTTTACAATCATTCCCATCGCTCTGACTCCAATCCAATACCTCGGTTTATCTTAAACTCTGTCTTGTCCCATAATCAGGACTCACTGTCTGAGACAAACTCTACGATGTCAGAAATATTGCAATTCAGGGCAATACATATTTTGCGAAGAGCCTCCATTGAGACATCCTCGCCTTTTCTGAGTTTCGTCATGGTGCTTGATGATAAGCCGCTTGCTTTATGCAAATCACCTTTACTCATGTCTTTGTCTACGAGCAATTTCCAGAGTTTTTTATAACTTGCCTTCATGATTTTTACCTCCGCATAGAATGTCAAATATTATTATACCACAATTTTATCGATTTTTCAAGATGGTTTCGGTAAGTTCAGACTTTTTCAACCGTTTCGCACGATTTTTTCCTGTCGAGAAGTTATGACGGAGAAGTCATGACAATGAAATAAAAAGAGCCTGAGCAGATTCAATCTACTAAGACTCTTTTATCACTTATTCAAGCTGTGAAGTTCTTTCCTTTGTAATCTCTGTGTCGCTTCCCAGACTGAGAAACATATCAACATTCGCCTTGATTGTGTCGATCTGCTTCGCTTGTTTCTTGAGGCTTGCGCGTTCATCGTAAAGCCTCTGTTGCTCCTGAGTGAGCCGTTCCTGCTCGGCTTGCAGAGACTTCAAGCTCGGCAACTTGCCGTCTCCTTGCATTGCCAGAAGGTTGCTCTTTGCTGCGTCGAAGATGACCAGCTCGGCTTCGTGCCTTGCTCTGAAAGCTACCTTGTCCTTTGCCTTCTGGAAGGCGTCATAGACCGGCTTGAGCCTCTGATAGTTTCTGATATTTTTGATAAGAGGTTGCACTTCTCGCAGACGAGATTCGATGCTTTTCAGTTCTTCGCCGGTGCGAGTGTAGGAGCTGTGAATGTCTTCAACCTTCGCTTCAAGATCAGCGTATTGAAGCAAATTATTCTCAGTGAGGTAGTTAAGAGTACGGGCAGCCTCCTTGAGGTTATTGAGCTTCGCCCAATGCTCGTAGCCCTTGCTTTCCTGAGCCTTGATGCTGTTCTGAATGTCGATGATGAGGGAGATACCTTTGCGCCCGGTCTGCATCTGACGCTTGCGAGGATTGCGTCCCTGAATGCGTTCTTTGATGCGCTCTTCGGTGTAATTTTCACCGATTGTTTTAGCGCGAGTGAAACGCTCCTGACCTTCGGCGCGGAAGGAAATGTACTTGCCCGTTTTGATTTCGTAACCGGCTTCCTGCATCATTTTCAAGAACTCATCGTAGTCCTTTGCAGTGATAACACACCGGTCAATGGTCTGCTTGAGCTTCTGTTTCCAGCTCGTTCCGCGCTTTGCTTCTGTGTATTCCTTGTAGTCCATGCCCTTGCTCTGAGACGGAGGAATAACAGAAAGCCCATGCTCTTTGCAGATAGAATCACTGAGCTGTCTCAGCTCTCGGTATGTCCGCTTGTTGCTCCGGTACGCATGGTAATCAACAAAGTTCACAGCGTTGAAAATGATGTGGTTATGGCAGTGTCCTTTGTCAATATGCGTGGCGATCACATACTCATATTTTCCTTTGAGCCATTCATCCGCAAACTGTTTTCCGATCTCATGAGCTTTTTCCGGCGTGACCTCTCCGACATCAAAAGACTGTATCAGGTGACGGGCGATAACGGTAGGAATCTGCGCTCCTTGCTGGGCTGCAAGGTTGCGCGTCCACTCAAATTCCCTCGCTGCGGCATCGCTGGCAGCACATCCAAACGAGGAAACAAGCAGTTCATCATCGGTCTTTTTCGGGTCAATGATGTAGGCGATTGCTTTGTTTACAGTTCCTCGGATTGGCTTGATTTTAGTAACTGCCATATCTCTTTCTGCCTCTCTTTCAGCTCGGCAACATCGTCCTCATAGAAGTGTCCAGTTGAGTTGATGCGTCGGCAAATCTGATTGATGTTCGATGCGACACGACTGACGGCTGCTGCGAGTTTTTTCTGCTGGGTATAATCCACTTTGATGATGTAGCCGTCGATCAGCATCTTCCTCGCATACGCTCCAAAGTTCTTTGTTCCGAGCTGCGCCATCTTCCTTTCGATTAGCTCTTTTTCGTATTCCGTCACGGCAAGCCGCATAATAATCGGTCTTGTTCTCTTAGCCATAGGCGTTCTGTCCTTTCGTAAAGATAGAGGGTTTGGGAGGCATCCCAACAAGCAGTTTTCAGGATTAAGGGGAGGGTTTCCTTAATCGAAAATCGCAAGTGTGGCTACACTTGCTGTGCTTGCTATTCTCTAAAATCGTATTCCCTTGTAGGTACTCCCCGTAAAATACCCCTTCACTTTACTAAGTGAATCACTGTTGCACTTTGTCCCATTTCCAAAGAAAAAAGACGCTCGAAAGCGTCTTTTTAAGCGTGTATATTTCATTCAAACATTCCTCGGAAGAGATCGCTTTCAATATCTGCGATGTCATCCATCGGTATTTTCTTGCCGTCAGTCAGGATCAGCAAACGCTCGTATTCGTCGAAGCGTTTTAGGTTTCCGGTCACGGTCACATACGCGCCGCCTGACTTCTTCGCGTCTGGCAGGAAGTAGGTGATGGATATTTCAGGTTGCTCGTCGATCATCTCGATGAGGTAGGCTTGCTTCATATCAAGAGCTGCTTTTCGGTCCTCATCCATTTCAATCTTTTCGTCAGTCAGACGCCCGGTTTCTTTTATCGCATCATCATAACCGGTGAGAGCAGCGAAGGGAGAGAATTGAGCTGCACGATCCAGCATAGACATCTGCGGTCTTGTCTTTGAAACATGATGCGGCAGATTGAGAATATCTTCATACATTCAAATCCCTCCCATCGTAATAAGTCAGTTAGTCATCACTTGGTAAATGCCATCCATTACTGCTATGGACAGGATAGCCGTACTCTTGTCCTGCCCACTTGATTTTCCCAATAGCATTATCAAATCTGTTTAGGAGATTCCGGCATTCGTTTCTATAATTCAAATCCAATTTCGGGTTATTATAATCTTGTTGAACAAGTTTTCTTGCTGACTCAAGCTCTTCGAGAGATGCCTTCTCAAACCACTTCGCGCTATATAAGGCACCCTTCTCAATCTCTTTTTTGAGTGTGTTCCATAATTCTACAATTGCATCCTTGTTTTTCAAGCCTATTGCAGCAGCTAAAATTGTCGTTACACTAATTCCTGCTAAGAGTAGCTGGGTTTTGTGTTCTTTTACCCAAGACAGAAAGCTCTTCTTCTCAACAACTTCGTCTGAGTTCTGCTCGGCAATTCTTTCGTCAGTCATAGATTTTTCTCCTTAATATCTATATGTCTTTCTATGCCTTATGACCGCCAATCTGTGCATTGCGATCCATAGCGGTTGCGCCTTCCTCCAAGTTCATGCCCTTGAGGATGGCATTCTTTCCAAACTTCTTTTTGATGGTCAGCATCGCTTGCTGCATCTTCTTTTCGCGCTCAAGCTCCACTTGTTCCTGAGCTTGCTTTGCTTCAAGTGCAGCGTAGTCCGTGAAGAGGTCAAGCTGCTCGTAGCCACCGTTTTTCTTCGGTGCATCTGCTTCGGGCAGAACATGGTTTGCCGTGATGTTGAGCCTTCGGATAAGAAGGTTTTTATCAACGATCCGGTCAAACAGCTCCGACACGGCACACATTATTTTCTTCGTAGATGATGTGTGACCGTCAAGGTTTATCGTTCCGTGAGAGTGCTTCGGAATGGCTCTGCCGTAGTGGTCTTTCACGATAGCTCCGTGATACTTCTTGCTTCTCTCAGGATCGGTGAGGTTTTCAATGTCATAGCCTACCGTGACTACGATCTGATCTGTTGCAAGCCCTTTGTCCACCATGTCCAACACGAGCAAGTCAGCCATCTCTCGGAGGACGAGCTTTGCCTTATCTGCCTTATAAGGGCAGTGTAGCACTTGTCCCGATCCTAAGCTGTTGGTGCTTGGTCTATACGCCTTGATAGCTTCAATGGTGGTAGGCTCCCAGCCCCACGCATGGTCGATTAGCAGCTCCGCGTTTTTACCGAAGAGCTTGTAAAGCAAGTCCTCATTCTCGTGGGAGCATCTTGCCACATCGCCCATCGTGAACATACCGTTTTCTTCGAGCTTCTTTGCATAGCCGCGTCCCACTCGCCAGAAGTCAGCGAGAGGTTGGTGCGCCCACAGCTCACGACGGTATTTCATCTCATCCAGCTCGGCAATACGAACTCCGTTTGCGTCTGCCGGAATATGCTTTGCTACAATGTCCATTGCAACTTTGCAGAGGAACAGATTTGTTCCGATACCGGCTGTTGCTGTGATGCCCGTTGTCTCAAGAACATCCAGAATGATCTTCATGGCAAGGTCATGGGGAGAGAGCTTGTAGGTGTTCAGGTAGTCAGTGATATCCATGAATACCTCGTCGATAGAATACACCACGATGTCCTCCGGTGCGACATACTTCATGTAGACTTCATAGATGCGGGTGCTGTACTCCATGTAGTAAGCCATTCTCGGAGGCGCAATGATGAAGTCAATCGCCAGCTCCGGCTTTGATTGCAGTTCGGAGAAAAGATAGGACGATCCTTCGAGCTTCCTGCCCGGTGCATCGTGCCGTCTTCCGGCATTCGCTTCCTTGACGCGCTGCTTGACTTCAAAGAGTCTGCCGCGCCCTGATATGCCATAGCTCTTGAGGGAGGGAGTGACGGCAAGGCAGATGGTCTTGTCCGTCCGGCTCTCATCCGCGACAACGAGATTGGTGTCCAGCGGATCCAAGCCACGCTCCCGACATTCAACCGAAGCGTAGAAGCTCTTGAGATCGATTGCGATATAGGTTTTCTGCTTCATGCTCCGGCTGCCTCCTTTCATAACATATCGCTATTATTTATTTTTAGCCCATGTTTCCTTTGTCATTAACATTGCGTGTCCTGTGCGGATTTCATTCAGTAAATCCACTTTTATTCCTTCTGTCGTGTGATGGTAGATAAAACCAAGTTTATCTTGAACATGACGGCTTTTAATATTTCCATCGTAATAGCCACACCAAATTCGGCTCATTCCAAGTTCTTCAAACGCATATCGAAGGACTTCCTTTGCAGCTTCCGGAATAAGTCCTTGTCCCCAAAACGGCTTCCCAATCCAATACCCAAGTTCAAATTCGTCATCATGTTCAGCAAGATCGTTACGATGAAGCCCAACACTGCCAATAGGTTTATTATTTTCTTTCAAGCAAACGGCATAAGTTTCAGGTGCGGAAAGAACCGTTCTAATAATCTCTCTGCTATTCTCTACGCTTGTGTGCGGTGGCCATCCGGCAGGAGGTCCCACCTCTGCATCACTTGCGTATATATATAAATCTTCTGCGTCATTTTCGGTCCATGGACGCAGAATGAGGCGTTCCGTTTGTAATGTCATGAGTTGTAATTCCTTTCAGTTATTCCTCATCCTCTTCGTCATAAACTGTGCATCCAAAGATCATCGGATCAATGAGAATGAATGCCTGGTCAATGGCGGTTCGAATGTATTTCTCGATCTCTTCTCCATGAGTCGGGAACACCACGGTTCCTTCAATCAAGGAAACTGTGTTATCGGAATGGCGCAATCGCATTTCCCATGCCGATCCGTCACACACCATAACACGATAGTCTTTTTCAAATTCGTTATGTGCTTCTGCGTTTTCCAAAAGTGTGAAAAGCTGTTCACACAGTTCCGGTTGCATAGGAAACACTTCATGCTCCTGCGGCTCTTTGCTGATCCCATTGAAGCCGTTGTAGATGATCTCTTTTTTGTTTCGATATACGGAAATAACTTGATGGACGATGAAGTCTGCACAAGTCAATCTGTTGTCGTACCAATCAATTTTCAGAGAGGTTATCCTTTTCATATTCCCCTCATTTCTTAGGAAACAAGCCTATATACAGTCAGCGGCAAATACCAAACTGCCACTGCTAATTTCCAAATCAAGATCACGCCTCCGATTAGACCACCGAGGACGATGTTGAGCGCAACAACGCCAACAGTTCCGGCAATGCCAAACCCTATTGGAATCAGTGTGAACATCTTGCCGATACCAAAGGGTACTCCGCAAGCAAGCCATATCAGGAAGAAATCCTTTACTCCGTCCTCAACGAAGATACGGCTGAATATCGAGTATAGGAAGAGTGCTACGACAACCGGCAGCACTGCCTTCTTGAGAAAATCCTTGATTATTTCCGTCTTAGTCATAGCATCCACCTTATTTCAAGAAGTCGCTTCGATGGTCAATCCGGCGAAGGTCATATCCGGTTTCTGCCAGATGTGCGATCTTCAAAGCAACCAAGTTAATATCTGTGTGCATAGCTCGTGCGATCTGCTCCGTGGTATATCCGTATTGATATATGTACTCAAGTATCTCATCGGTATCAAGAAGGATTTCCGCTGCAACGATGTTCGCCTCATATTCAGGCTTCGTGGTCATGTCGTAAAGCCTAAACTCCTGCAAAGCGTTTCCTTTTGCCAGATACCGATGAAGCTGGTCATGTCCCAGCTCATGAGCGCAGACAATACGCTGCATTCGTGAACTCAAATCCTTATTGATAAAAATGAAACGATTGCGCTTGATCACTCGGTACATACCCTTGAGAGGACCGAAGTCATCACAAAACAAGACCTCTATGCCAAGCTCTTGCGCTATGCGAAAAGGATCTCGTGTGCCGCAGCGTCTAACGAGATTGCTGCCGACTTTCGAGAGATGTTCAGCACTCATCGCTCCACCTCCATTCGTGGGGAATCATTATAACAATTCAATAGTACAAAAATACGGACTTATTCCTGCGGAACTTCTTTGGACTTGCGTCTACCGTACTTCTTATTCTTTTCTTTTGCGATCCAATACGCATCATTCAGAGCCTTCATTGCTCCTTCCAGAGCATCCTCGCTCAATTGACCACCGGCAAACATACCGGTTACTTCGCTGACAAGCTCATCAATATCGCGCGCTGCCTTAGAGCCGCCCTTCTCATGAGCTTCAACAACATAAGTGCCGCTGCTGCCAAGAAGATACTCCGTGGTAGTTCCCAGCGCGTCAGCAATTTTCTGGATAACTTCCATGTTAGCTGGTTTTCTATTACCGAGTTCATAGTTCTGGATGGTACGAGCAGTAACGCCAGCTCTCTTTGCGAGTTCAGCCTGAGTCAGTCCAGCCTCCACTCGCTTTTCTTTCAGTCTGTCTTTGAATACCATAAGGCACCTCTTTCTAAAACTTTTTGTGAACACGAACACTTTTTCGTCTAAACCCATTGACATGAAAATCTGTTCGTGCTATACTATGGTCACTGACACGAAATGCTGTTCGCGTTATTATGATACCACACGAAACCCCGTGTGTCAATAGGAACATGAAAACTTGTTCGTGTTTCTTTTTAACTTTTTTGTGAACGGAGGGAGCAAATGCAAAGTATTCAGTGCCGGAAAGCATATGTTTCGGTTAATGTAGATGTCGATGAGGAAGGGACGCTCCATCCTCGTTTTATCCGATGGAAGAACGGTCTGATTTTCAACATCGACCAAGTTCTGTATAAGTGCCGCGCATCTTCTAAGAAGGTTGGAGGCGGCGGTATTCGTTACACCGTAATGATCAGAGGAAAGGAGTCGTTTCTGTTTCATGAAGGTGATAAATGGTTTGTAGAAGCAAAGGAGAGCAGATGATGATCTTAACCCACAAGCAAATAGAAGAAATCGCAGCAGCCGTTACCAAAGACTTCAATGAGTTTTTCTTCGGTAAAGAGGCTAATGATGTTCGTATCGCTCGTGCCACACCGATTGATCAGTTCGCAAAGGACTATCTCGGTCTGGATGTGTCCTTCGCTCGTTTATCCGGCGATGGAAGCATCTGTGGGCTGACAGCTTACGCAGATACGGAATACATTACGGAGGAAATGGGAATCAAGCGCACCATTCCTCTCAGGCAAAATCAAGTCCTGCTGGACGAGAGCTTTATCCGTCCCGGCAAAGTTCGGGAACTCTGTGGCAAGCGCAGATTTACACTTGCCCATGAATGCGCTCATCAAATCCTCTATTCGATGGAGGATGAGGAATCGAAGGCAACTTGCCGCCAGAAATATGCTACACGGACAGCATACTCCCTCCGTGATCTCAAAACCCGTGAGGATTGGAACGAATGGCAAGCAAATGTATTAGGGGCGGCGATCCTTATGCCTCAGAAGGAAATGGATCTCGCCATGTGGTATTTCAGTGGCAATAAAAACCTGATTAGCTATGAGGGAAGGTTTGCTTACCGTGACCGCTTGACGCTCAATCTGATATGCGGACAGCTCGGTGTTTCCAAAACCGCTGCTGTGATCCGGCTGAGACATCTCGGATATGTTGAAGATCGTCCGTACCTTGAGTATTCTGATCCGTTGGAGGTATGGGCATGAGAAGAAACATCCGAGTAACTGAGCCATCTGCGGAAATGCAGATCAAAATCCAAAGAGCGCGTCATGCTATATCGACGCAGAAGAAGCGTATGGTGCAATGCCCATACTGCAAACACAACTCAATCGCCGTGTTCGAGGACACAAGAGGTCATGTCCAAGCCAAGTGCAAACAGTGCGGACGCGAGACTGTATTTGATGTTCTCAGTATGAGACGGTTACTTCGCTATCATCTCTTGAGCCACAAGTAGAGGTTAGCGTTTAACAAATAAATATTTTTATAGCTGTGCAATGGAGCCGCTGATTGGTGAGTCTTCCGATGCCGCATGAACAGAGTTTCACGACTCTGTTTTATCGGCATGGGATCAAAGCTCACCGTCATGCGGCTCGTTTTTTGTCTTGTCACTCCGCTGCTCCGCGCCAGCGGAAAGGACAAGACAATGAAAATCAAGGTTTTCAACTACGCACTTTGGAGAGATGAGGCTACCGGGACCTACTATACGAAGGTCAATGGCATCACCACGGAAATCAGCAAGGAGGTTTACTACGAGCTGATGAGCCATGAGAATGAGGACAGATATGACGAGGCTATGAGCTTAAAAAGAAAGCTCTGTTACGGTCATCCTCTTGGAGACAGCTACGATCTTTGCGATGAGATTCCTGATCCTCACGACATGGAAGAAGAGATTTTGTCTCAAATCATGTTCGAAGATGTTCTTTCTCGGTTTGACGAGCGTGACCGGATCATCATCCGCTACTTTCTGACGAAGGAACTTAGCTCTCGTCAGATTGAAGAGAAATACGGAATCCCTCGTAACACCGTCAGCAATCGAGCAATGAGCCTCAAAAAAATTCTTCGAGAAATTTATCAAAACTTGGGACAAAACTGACCTCAGATTCACTTAGGTAAGTGAAGGGGCAAAACTCCTTCACTGTACCTTGACAACTGAATAGTCAGTGCTGCGGATCTTTCCTCTTTTCTCGAAGCGACTTGTCTTCTGCCGCCATGACCTCCTTCATTGGAGCGAGCGATCAACAGAGAGACTAAACAGCCGTGTGGTGCGGCTGATCGCCATGATGGAGAAGTTGGGTATAATGATACTTCTGTCTCTTTGCAATACAAGGGGCGGCTCGGAGCGATCCTCGGAGGGGTGAGAGTCCCATGATACCGATTGACCATTGGTAGTCCGCAGCATTCCCGCTTCGGCAGGGGTGCGAGCTGCAAATATGCCGGAAGGATAATCAATGTGAAAACGCCCGAAAGGGCTTTATCATCAAAAACTATGGGCAGCAGTCTGTTCAAAAAAGGACTGCTGCCTATCCTTTTGCTGATAAGCAAAAATCAAAATCTAACGGAGGTGAGACGGGTGAATACCGCATCAACCATTTCTCAGCGCGATGCCTACAAGCTCATGCTGAAAGACTATCCCGATGTTATGAGTATCGAGCAGATGTGCGAAATACTCAGCATCAGCACAAAGACCGGCTA
>FR891077.1 GCA_000433515.1 Candidatus Colimorpha enterica | reverse complement strand
AGTACCGTGCATTTTTGCTTCGTTACTTTTATTTTCATTGGATCGGTCACCGTATATCCTTCTGTCGGAAGATTACATTAAGTCCACCCATGACTTTATCTCAAGAATATCATAAAGAATCAGCCATACAAGCGGTACTATTATCGCAACGATTTTGAAAAGCTTTGAATCTGCCATTTTTGAATCATGTTTGCAGATAAGCAGCCCGAGAATAAACAAAATTCCGGCAATTGCGTATAAGATTATTTCAGTTTGTTGCGACATTTTCGCTGTCCTTTCCGGCTCTGCCGTTATATCACTCTACGCATCCCGTCAGGACAAAAGACTGCATGACAGCCGCCGCAATCATGACCGCAGACATCTTTTTCATATTCATACCCCCGCTCCCGACAACAGCTCAACGGAAAAGCACTCCGCTTATGAGCATCACGGTTGCCATAAGGCAAAAAAAATCGAAATTGAAGTCCGAAACCGCGTCGGCATTCCTGTCCCTGATAAAGCCCGCTTTCACGACCGAAATATAAGCACAGAAAAGCGCCAATACGGCAATGATTCCGGTTCCTACCGAAAGCGACAGAATGCAGACAATGAAAATCGCAAGATATTCAGCCGCAAATATGAGCCGGAGCTTCGGATGTTTTTCAAACAGCTTCAAATTACATTCCTCCCATGCAGGTCAATAAATCACCGTTTTGCGATATCGGAGTTCTTGTAGAGCCATACGAGCATCACCAGAATTGCAGTAACCATTAAGGCCGATAGCACCTGACGGCACAGCAATAGGAAAACAATCAGACAAACAAAAAATCCGGCAATTAGCGCACAAAGCAAGTAGAACGGTGTCAGATACAGACGTTTTGATCTTCTGATCGCAGTTGAATCGGTTGATCTTTGTCTCCTTATGTTGGTACACATCCCGGCATCCTTTTCAAGCACAAATCCGCGCGAAGTAAGCTTGACACAGACAGTCAAATCCTCGTTTTCCATCGCGTTGATATCAAAAGATAATTCAAAGCAGTTGGTATATGAATCTATATCTTTAAGATTAGAACCAAGAACCCCAGCAAGTGCCGACAGCCAATCACTGAAAACAATCTTCCACCATCCCTTATCAGCCAATTCCGCCTTTTTAATTATATGAATCCCGTTTATTCCCGAAACAAGTTCACAGTTGCAGGTCAAACCGTTTCGTCCGTATTTTGGCTTTATTTCGTTCTGATTCACATAAATTAAAACGGAGCCGACATTTCCGCTAATATTCAGTTTCAACATTCCGTGTCACTCTCAATGGTGTCCTTTGGCTGCCTGACAAACACAATTGTTTCATACCTGCCGCCATAAACATTGTCGATTTTAGTGTTAACGTGTATAATCAGTTTATCCGGAAAAAACTCACAGTCCCCACCTAATTCGCAATCATAATACAGACTTTTCGGATTCAGGCGAGCAGAAAACAAAGCCTGATTGGTTTCGTGAACAAAATATATTTCAAAAGGAATCGTTTTTCCGTCGTCAAGCCGCATAACTCCCTCTGGAACATAGTATTGCTCCCTGTCAGTATCTATTTCAAACCAGATATCCGGGTTGCTGCTGACCCACACTGCATCTCCGTAATCGGATGGACGTTTGCCGCCATACAGATCATAATTGCAGCTGCAAAGCAGGATAATTGTTGCTAAAACAATCACAAACAATAGTTTTTTCATTTCAACGCCTCCTCGTCTTTTTCAGCACTTCGAAAACAATTCCGAGCAGTATGGCAACAAGGAAAAACACCGCAAACCAGATCCAGACGGTATCCGTCGGCAACCCGTCGTGAGAATTCACAAGCATTCTGCTTCCGACTGCCCTCCCGGCAAAGAAGCTCGGGAAATAACCCACGGATGCAGATATCATAAGTCGTTTCAGATCAAAACAAGCCGCCACACTTATGACCGCCGCACCGAAGATCATCACGTCAAAAGGCCATTCACCCATCCCGTGCAATTCAAAAAGCGGATATTGAATTATCAGGTACTCGGCGGATATTGCAAGAACACACAATATCCACAGTAAAAATCTCTTGACAATTCGTTTCATGTCCCACCTCATATCCAATATTGTGTTCCGCTTATCCATGCAGAACCAACAAAAGGACGATAATATTTTTTTGAAGTATCGTTCCATCCACAATTTGCATATAAAAATCACTATTAGAATATTTTCAATACCCAATACAAACGATCCAGCGTCGCCCAAACCGTCGGTCAGAGTCATACCCGACAGGCGTCTGCCGTCCCAGGTAAGGGAAGAGGCATTTC
>FR891076.1 GCA_000433515.1 Candidatus Colimorpha enterica | reverse complement strand
TGTTTGTCGCTATAATGCTCTTTTCTGTCGGAATGATAGTAAAAGAGCATTCTTTGTTCTGATGCAGTGCCGCAGCCAAAGGACTTTAATCTACCGGACTTTACCCGTCAGGTATTTGATATGTACGACGGCACAAAAGAGAAAGTTACGCTGCTCTGCAAGAACGAGCTGATGAACTACATCGTAGATAAATTTGGAGATGAGGTTGAAACCTCGCCAACGGATGACAGCCATTTCAAGGCAGTAGTAGAAGTGTCCGTAAGCCAAACCTTCTTTGCGTGGGTATTTCAGTTTAACGGAGAGGTTAAAGTCACAAATCCGTCGGCGGTTGTTTCAAGATACCGTGAAATGCTTGAAAACGCCTTGAAATAAAGGAATATCGAACGGTTCAAAAAATGAGTTGGGTGAAAAAACGCCCAACTCATTTTCACTTTCCCCAAAAGCATTGACTGTGAACAAGTGTTCGGATATAATATACTTACGGTATTCGCAAAAGAGCGAATTTGAAAGGAGCTACCTTATGGAAAATAACAAGACCTTTGGGAGGTTTTTGATTTCAAAGCGAATGGAACACGAAATGTCTGCTCGGCAGCTTGCTATCGCCCTTGATTATTCAGCCGTATATATCTGCGACATTGAAAAAGACCGCAGACCGGTTCCTGACGATATTCTTGAAAAACTTCCCGCACTTCTCCGTCTGACCGAAGCAGAAACGGAGGAGATGTACGACTTGGCGGCAAGGTCAAGGAATACCGTAAGTGCAGATTTACCTGAATACATAATGGAAAAAGATATTGTCCTGGCTGCACTGAGAACCGCAAAGAAGCACAATGTAACCGATAAACAATGGGAAGATTTTATCCGCCGCATAACAAAGGAGTCCGACTAATCTCTCGGACAGAAAGGACGCAGCAGTGGCAACAGTATTCTATCGACCGCAGGCGCTTGAAACGATTGCCCGCCGTACATTAAGTGAATATGATCCAATGTATCTGAACGGCAGTCCCCGTGCAGTGCCGATTGAAACAATCATCGAAAAGACTTTCGGTTTAAGAATCGAATACCAATATCTAACCAATGATGCCCGTGAGCTTGGCAGAATGATTTACGATAGCGGTATTACAACCTATTACAACCGGGAGATTATGGACTATGCCCTGATGAGAGTTGAAGGTGGTACTATGCTTATTGAAGCGGCTTTCCTGGAGGATGAGAAATCATACGGCAGACTTCGGTTCACCTTTGTAGAACTTCCAAAAGCGCCAAAGGCAAGACTACTTACTATTGGAGATTGTAAGCCGTATGGGTTATGCTCGGCATAGAATACAATGATACGGGATGTGAGCGGTTTCAAAAATACTACGCAAAGGCGAAGGAACATATCAAAAAATTGACAGAGCATTTCTGCTGAAATGCATCAGATCACTGAAATCTCACGATTTCGTGTTTTTTCATGCCGATTTTTAAGGTGGAATTCAAAAGATATCATTTCCCAAAAGACCTTTGGGGAGAACCGGAACTGAATTCATGGGGCTTTACACGGATTTTTACAGCCGTTCCATGTTCCTTATGAACTGCGGCAAATCCGTAAAAGGCCGGGACAAGAAGAGCAAGCCGACGCGGCACTGCGGTTACCGCACCAACGTCGTCGGGGATGATTTTTGCATTGGCATGCTGTTCTGTATAAACGGTTCGCCTCTTTCTTTTTCCTGATAATGTAATTCAATATCCGTTTTCGCCACTGTAATTCTTTGCCGTGTACGGCCGCAAAATCCATTTCCCGATATGCGGCGGCTCAGTTCGTGATTCCCGCCAGTGCCAGAAACTTTTTGTCCGACTGAATGCTCTGCGTCAGGAATTTTCCGTCCCGGAACAGGGCATAGGTCGTGACCGGCGCGGGTACGTTCTGCGCAGTTTCTTTGTCGGTGACGTGAATGACTTTAAGCGGGATTCCGTGCTCCTTTGCAGCCTCACAGACTCTCGGCACCCAATAGTACGTAAACGGGCACTGATCGGTGCAGTAGAGGACAAAGCCGTTCTCCGATACTCCCGGATGTCTGGCACATTCCCTGAATTCCGGCGGTGCGGCATCCGGCATGAGCGGCAGGTACATAAGGTTGATTCCGCAGTCGGATCTGTCTGCGATTCTGAAGCCCTTGTGGGTCAGAAACTTCGGATCGGCAAGAAATTCCCGCTTCCGTCCCCCGGCACAGAGAATGCAGATGCCTTTCTTTTTCTGCGCTCCGGCATCGCGGACGCATTCGGAAAGCAGGTCGTTTGAATATCCGTGTCCTTTCATGGAACCTGCGACCCAGAGGCAGTTGATATAGATATAGCCGTCTGCCGTGATCGGCACCCATGCGTTTTCCGCCGGGATGTATTCGATAAAGCACTTACCGCGTTCCTCGCTGCGGTAAAAAACAAGTCCCTCGTCAAAACGCCGCTTCATCCACTCTTTTTTGGCAAGGCTCTGCTTTCCGGACATGGCGCAGCAGATGTGTTCTCTGTCGATGTTTTCTCCTGTGATGCGTATATAGTTCATAACATTTCCCTCACGGTCTTGATATTTCTTCCCGAGCCGCCGGTATAGCGTCTCTGTATACCCTCTCAGGCTGAGAGCTTATGGTCTCCGCGGCGCATTTCAGTGCATTGTTGGCAAATTGATATTTTCCGCACCTGTTTTCCGCGCGATTTCAAACGCCGCCTGAAGTATAATTCTTTTGCGGCCTTGGCTTTTGCGGGCATATCCGTACCTTGATGCATAATCCGAATCATACATAACTATAGTTATACATCAAATCGTGCGGTTTGTCAAGAGGTTGTGAAAGAGTTCAAGCCCTATTACAAAGGAAAAGTGCCTTTTAACTCTGCAGAATCGTTTGCCGGAATTTTGCCGTATAAATGTCGAAAACCCCGATAAAATCGGGGTTTTCGCGGGTTGTATCTTTTTATGGCCTCTTTTATGTGTTTGGTGACCGAAATAGATGACTGCATACGACTTGAATGTATGTCACATCATATTTTAATGTGGTAAAAACGCTCAAAAGATAAGCTCACGCTTCCGCGGATTTTTTGAAATAATATGTATAATTAAGACGGCCCATGGGCGCACAGTCTCCATTTACATAAAAATCCATTACATCCCTGTCTTGCATATTATCGGACCACTTGAATTCAATAGAAAAGTCTTCCGACGAAATGCCCAAAAGCATTTTTGGAATCTTTACATTTATTTTGTTGTTTTTAACGGAGTATTCGACTTCTCCGATGCCGTCCCAACTGTATTCACCGTTTTTCGCACATCGTTCTACAGCCGTGAGTTTGGAGGAGCGGCTTCGATTTATAATAAAATGATAGCCTTCCCATGACGGTCCTGTCAGTTTGGGATTGCGGATATATAAGTTCATCCAATTATCGCCGTTTGCAGCCGTTATCTTGTTTACACATTCAGCGTAAAAATAGATATACTGATCGTCGGATGCTACCTTGGATATATGAAATTCATTTCTTCCGGTATAGTTTGTATATTTCCCTATGGCATCATATGCCCGATGGTCACGCGGCTTACATCCACCGATATATTTGCGATAAGCAATACCTGCGGTATCCCATTCGGTGAAGCGATCTATATTCTTGATTGTTGACAGAACTGTATCTACGGTAGGAGCCTCCATACCTTTAAAGCGCCTGACGAAGGATATCAGTTGCATATAATATGCATCCTTGTATCCACCCTTCATAGGTTCTATATCGCGGCTGTATTCCTCATTGAATTCATCCCGAAAGCATATGTCGTGTCCGCGGTAATTGTATCTGGGAGCATCGGTGGTTTGCGTTGTTAAGAACGGCACCAACCATTCATTCCATTGACAAACAAATACCACGGGAGGATCCTCCTTCAAAGCAAACTCCATTTGTTCACCTATATGGAATCCGTAATGTGTCGCATTTTCTCTTTCATCCTTTGCGCCGTTATGCCAACTGCGCCCGTGAACCAATGCCCCCCAGTGACCGTCACTCATATTATCACCGTACAGGGGATCTTCCGAATCAAGATCGCATTTGTTAGCGCAAACGCTTATTGCCATTTGCTCGGGGTTACCGTCCAGGTCCGTCGCCATTTTGGGAGGGTTTCCCTCCCACGCCCAGCACTCAGGCGTTTTAGGATCTCCCCATGTCGGTGCACGCCACGTAAAGAAAGCTCTTACTTCATCGGGAAGTTGACGTTTGCTGTGGCATATGATGAGTGGCTTGCCCTTCCAATAAAACCATAGGTTTTTATACCTTTCAGGCTTGTATAAGTTGAACCATAAGGACTCCAGATTTCCCGTTCCGCAACCTCTTGTCTGAGGTGCAAGATAAAAGCAAACCTTGGGCACTTGAAAGCCCTGCTCCTGAAGCTCTGTTAAAACCTCGAAAAGCCGCAAATAATTTTGCTCATAGTTGAATCCGTTGGTTACATCAAAATACAATACGTCGATCTGCGCGTCAATAAACATTTGAACATGTCTGCGCAGTACCCATTCATCATCGGCAAGATAATATCCAAACATTGGTTCTCCCCAATGTAACATAGGCACGTTTGTAGGATCTGGCCAAGCAGAACTATCCAGGTTATCCATGGCATTGGGGTCCTGTTGCAAAATTTTCGTAATGTCATACGGGCCCTGAGTTCCATGATAGCCATGCCACAAATAATAGAACAAGCCAACGACTTTTGTATTGTCCTTGGCTTTTACCGAGTCAAAGTTGGGCAAAGCTCTGCTCAAATGATCGATAGCATTAAAATTTGAATGATTAGCGAGCTTCATAACAAAATCCCCTACTGTTTTTATTTTCATTGGTATAGTTTTAAATTCGGTATTTTCGTTCTCCGCTCGGGTGGCAAACACATTATACCGAAAAGGAACGGAAATGCAAGAAAAGTTTTTGAAAATTATTTGTTAGCATTTTGCTTTGCCGTTTGAATAGATCGAACAAGCAAAAATCTTATCGTTGAGCAGGTTTTATCAAGTGCTTTATGCCTTGCTTCATCTATATATTCGCTTCTCCAAAGCATTTCAAGCCACTTGCCCGTTTCATTTGTTTCTTTGAGTGCGATTTCAAGCTTTGCAATAAAATCGGCGCGGCTATGGGCGTATTTACTTTCGGCAATGTTTGCGCAAATACTTGTCGCGCTTCTGCCGATTTGATTTGATATAACGGTTTCGTGCTTTGAACGCAATTCATTTGTCAATTTCAAAACCTCTACGGATAATTCCATAGACAGATCCCCGAGCTTATCCTCTTTCATAGCCACACCACCTTTCTTAAACCAATTATATCATATTTTCGACTAAAAATCAACGATAAATCAGCAATTAAAACGAACGGCCACCGCTCCGTTCGCGCGAAGCGCAACATCATTGATGCGAAGCATCACATCTTTTGCAACTTGTTGCAACATCATTTGAGGCAACGCCTCAACCTCGTTCATTTGTGCCGAAAATGAATAATGATGTTCTCGCTTCGCTCGAAATGATGTTGACCTTCGGTCAAATGATGTTGTGCCTCACGGCACAAATGAAAAAATCCAAGCCGATTGGCTTGGATTTTTTGGCTGCGGAAGAAGGATTTGAACCCTCACAAACAGAGTCAGAGTCTGTCGTGCTGCCATTACACAATTCCGCAATCAACTCAACGCTGACAATTATAGCACACGCCGTGCGGTTTGTCAATAGTTTTTTTGCGATTTTTGATTTTTACCTGAAAATTCCGTGCCGGAACGCAGAAAAGGGCTGTCTGAAAGCCCATTCCGAGTCATTAACAGCCCCGGAAAAGCCGGCGGAATTGCTCCCTTTTACCGCCGGGGAAAGCCGGTGCGCGGCTGTCGGCTCACTGTGTCAGCTTACGGATAACTCCGTTAAGAAACGCAGCCATTTTTTTCGGTGACTGGCGGTCGACGCGGTTCAGCCATTCGCGTATCACCGCATACCCGCCCTGATAGAAGAAAAGGCAAAGCTCGTTCCGCTCTTCTTCGGAAAAGGTTTCGGGAATCTGTCAACAATAACCCGGGAGGTGTGCCCATGAAAAGACTTACGGATTTTATCGTAAACAAAAGGATCGTTATTCTTGCGGTTATGCTGATACTGACTGCTGTCAGTATTTTTCTGATACCGAAGGTCGGCGTAAATTCCGACATGACATAATATCTGCCGGATGATTCCCCGATGAGGCAGGGTATTTTCCTTATGGAAAAGGAGTTTCCGAAGGAGGAAGCCGTATACACGATAAGAGTAATGTTCAAAGGACTGAACAGCGGGAAAAAGACGGAGATAAAGGACGCGCTTGCCGCAATTGAAAATGTTGACAGCGTGACCTATGACCGGGACAGCAGCGATTATAACAGCGGGGAATATACCCTTTACATTCTGAACACCGGATACGGCTATGACACCGGGGAGGAAGCAGACATTGAAAAGCAGACGGCAAAAAAGTTCTCCGGTTATGAGGTCACGGTAAAGAACGACGACACCTCGGCGCCGGACATTCCGTTTTCGGTATATCTTACGGCATTCGGCATCATTCTTGTCGTCCTGCTCATCTCCTGCGGCTCGTATTTTGAGCCGGTGCTGTTTCTTGTCACCATCGGGATTGCGGTTGTGCTGAATCGCGGCACGGGCTTTCTGCAATACGGAACGAAAACGGTTTATACGCTGTCCGGGAAGGACCCGATTGCCGATGTTTTTCCGAAGGACAACACGGTTGTTCTGCTTTATGAGAATGCAGATGAAGATATGGCTGCGGAAATTGTGCCGGTTCTGGAAGGGAAGGACGGCGTAAAGAGCGTTGTTTCCTATCCCACGACAACAGGCAGGCAGTGTACGGCAAAGGAAATGTCGGAGATGCTCTCAGAGACGGGCGGAGATTTACAGGCGGACGAAAAGCTACTGAACATCGTTTATTATCACTTTCATAAAAACGGCAGGACAGAGCCTGTTACATTGTCTGATTTATCGGTTTCCTTTCGGACACTGCGGTTTGTTCCCTATGAAAAAATGGAATCCGAGGGCTACGGATATCTTCTGACCCTTTTCGACTGAAAAACAGAGGAGGCTGACATGGAATTTGTAATTACATTTCTTGAGGGCTTTATTTCCTTCATTTCCCCCTGTATGCTGCCGCTTTTGCCGCTGTATGTCTCGTATTTTGCGGGAGGAGCGGACAAAAAGCACAAGGTGTTTTTGAGGGCACTCTGTTTTGTGCCGGGCTTTACTGCCGTATTCAGCCTGCTCGGGCTGTTTGCCGGCACGCTCGGCGCGTTTCTCAGGGAATACAGGACGGTTGTCAACATAGTCGGAGGGCTGCTGATCGTTGTGTTCGGCCTTTCTTATCTCGAGTTCATAAGGCTTCCGTTCTTCAGGGGAATGCAGAGCGGACGCACTGCGGATACCGTTGTATCGGCGTTTCTGTTCGGGGTGATCTATTCGGTCAGCCTGACACCCTGCGTCGGTGCGTTTCTCGGTTCGGCGCTGGCGCTTGCCGGAGCATCCGGTACGGCGGTCAAGGGGGTGCTGCTTCTCGTGACCTATTCGCTGGGGCTGGGTTTGCCGTTTATTCTGTCGGCACTGCTGATCGAAAAACTGAACACCGCCCTCGCCTTCATCAAAAAGCATTACCGCGTCATCAACATTGTCTGCGGCAGTTTTCTGATCCTCGTCGGCATTCTTATGGCGTGCGGTCTGCTTGACCGGGCTGTGGCAATTATTGCGTGAAAAGGAGGAACGAAGTATGAAAAAAACCGGATTTGCGGCACTTGCCGTTTTCCTTGTTTTGCTGTTTGCAGTCGCGGCGGCAGTCTACGGACGGCTGTCCGGGAGATATGCGCCGCCGCCCGTGCCTGTCCCTCCCGCGGTGAAAAACACGGAGACAC
>FR891075.1 GCA_000433515.1 Candidatus Colimorpha enterica | reverse complement strand
GGCTTGACCCGGAATCGAAGGCTCACATCTTCATACCGTTCATACTGGTGCTTTTCGCGCTGTTTCTGCTCCTCGGCATGGTGACGGACAACTGGATGGGCTTTGTCGGAAAAGGGCTGAGATGGCTGTTTTACGGTCTTTTCGGCGGCGCGGCGTTTGCCGTTCCGATGCTTACCGTCGTCCTTGCTTTCTTCTGGCGGAACGAGGTGCGGGACGGAACGCTTAAGTATCTGATACTTTTTCAGGTGCTGTTTCTGCTGTTCCTTGACGGAATGATCCATCTCTGGACAGGAGGAACGGTCAGATTTGACATTGCCGCCTTCTGGGAAAACGGCACAGAGCTTTGCGGCGGCGGTGTTATCGGCGGAATTATCGGCTGCGCGCTTCACAGCCTTGTCGGAGACGTCGGCGCGCACCTTATAGGGATACCGGCGATAATAATTTTCGGGCTTTCGGTGTTCGGGATAACCCCGTACAGCGCGTACATCCACATTGCCTATTTCATAAAAAAGCGCAGAGAGGAAGCCGCCGAAAACCCGCGCGGGAAGCATGAAAGACGTGTTTTCCGCATAAAGCCCGAGCCGGAGCCGGTCGAAAAGACCTATCCGAAGGTCCGCCGCGACCCCAACAACAAGCACCGTTTTGTTCCCGACGTTGAGGTCGGAGAAGGCGCGGACGGAACCGAAGCTCAGCCCGCCGCCGAGCCGGATATCAGACCGGACGGCACCGCGGAGGCAAAGGAACCGCCTGTCAGCGACGACGATATACCGCCGTTTGACATTCCCGGAGTGAAGATCGAGACGGTGAAGGCATTCACATCCGCCTCCGCGCAGGGGAAAGTCCCGGAGAAGTCTCACGGTACGGAAAAGAGCGAGCTTGAGGCTATCTTCGGCGACACTTCGGCGGTTGACGACGCGGTCAGAAAATTCGCGGAGGAGCAGAGGGCGAAGGCAGCAAAAAGCGGTTCGGAGGTCCTTCCCGACGGAAGCGAGGCGGAGCTCGAAATTTCAAGAACTCCTGCCGCGCCCGGAGAGAACAATATCCCGGAGATCGTGAAAAAAGAGTACCGCTTCCCGCCCGTGTCCCTCCTCAGGCTTGACACCTCACCGAAAAACGTGGACATCAGCGACGAGCTTCACACAAACGCGAAAAAGCTGGTGGACACTCTTGCCAGCTTCAGGGTGCGGACAAGGATAGTCAATGTCTCCCGCGGGCCTGCGATAACGAGATACGAGCTTGCTCCGGAGGAGGGGGTCAGGGTCAGGGCTATCGCCAATCTTGTTGACGACATTGCCCTCAACCTTGCCACGACCGGGGTAAGAATCGAAGCGCCGATCCCCGGAAAGGCTGCCGTCGGCATTGAGGTGCCGAACAAGACGGTTTCGACGGTCTATCTGCGTGAGCTTGTCGATACCGAGACTTTCAGGAAGGCGCAGAGCAAGCTCAATGTCTCCCTCGGAGTCGATGTTGCCGGGGAGCCGGTGTTCCTTGACATTGCGAAAATGCCGCATCTGCTCATTGCCGGTGCCACCGGTATGGGTAAATCGGTCTGCATCAACAGCATAATCACCAGCCTGCTTTACAAGGCGAAGCCCGAAGAGGTCAAGCTGATACTTGTTGACCCGAAAAAGGTCGAACTGAACATCTACAACGGGCTTCCGCATCTGCTTGTCCCGGTCGTCAGCGACCCGAAAAAGGCTGCCGGCTCCCTTCACTGGGCGGTCACCGAGATGGAGCGCCGGTTCGAGCTTATCGAGGACGTCGGGGTCCGCGATGTGAAGAACTACAACAACGTTACAAAGGACGACCCCGACAGGGAATTCCTGCCGCAGATCGTCATAATCATTGACGAGCTTGCCGACCTCATGATGACTGCTCCCGACGACGTCGAGGAGTCCATATGCCGTCTGGCGCAGAAGGCGCGTGCCGCCGGAATGCACCTGATAATCGGCACGCAGCGTCCGTCGGTCGATGTCATCACCGGACTTATCAAGGCAAATGTCCCGTCAAGGATCGCGTTTACCGTTGCATCTCAGACCGACTCACGCGTTGTGCTTGACATGGCGGGTGCGGAAAAGCTGATCGGACGCGGCGATATGCTGTATGCCCCGGTCGGCGCGTCAAAGCCGATACGTGTCCAGGGCGCGTTCGTCAGCGAGAGCGAGGTCGAGAGCATCGTGGCCTTCATCAAGGACAACGACGGCGGAAAGGCGGAGTACAGCACCGATATCATGGACAGCATCGACCGCGCCGCAGCCGCCTGCGGTTCCGGAAAGAGGGGCGCCCAGCCCGACGACGATACCGACGACGGAGGCGACCCCATGCTGAAGCAGGCGATCGAGCTTGCCATCGAAAGCGGAAAGATATCGACTTCGCTTATACAGCGCCGCCTTTCCCTCGGCT
>FR891074.1 GCA_000433515.1 Candidatus Colimorpha enterica | reverse complement strand
CAAGTTCAAGTCTTGTCACTCAGACCAAAATCGGGAGTCGTAAGATTCCCGATTTTTCTTTTATTTTCTCGCAAATCCTCGCGAAATCTCGTGTTTTCGCAATATAATCAATGGGCTTGTTCTTCCCTGTTTTCGGGGTTGAATAAGCCCATTTTTCGCACTTGACCACATGTTTGACCACTTGCGGAGATTTTAGGTTTATTTTTGGCTGATTTTTGATAGTTTTAAAGCGGTAACCGCGAGCTGTGTTTGCTGCCTAATTTATAATCGATCATATACCTTTGAAACTATATTTCCGTACCATCCTTGTGCCAAATCCTCTTTGAATATGATAGATCTGTATCTTGAATCTTTTTGAATTACTTCCCAAAGATGTTCGAGCATCATAATATAATCCTCGAAGTTTTCCTCTATAAGCCGCATTATATTCCCTTTCCACTCTTGTGTGGGAATCTTGCCATCATAAAAATCATTAACTTCTCTACATATTAGATTAATTGCTCCACCAATACCGGGAAGTTCGTTTTCATTTGCATCGGCGTTTCTTGGTTCCTCGGCAATTTTAATATGAAGCAGTAAGTGTTCTAATATATTGCAATATACCAACCTCTCTGCTTTTTGATACGAAAAAGGATTGTTTCTCGCATACTGGTCATTCGAAAGCATAATTGCCTTATCTTCATCGATATGTTGACAGTAAAGCCCTTCTTTCGTCCTTGAAACTCGTTTGTTCTTGGTAGAAAAAGAGTCGTTTATGAAATAATCTTCTTTGGCTGCACCATATTTTTTAAGCAAATACTCTACTAATTCAGCATAGGATAATTTCATTTGGGCGTGATACTCGTCAGAAGTATTTCCAACCTTATTTTCTTGCCATTCTGGCTTTTTACCACTCTTATTATACTTAGCATTGATTCTTTCAATTTCTTCATTGATAATATTTCCAAATGTCTTTTCATCCAACTCTAGACTTTCGCGTGCCGCAACAGATTTATCTGCAAATGCATCAAAAATAGCCTGTTTGTCTTCTAACATTGCGGTTATTTTTTCATCGATCGTATCCTCGCACAAGAGACGATATACTAGTACATTTCTTGACTGTCCCATACGGTATGCTCTTGAAATTGCTTGATTTTCAATAGACGGTTTGAACTGAGGTTCACAAATCACAACAACACTTGCAGATTGAATGTTAAGACCTGTACCTCCAGATTGAATCTGAGCAGTTAAGACGGCTCCTGCGGGTGCTTTATCAAACTCATCAATGATTTCTTGTCTACGTTGCGGCGTGACAGAACCGTTAATTGGATTCATACAACGATTGCCAAGGAAAAGATTGATTTTTCGAATAGTATCCAAAAAGAACGAAAAGACAATAACTTTTCTGTCCTCAGCCTCCGCTTGTTCAACAATTTCCAAAAGACGTTTTGCTTTTGAAGAGTTTTTCAAGTCATCAACATTCCAAGAAACTCTCCTCGCATCTGCATATCTTTTTTCAAGAATGGAACGCTCATACAATTCTTCCTCTTCCTTAGACAAAGAGCACCATTCTTTGCTTTCTATCAATTCAGGAAGTTCTGTCAAAACATCCTCACGCTTTCTTCGGTAGTATACTGGAGCTATCTTCTCTCTAAACTGAGGAGCCGAAGACATAAAAGCAATATGCTTTACCTGATTAGCAATGTTAGGCTGTAGCAGTTGTATCAAACCTATCATCTCATCTACCTTATTTTCCAATGCAGTACCCGTCATGAACAGAAGTCGATCGGCATGTTGACTTAAATCTACAGTGTTAACTGTTCTTCTTGCCTCGGGATTTTTAATGTAATGTGCTTCATCAACAACAAGTAAAGAAAATCTAAAATCTTCATCCACCTTAAAATACGATGTTGTTTCATAAGTAGTAACTGCTACACCACCTGTCTGGATCCATGATCTCAATGCCATTGATCGTCCTGCTCCATGCACCTTAGTTGCACGAAGCAAACTATGCTTCGCAATCTCTCTGCACCAGTTTGTCACAACGCTTGCAGGACAAACAACCACAAAATGCGTTGCTCCAGTATTTTTTAATGATACCATAGTTGCAATAGCTTGAATTGTCTTTCCGAGACCCATTTCGTCACCAAGTAAAACTTTTTCTTGATGAAGAATATATTTAACGCCCCACTCTTGGTATCTTCTAAGAGAACATAGTAAGCCATCTGGAAAAAGACATTCATCTTGTATTTCTCTTGCAAGATCTTCAGGAAGTCCATATATTGCGTCATCTGTTCCCAATAGACCCGGATTTATCTCCTCAAGTATTGTAAAGAATTGAACAGAATTTTTCTGAAAATCTTCCCACGCTACATTTCCTTGCATTTGCTCATTTTTATCAAGCTCTAACAATTCATGATTAGCGCGTAAAAAATATACGTCTTCAGTCATTGAAACCAAAGTGTTGTATGCCTCAATTGCTTTATTTTTTATCACCTTTGATGTAAAAAACCACTTGAAGTCGTTTGTTGCCGGTTTCAGAGTTTCTATTGTGTCTTCCACTCTTTCTTTGTGATAAAACAAAAGCTCTTTGCATGCGTCAACACCTTTCAGACTACCTCTGTAGACAGCTATTGCTTTTACTAACTCTGTAGCAGACAAATTGCGATTGTCCGCACTTAATTTTATCTTTGCTTCCTTTCGTGCTTGCTCAACAAAGCCATTGACCATTCTTTTTATGGTATATGCAGAATCTTCGCTTATGCCCTTTATAGAAGCTATCTGATACACGCTTGCAGTATGCAAATCAGCCATGTTGCAGTATCTATGATCGCGTAAGGTTTTAGTTTTTATTCCCTTTTTCTCTCGGTTTAATTTTTCAACGGGAATTCCACGCAAAACAGCTAAGACCTCTTGTACAGCCAATTTGTCTGAGGCATTTTTGATATTTTCTTTATATTTTTTATCAAGAGAAGATGCATTCGTCAATCTTGAAATCATCAAACAGTGCTTTTCAATGATAAGTTTAGCATCTTTTGAGGAAAAAGGTCTTGCCATTTAATACCTCCAATAAGAGTAACTTTTTTTAATTATACCATATTTTCGACAAAATTCAACACTCCACCGCGACCTTAATAATTCCGTCGCGCTTATTTTCAAACAACTCGTACGTTGCCCTTATTCTTTGCTTCCTGCGGTTCAAATATTGCACCGTAACCGTCATTCTCCGCTCACGGTCTCGCCTTTCCAATCGATGATACCGCCAAATTCTACGATGTTCGTGTAGCCGAGTTTCACCAGCTTTTCCGCCGCCTCTTTACTGCGCCGACCGCTTCGGCAATACACCATGATAAGTTGATCCTTGTTGGGCAACTCGGGAATCTCGTCCGTGCCAATGCTCTCGTTAGGAACATTGATGGCATTCGGGATATGCCCTGCGGCAAACTCATCGGGACGGCGCACATCGAGGATAATATAGCCGGTCTCCCGTGCCATCATGTTCACAGCCTTGTCCATAGTGATGCTGCGATAGGTGTTGGTCTGATGATTGCTTGGTCTCGCGCATCCTGTAAACATCAGCGCGGATAATAATATCGGTATCAGTTTTTTCATTTTCAATCTCCTTGATATATGCCAATTCCCAACGGAATCCGATATATTCGTAAGGCGCCACTCGATAAGTAGCGCCTTATAGTGATTCATTAAGTTATCTTTCTGCCCACTTGTATCTCAATTTATAATCACTAAACCAATTATATGGAACTTTGCCTTCTTTTTGCAATCTTCCTATGACCATATAAGGCATAATGTTTTGAGTTTTAGCAAATCGTTTGATTGAACCAATCGAGAAATCCTCAGAACGTATAAATCTAATATAATCATGATGGTCAATCAAAGCATTTGTAGCAAATTTATCCGCTTCAATTTCGCGATTTGTTTGTTCTGTTTCTACGATATCAATAAACTTCTGCGTTTTTGATACGTCGCCATTTACAATGTGTCCCAATTCATGGAATAACGAAAACCAGAAAATATCAGCATATGCACCTCTAATGGTTAAAGCCATTTGATAGCAATTATCTGATCTTTGACAAATATATCCATGTACAGGAGCACCTCTAAAATTGTGCACTACAGAAAAGTCTATGCCATGTTTCATCATTACAGAAGACAATTCCGCTTGCAAATCACAATGTTCATTTGTCATGATTGCTTTTAATTCAGCAATCAATGTATTTACTTCATCTTCATCAAATTGTGTCTCGAAAGCGCTTTTAGCCCCCATTTGACAGATTCTCAACCAAGCACCTAATACATATGGGTCAACGGTTGTACTTGTAGCCAATCGAAACGCTCCGGATGGCACAAGATCTTTAAGATTGCATAAATTGCTGACTTGAAATATGGTTCTTAGTGACAGTATATTATCATTAATACTTTGCTTTTCCGGAATCTTCAGTGTATCCCGCAAATACTTGATAATTTCCGACAATTTCTTTCTAACATTCTTTTCTTCTTCAGTTATGGTGTGTTCTTCATTATACTCAAGAAGTTCGGCATCATAATTTGCCTGCAAATTCAGCCAGAACGACTTAGGTACACCAAGCGCATATTCCAAACTCATAGCGAAATTTGCTGAGATGTTCTTTTTTCCAGAAATAACGTTACTAATATACGCTGGTGTTACACCCGTACGCGCGGCTAATTCGACTTGTGTTAATCCTCTCTCTTCTAAAACATCAGCAATTGTTTCTCCTGGATGTATTATTAAATCAAGAGAGATACCAGTTTTCTTTGCTGCCATGATAATCACATACTCCTTCTACTTCAATTTCTGAACAAATCACTACTGTATCATATGTTGCATTTAGTTCAATAATCAATCTTGCATTTGCAGACACATGTATCGAATACCTAATTTGTTCACCCCCGCCTTTTAATTGTTCCGGTTTGCCCAAGCCCAACGACAAGAAATCTCCAAACTTGTCAGCCGCTACAAGTCTGTCCATCGTTTTTTTAACGCTTCTCACCCAATCAGCAGGAATCTTTTTTTGCATTAAATTATAATTATTAAAATATTTTTCCAATCTTGTATTTGCGTAAGTTATCTTCAAGTCAACACCTCGATTAACCAATTGGTTAATTTATTATAACATAGATAATTAACATTGTCAAGATGTTGATTAAATTTTGTTTTCCTTAATTCGTAATTTTTCACCTCAATACTTTTAAAATTTATTTTCTTCGGTTGAGCGCCGTATTTTCTTTGCTTACTGCATATCAAATTCTGACTTCACCTAATTCCAAACTCTGCTTTCATTTTCTTGATTAGCACTTCAAGCTTCACCTCGCACTCTTCCTCGCTATCGGCATAGATGTTGCGTGTGATGCGTTTGCCGTTCACTATTGGCGAATACCGTCCTTCCCACACATTCTTCTAAACTCGCGTACGGGGTTCTGAAAGTGGGGTTCAACCCCCTGTTTTGGAGGTATAAATCTCTTCCGGGTGTAAACATACCACCCCTGCCCTGATCTCGTCAAAAACGGGGTTCAAATCCCTTCAAATGCCGCTTACAATGCTCCGAAACCCTTGATACACCTTGGTATTTGGAAGTATAAATCATCTTTATGAGAATACATACTGCCCTTACATTAAAATTGTTAAAAGCCTTGTTATACCTTGGTTTTCAATGGGTCAAAATGACCCATTGATTGTAAGAAAGAAGCGAAAAATCAAGTGTCCAAATTGGCCACTTGATTTTTAGGGTGTTCATCCATTACTCGTCTTCGCCAATCGGCAGAAGGAAGGCCTCAGCCACCAGTTGCACTCCGAGTCGGAAGCCATAGGAGAATGCATCGCGCTCGGTGATGCTGTGCATTTCATTCATGCATTCTTCGAACTTTTCGAGTGTTTCCTTCTGCTTGTCCGTGAGCGTGCTGTCCAGTTCCTCGCGATTCCTGGCTACCAGCTTCAGCAGTTCCTTCAATCGCTTATCGCCACGAGTGCATTGCTCGAAGGGCGAGATATTGCCGTACCAGAGCTCATCAATTGTTTTCATCATGCTTACCGTTCCCCAATGCATCTTCAAGGATTTCTGCCGCCACGAGCTTACCGAACCAGGTCATTAAGTCTTCACCTGCCGGGCAACCGTTCTTTTTCAACTTTTCAAATGCGCGTTCCAGGTATTCCTCTTTCACGCCGGGATAGAGCTGCTTGAATATCTTATCCACTCTCAGCACCTCCCTTCATGCAGAAACGGTGACCACATCTCCGAGTTCACCCTCGGCAATACAGTCACCGTTCTTTTTCATTTGTTCAATTACTTTCACGGTCTGACGGACGAGTTCCATCTCGATCCATGTCCGACCTTCCTCGGTTCGCTCGTCAATGCCGAGCTGCAATGCCTTGGCCGCCACAGCGCTCATGATATCGTATTTCTCGCCGCGGTACAGCTCTTCAATCGTAATCTTTGCCATGCGTGTTACCTCCTTTGCTTGGTAACACACAATATACCACAGAAGATGGAGGAAGTCCAGACCAATGGAGATTAGTTATCAATTAAGTAACATTCATGCTTTCAAGTGCAGATATAAGCTTCTGCTTTTCTCCACTTCCGACTGTGCTTAATCGTAAAATCGGAACATTGTATTTTTCCAATACGGCGTTCTTCACTTGATCTCGTTCGCGCTGCTTTTCATTGTTATGATAAGCAAATCCGTCTACTTCTACAACCAGTATCGGTTGGTGAGTAAGACGAGAGAAAATCAAGAAGTCCACATGTGTTAAATGGTTCGTTGCAAACGACAACTCGCGCGTATTGAGTTTAGTTAAATCACTCAATATCATACGGAGCGGAACATGCATAACCACGTCATATTTGGAATAGTCACTTTCGCTAAGCACTTCGCGAATGACAGCATACATCAGGTTTTCACTATCGACCTCGGATACTCTGCCGTATTTTCGCATTGCATCTTCTCGTGCATCCGCATAGTTATGATACAAATAATCAAACACCGAACCTCATCTTCACGCATGGTAGATAGATCGCTCGTTGCTTCTCTCCACGCTCTCATATCGGGAAGGTTCGAATTCTGAGATTCTATAAATGCTTCTCTGTTGGCAGAACTGCCAAGCGGAGCTGCAATAAAATCAACTCCGTATTTCTTTAACTTTTCAAGGACATTGGCCGTAGCAGAGTTGTTACTCGATACAACGGCAACACTCTCCCCTCTCATCACTGCGTTCGCAATAATGTTAAGAATGGTTTGCGTTTTTCCGGTTCCGGGAGGGCCTTCTATAATGCTGATCGGATTGCAAAGCGCATTGTCTACCGCTTTCTTTTGGCTCAAATTGAATCCAAATGGATACACAATGGAGGTGTTCTTTTCAACGCATTCCCTTTCATATTTGCCGCTTAGAAATGCGGCAAGCACACTATCTTCACGAACAAACTTGCTTTCCAAAGCTATGTTGAGTTTTACTTCCAGTAATATTGTTTTGCCTTCCAACTCAAAAACATTGTCTACACGAGCAAGAGGAGTATGCGATGAATAACACTGGCATTCGCTATAAACTTTTTTCCCCGCCAAAACTTTTAAGAAATAATCAACATAATAAGAGCAGAAGCTTACTTCCAGAGGGAATCTTTTTCGATACGCATTAGTTGTCTCCAAAAAGTTGTATTTATTAACTTTTGATAAATTACAATCACCAATTTTGCTATAAAGAAAATACTGTGGAACAGAAGGATTTTGATATAATCCCCATAGAATAGACACTTGAAATAATAAAAAGATTTCAAGACTACGCTATGGGGGTTATTTTATGTCAAGAAGGAACCACAAAAACAAGAAATATAGTAAAGAACTACGTGTTGAGGCGGTCGAAGCATACCTACGAGGAGAAGGAACCCAAAAAGAGATATGTAAAAAATTCGGGATAATTGACAGAAGACAACTTCACAACTGGATTCTGTGGTATAATGGTCATAGAGAAACGAAGCGGAATAACACCGCCAAAGGAGAAATTTATATGATCAAGGGAAGAAAGACCACACAGGAAGAAAGAACGGAAATTGTTGCGTTCTGCATAGAACACGGAAAAGATTACGGACTAACGGTTGAAACCTACGATGTGTCGTACCAACAAGTTTATTCTTGGGTGCGCAAATATGAGGAGAAAGGCGTACGGGGACTTACGGATCGCCGTGGGAAAGCGAAGCCGGAAGAAGAAATGACGGAATCAGACCGTCTCCGTCAAGAGAACAAAATCCTGCAAGCAAAGATTAAAGATCAAGAAATGGAGATAGCTCTCCTAAAAAAACTGAGGGAATTGAGAGGAGGCGGTCACTGAGCGGTTGCTACCTGGAGGACAAATACTTAGCCATTCAATATTTGAATAAGACCGAGCAATATTCTGTTGAGAAGCTTTGCAACAAGCTTCGTCTTTCACGTTCCGGATACTACAAGTGGAGAAAGCGAGCACCGAGCAACCGTGAAAAGGTAAACAAACAGCTTGTAGAGTGGATAAAGGAATATTATGAAGCACAAGACGGCATTCTCGGATACCGGCAGATGACGATTACGGTGAATCGTGAGAAGAAAGTGCATTACAACAAGAAGAGATACCATCGTTTGATGCAGATATTACACTTGAAAAGCAGATATCCCTGCCTTTCCGGTAACCAATGGGTTTATTACTCTGTCATCGTACACCGACATCTGTATGGATGTACTGCGATTGGAATAATTCGTAGCTACTAAAATAGGGGCGATAACCTTGTTCTCACTGAATTTATGGAAGTTTTTCAGATCCAAAGCGTAGTCCAAGACCTGGTCAATATTCGTTTCAAGAATTTTTGACTCACCAACCTTAAATTCAAGGCAGAATACAACACCGCGATAAAGGAGGACAACATCAATTCTTTTACCAAGACGAGGAATATCGTATTCAAAGATAATTTGGCCATCAACAGTGTTAAGTGAAGAAACCACGTTCTTCATAATGTCGATCTCCGCTTTCCACGCGTCTCTTGTTGTGGTCAATGCTTCACCATGGTAATTATCATCTAATATTCTATAAATTGAAGCCGAATCTGTATATAGGAATGTCGCCAAATCGCTGTTATATAAACATCGAGACATATATGTTACCTCCTTTCAAAGATTGTCGTTATTTGTTGTCAGGAATAAATTCCATTATATCCTCAACATTGCACTCTAGAACCTTGCATATTTTACCGAGCGTATCGGTAGTTACGTTTTCGCCTTTACTCATCTTGGTGATAGTATAAGTGCTGACATCTGCAAGCTTAGCGAGATCCTTTTTCTTCATGTCTTTATCGATAAGGATCTTCCATAATTTCTTATAGCTGACTGCCATTTTTTCTCCTTCCACGACCATTGGTCGAGGTTATTATTATACAGTTTCTATTATATCACAAAATTCGCCATTTATCAAGTCCAAATCGAGGTCTATCTAAATTTATTTTAGTTTTTTCATCATCGAACTAATTCTCAAAAAATAATCACCGACAGATGTGCTGACGCGTTAGCGCACACATGTTGGAAATAATCGCACCGAGCTTTTTCTTTGATTATTGCGGTGCAAATTTTAATTGCTGAACCTCTTGACAAATGGCTGAAGAAAAGGTACAATACAACGACCATGATGGGCTGAAGCTGCGAGAGCGACCACATACATTGACCACTGATCTTTATAAAAAATCATCCGCTCCCTATGAGGCCGAAGCCATCGATTTGGGAGCGGATCTTTACGACCACATATGCGACCATAGACACGATCGGAGCACCCGGAGACAAGATGCCACGAGAGCGCGAAAGATCATTTTTGCCGTAGCGGAAAGGTCTGAAAAAAGATAAAATGACCAGAAAAATGTTCAAGTCGCCCTTGGGGTGGTAGAGGCCGCAAGTTCA
>FR891073.1 GCA_000433515.1 Candidatus Colimorpha enterica | reverse complement strand
GTGTTCAACGACGGAAGGACACAGTGGACCTATCGCATTGATGCGACAGACAGAAGCATCATTGCGAAGACACAGGAAAGGCTCTGAGAAATCCGCCGGAGCTGAAGGGCTTAACGGAAAAGCAGCATAAAA
This sequence comes from Candidatus Colimorpha enterica, assembly GCA_000433515.1. GTDB lineage: Bacteria > Bacillota > Clostridia > Oscillospirales > CAG-272 > Colimorpha_A. The sequence continues at coordinate 8,193 of FR891073.1, read as the reverse complement.
TCACCGGATGATGTGCTTCTGTCGGGCAGACAGAGCTTACAGCCGACCAGGGTTCTCCGACGGGGCTGAGTCATTTGCTTTCAGTAAAGCAAAGGGCTCAGCCCCTTTTTGCCTGACGTGCTGCGGCTGTCATCCGAACAGCAGTTTTTCGGCGTTCTCCGAAAGGATCAGACGGTTTTTCTCCGCTCCGAGGCCGAGGGAGAGCACAAATTCAAGCTCCTTCGCCGGGGACGACCACGGGCAGTCGGAGCCGAAAAGAATTCTGTCCGCGCCGTGTGCGGCAATTATCTTTTCTGCGGTTTCCGGATTGATTCCTTCGCGGGCGATAAGCGCGGTGTCGAAATACAGTTTTTCCCGTCCGCAGAGGTGTGTCAGGACATCGTCCCAAAGCCGGTTCCCGCCGAGATGTGCGGCAACGACGGTCAGGTTTTTGTGCCGGTCGAGGACCTTTGCCAGTCTCTGCGGCGTAACGGCGATCCTGTCAGGGGAGATGAAGTCACGTCCGGCATGGGTCACGACGAAAAAGCCACGTTCTTCGCAGGCGGAAAAAATTCTGTCCCACTCCGGGGAGTCGATGTAATATCCGGCATATTCCGGGTGGATCTTTATGCCCTTTATGTCGTGATCCGCGAGGTAGTCAAGCTCATCCTCCGTGTTTTCGCTGTCCGGATGGAGCGAGCCGAGGGCAGCGACCTCCGGCACCCGGTCGTTCAGCGACACGGCAAAGCAGTTGACTTTATGCTCCTGATGCGGGTTTGTCGCTATGCTGCAGACGACGGAAAGCGATATTCCCGCCGCTTTTCCGGCATTGATAAGCCCGGATACCGTTCCGTCGGCAACCGGCTCCGAGCCTGCCGCCGCTGAAAGCTTTGATATCGCCTTCCCGGCTATGCTGTCGGGAAAGCAGTGTGTGTGGAAATCGATAGTCATATTTTACGCCGCCTTTTCGGTATTTCTTTACCGATGATTATACCACCGGACAGAGAGCCGGTCAAGATAAGATTTCGGAACCTGTCAATTTAAGTCGCGCCTCATTGACAACCCCGTATAAACTGTGATATAATATTCCCGTATAAAAAAACGTCCGGCAAAAACAGCCGACAACCGTCCCCGACGGCTTTTCCGTTCCGTCCCGAAGTATTCCGAATGATTTTATGAAACGTTTTATTCTCCTGCTGACAGTACTTTTTGTTTTCCTCTCATCTCTCCCCGTATGCGCGGTCAGTGATCCGGGGCTTTCTCACTCTGCGGCATCGCTTGTGTACTGCACCGAGCCGGACAGGGTCCTTTACTCGTCGGAAGCCGACAAAAAGGTATATCCGGCGGCGCTGACAAAGCTGATGACCGTCGTCCTTGCCGCCGAGAGCATTGAGAGCGGAAAAACAGACGCCGATCAGCTTATTACCGCATCAGCCTCCGCGATAAGTGCCGTCGAGGGCAATCATATTTCGATAATGATCGGAGAAAAGCTGAAATTCCGTGATCTTGTCGGGGCGACGATACTTGCCGGGGCGAACGATGCCGCGCTTGTCATTGCGGAGGCGGTTTCGGGAAGCGTTCCGGAATTTGTCCGGCAGATGAACCGTCGTGCGGATCAGCTCGGGATGAAGGACACCGTATACACAAACCCCACCGGGCTTCATGACGGCGAGATGGTGACAACGGCAAATGACCTTCTGATCCTTGCAAAGCTGGCGGCGACAAAGCAGTTTCTTTCCGAGCTGTTCGGAAGCATACGGATAACCATAGACGCGACGAACATGTCGGGCGCACGCTCTCTCGGCACACGGAATTATCTTGTCAGCACCCGCGTCACGACGGATTATTACCTGCCGATGGCGACGGGTATGATCTGCGGATCGACATACGAGGCGGGCTTCTGTGTGATCGCCTCTGCACAGCACGACGGGCTTAATTATATCGCCATAGTGCTCGGTGCCGACACGACAAGGGTCCAAAGCGCCCCTGCCGTCACCGACGAAACCGGCAGCGTGGTCACGCCTGCGGAGTATAAATACATAATGAACGGCTTTGTCGAGGCGGCAAAGCTGCTTAAATGGGCAGACGGCAATTTTTCCTACATAAAGGCTGTCGACGGCTCGACCCCGGTCTGTCAGATCCCGGTGCGCCTTGCCGACGGGATCGACAACGTTGCGCTTCTCCCCGAGCACCCGGTGGAGATATTCGTTCCGAACGATATCGACCGCGAAAATGACATAAAGCTTGAATGGACTCTTGATTCCGGGACACTCACAGCCCCCGTGCAGGCCGGGCAGGAGGTCGGTATGCTGAGAGTCACCTATATGGGCGAATTCATCGGCGAGGTACCCCTCGTTGTCAGGACCGGAATAACCGCAGACGGCGGTCTGACGGTGCTTGACAGGGTCGGTCAGCTGATGCGGACGCCGTTCTTCACGGCAATACTCATCGCTGTCGCGGTGTGCGCGCTGATCTACGTGTTCGGCACGGCGATATCGCGCTCCCGCAAAAAAAACGAGGCAAAGCGCGAATTCGTCAAAAAGAACCGCTACCGGTCGCTCCCCGGCGGAGACAGCCCGGATAACGGCGGCAGACGGCTTAAGTGAACCCGGATTTTTCAGGGGCTGTTAAAAAACCTGATGTTTTTTAACAGCCCCGTTTTTTTCGTTATAACATTTTTTCTCCCGGGAGTGATGTATTGCCCAGTAAGATAACATCCGGTGCAACATTTGCACGCAAAAGTGTTACTAAAATGTGAAATTTACAGTTGCAATTTAACACGAAGTGTGATATTATAATAACATAGAATCTATCAACCGGAGGAAAAACAATGAATGCGATTGTAAACTGGCTGAGAGACACCGGCGGAAACGGACAGGCGACGTATGGGAATCTTATATCCATAGTAGTGCTCGCCGCGGCTGCTGCTGCTCTGATATACGTTGTGCTGACTGCGAAAAAGGTTCTTGCCTGCCCTGAGGGGACAGACGGGATGAAAAGAATATCCGGCGCGATAAGAAAAGGTGCCGGAGCTTACCTTAAAAGACAGTACCGCGTTGTCGGAGCGTTTTTTATTCTCATGTTCGTCCTTCTGCTTACCGTTTCGCTTTTCGGGTATATAAACCGCTTTGCGCCGTATGCCTTTGTGACCGGCGGGTTCTTCTCGGCACTGTCGGGGTTTATAGGCATGAAGATCGCCACCGCGGCAAACTCAAGGACTGCCAACGCCTGCCGCAGGAGCCTGAACGGCGGGCTGAGGGTCGCGTTTTCCGCCGGGTCGGTCATGGGACTGACTGTTGTTGGACTCGGACTTCTTGACATCTCGGTGTGGTATATAATTCTTAAGATGGGCTTCCGTATGCCGGTAGAGGAGATCTCGGGAGCAATGATCAATTTCGGTATGGGTGCGTCGTCGATGGCGCTCTTCGCCCGTGTCGGCGGGGGAATATTCACGAAAGCCGCCGACGTCGGAGCCGACCTTGTCGGAAAGGTCGAAGCGGGGATACCGGAGGACGACCCCAGAAACCCCGCCTGCATCGCGGACAACGTGGGAGACAACGTCGGAGACGTCGCCGGAATGGGAGCCGACCTTTATGAGTCGTACGTTTCCTCCGTCCTGTCGGCATCGGCTCTCGGAGTTTCGGCATTCAACGAGGTTGCGGCGGTTGACAGAACGCGGGCAATGCTTGTGCCGCTCCTGCTTGCCGCGGTCGGCGTCATCGCCTCGGTGATCGGCACGTTCTTTGTCAGAACAAAGGAAAACACCTCCCAGAAGTCGCTGCTTGCGGCTCTGAGAAGGGGAACGAATCTCTCTGCGGTGATAATCGCGCTTGCCGCATATCCGATAGTCCGCTTTGCCCTCGGAAGGGACTTTGCGGGAATCGCGGGAGCTGTTCTTCTCGGGCTGGTCTCCGGCGTTGCGATAGGGCTATGCACCGAATATTTCACCTCCGACTCATATAAGCCCACGAAAAAGCTCGCCGGCTGTGCCGAGACCGGCTGCGCGACCGAGATAATCGACGGAATCGGGCTCGGAATGCTGTCAACCGTCGCTCCGGTCGTCATCGTGGCGATATGCCTGCTCGGCTCGTTCTTCCTTTCGGGAATGCCGGTCAGTATCGGCGGCGAAAGCATACCGTTCAGCACGTCGCGCGGGCTTTACGGGATCGCGCTTGCGGCGGTCGGAATGCTCTCCACCCTCGGAATAACCCTTGCGACCGATGCATACGGTCCGGTCGCCGACAATGCCGGAGGCATCGCGCAGATGGCGGGGCTTGAAAAGGAGGTCAGGGAGCGCACCGACGCCCTCGACTCTCTCGGAAACACCACCGCCGCCACCGGAAAGGGCTTTGCGATAGGCTCTGCGGCGCTTACCGCGCTTGCTCTGATCGCATCTTATATCGATAAGGTAAAAACGGTCGATCCGGATTTCGGATTTGACCTCAGCATAATGAACCCCGTCGTTCTTGCCGGGCTGTTCATCGGAGCCTGCCTGCCGTTCATCTTCTCGGCTCTGACCATGAAGGCGGTCGGAAGGGCGGCAATGAGCATCGTCATTGAGGTCAGACGTCAGTTCCGCGAGATCACCGGGATCATGGACGGAAATGCCGACCCGGATTACGCCTCCTGCGTGGATCTCTGCACGAAAGCGTCGCTTAAGGAGATGATCCTGCCGGCGGTCACAGCGGTCATCGTTCCGGTCATTGCGGGACTTGTTCTCGGGGTGAACGGAGTTGTCGGAATGCTTGCCGGAGCGACGGTTACCGGCTTCCTGCTTGCCGTGTTCATGTCGAACTCCGGCGGTGCGTGGGACAACGCCAAAAAGCACATCGAGAGCGGCAACTTCGGCGGCAAGGGAAGCGATTCCCATAAAGCTGCCGTTGTCGGAGACACCGTCGGCGATCCCTTCAAGGACACCGCCGGCCCTGCGATAAACATTCTGATAAAGCTGCTCTCCATCGTCTCGATAGTCTTCGCCTCGGTTGTCGTCGGGTTCAGCATATTCTGATCCCGCATGACCGGCTTATCCGGATAATAATGCGGACATCTCAGGCTCGCGCCGGGTGTCCGCATTTTTTCGGCTTTGTCAGACCGTCCGGAGCCAAGATCGGTTGCCTCGGACGGGGAGGCACTGCCGAGAACATCATATGCACCGGCAGCGATGTGCGCGCCCTGTCAAAGGGCTTTGCCGGCTCAGCCGACGAGGTCAGAAAAATGTGACCCTCCCGTCCGGGTTTACCAAAATATCAAAAGGGGTGTTGAAAAGCTCATACTGAGTTTTTCAACACCCCGACGGCATTGGTATCTGTTGCCGAAAGCCCCGTTTTGCCTCCAAGAAAATCTGAACCCGGAGGTCACAGGGGCAAATCCGATAGGGATCGCATCAAAAATGCCGGGTTCCCGACCGGTGTTTTTGAGGGCTGTTTAAAAACACCGGGTTCTTTAACAGCCCCTTATCTTCGGATAAGGTTATCTGTTGCCGTTCTTGAGATCGTTCTCGTACTTTTCGATCATCTTCTTGACCATCTGACCGCCGACGGAGCCTGCCTGACGTGCGGTGATGTCACCGTTGTAACTGTTGTTGAGGTTGACGCCTACTTCGTTTGCAGCTTCCATCTTGAACTGATCAAGAGCCGCGCGAGCAGCAGGAACTGCGTTCTTTTTGCTGTTAGCCATTTTCTGAACTCCTTGTAATATTGGAATTTTGTTTTCCGAACCTGCTTCTTTGCCGGTTCTGTTTTTATTATTGTCGGAGCGGGAAAAATTATGAGCGGAAATTTCTTCATAATGCTTCATGCTTCGGTTTCCGCTTCTTTCGCAGCCGACACAGGTATTGTTTCCGGAAAGCGCGGCAATATGCATGGATTTCATCAGATTATGTCGTTGATTTTTGAGGGGCGGTTTTTGAAGTGCTTTGCTGATCCCCGTCCTCTTGACACGCACATCTGTTTACGTTATAATATAACCGTAATGTTGTCAATCATAACGTCATAACAGACAGCGCCGGGCGCGGGGAGGCTATTTATGTATACGGAAAAGGAAGTTCTGCAGTTTACCGAGGAAGAGGACGTCAGATTCATACGTCTTGCCTTCTGCGACGTGTTCGGAAATCAGAAAAACGTCGCCGTTATGTCCGGGGAGCTTGAAAGAGCCTTCCGCGACGGTATATCGTTCGATGCGTCGGCGATAAAAGGCTTCGGGGATGCAAGCCGCTCCGACCTTCTCCTGTTTCCCGACCCGTCGACCCTTACGGTGCTTCCGTGGAGGCCGTCAAACGGCAAGGTCATGCGGATGTACTGCGATATAAAATACCCGGACGGCACGCCGTTTCCCTGCGATTCCCGTGCGTTTCTGAAAAAAGCCGTATCCGATGCCGCCGGGGCGGGGATAGTGTGCAATTTCGGACCGGAGTTCGAATTCTATCTCTTCAATACCGATGAAAACGGAATGCCGACAGAGCCTTATGACCGCGCCGGGTATTTCGACGTTGCTCCCGCCGACAAGGGCGAGAATTTCCGGCGCGAGGTCTGCCTGACCCTTGAAAAAATGGGCATACGCCCGGAAACGTCCCATCACGAGGAGGGACCCGGCCAGAACGAGATCGATTTCAGATACGGCGATGCTCTCACCGCCGCCGACAACGCGATAACCTTCAAATGGGCGGTCAGGACTGCGGCGGCATCGAACGGGCTTTATGCCGAATTCTCACCGAAGCCCCTCGGCGGAGAGGCGGGAAGCGGGATGCACATAAACATCTCTGTCACCTCCCTCACCGGCGGAGCCGACCCGACACCGGCATTCATGGCGGGGATAATGGAGCATATATGCGGCATGACCCTCTTCCTCAACCCGACTGCAGAGTCGTATGAGCGTCTTTTCGGCGACAAGGCTCCCGGATATGTGTCGTGGTCGGAGCAGAACCGGTCACAGCTGATAAGGATTCCCGCCGCCGTCGGAGCGTATAAGAGGCTTGAGCTCCGCTCTCCCGACTGCTGCGCAAATCCGTATCTTGCCTTCGCGCTCCTTATCTACGCGGGGCTTGACGGAGTGAAGCGCGGGCTGACGCCGCCTCCTCCCGTTGACCTCAATCTTGCCTCAGCACCGGAATCGGTCACGGATAAGCTGAAAAAGCTGCCGGAGGATCTTTCGGAGGCAAGGCAGGCGGCACTGTCCGACGGATTCATAAAATCAACGCTTCCCGCGCATATAACCGACATCTATACCGCGGAGGGCTGACTTCCGTATGGAATTTGACAGAGAACGAAGAAAGGTGCTGATAGCATCCGGGTCGGACAAGGGCATCGAATACCTGACCGGACAGCTCTCCGGCGGGCGATACGACACCTCATACCCGGTCGCAAGCGCCGCCGAGGCACGGCGAAGGCTCGATTCGGTCGCGTATGACATTCTTATCGTAAATACGCCGCTGAAGGACGAGTTCGGAGCCGATTTTGCCTCCGGAGAAGCGGAGAACAGCAACATCGGCGTCGTGCTTATCGTGAAAAACGAGATCTACGACCAGATCGCCTATAAGACCGAGGATTCCGGCGTCATAGTGCTCTCAAAGCCGCTGTCGTCGTCTGCGCTGACTCAGGCGGTAAGGGTAGCCGCAGCTCTCCGCGCAAGACTTGTCAAGGAGGAGAAGAAGACCGAGACGATGCAGAAGCGAATGGACGAGATCCGCCTTGTCAACCACGCAAAGTGGGTCCTTATCTCAAAGCTCGGCATGGACGAGGAAAATGCCCACAGATTCATCGAAAAACAGGCGATGGATCTGCGGCAGACAAGGTCGGAGGTGTCGCAGTTCATTATCCGGACCTATGAAAATCAGTGATTTTTCCGACGGATGCCGCCTGTGATGACAGCCTGAAGGAGCGGCTGCAGAATATTCCGGAAAACCGGGCAGGAAGCTCCCCGTTGACGTATCATCCGCCTCTTACACCGCCGTGCGTACCTGTCGGTACACGGAGGTTCAGTCATTAACGGCGCAGAGAGACCTGCATGACCCGGACAGCTCACGGCTTCCGCGGTATGCAGGTCTTTTCGGTCCTATCCCGGCGCACGGAAAAAGCAGACTTAATGGCGGAAAATATTAAATTTTAAGCAATAAACTGACATCTCATTCGGCACCGCGCCGCCTTGAACTGTCAGCGAAAAAAAGAGCTGCCGCAGACAGGGTTTTGCGATTTCTGTCTGCGGCAGCCCGTAATTCAT
>FR891072.1 GCA_000433515.1 Candidatus Colimorpha enterica | reverse complement strand
CTCGCCGTCGCGGGAGAAGGAAAAAGAGTTTATCCCCTTCGTGTAGCGGTTTCTCATGACCTGCTCCACAATCGGGAGAAGCCCGATATTTGCCGTTCCGGTCACCGAGGAGGTTTTTACGATCTCTTTTTCGTCGGGCTTGCGCACCGAAAAGGTCTTTCCGCAGGCGGCGGTGAGAAAGTCCGGGAGCTTCCTCTTTTGCGGCAGTCCGGGGAAGCGTCGTTTTGTCTCCGGTGCGTCGGAGATCTCGCGGAGGACGGCTTTCAGACGCTTTTCACCTTTTTTATTGTACTTTATCGCGCTGTCGGAATAATATTTCCTTCCGAAACAGCGCTCAACGATATCGTAATAGACGCTCTGCTGGAATATCTGCTCTATCCCGGCATTTGAGACGACGATCGTGCCGGTCTCGCGGAAGGATATCGCGTCCTGACCGAACATTCCGTTGAACAGGAAGGAATCGGTGTTTCTGCCTGTCCAGATCTGATAGCCGTAATCGAAATTGCCGGTGCTGCCTGCCGCCTTCATCTTCGGTGAGGTCGCAGTCCGGCACCATTCCTCCGAGAGCAGGCGCTTTCCGTTCCACACCCCGCCGTCAAGGTAGAGCTTTGATATCTTTGCCGCGTCCTCGCGCCGGAGGTACAGTCCCCAGCCGCCAAGCTCGTTGCCGTCGGGTCCCTTTTCCCAGTTGTATACCGTTATCCCGAGAGGCTCGAACAGGCGCGGGCGCAGGAACTCGCGGAGGGTCACTCCGCTTATCTCGTGAACGATGCAGGACAGGATGAAGGTGTTCATGCTGTTGTAGCTGAAAACCTTTCCCGGCTCGGTGCGGAGCTTTGACTCGAAAAACGCGCGTATCCAGTTTTCCTCGACGATGGCTCCGCTCTCGGAGAAGGTGATGCCGGAGGTCATTGTCAGCAGATGCCTTACGGTTATTCCCTTATGGGTCAGCTGGGCAAGCGGCGGGACGCGCTTTTCAAGGATCTTCACCGCGCGGTCGTCAGGGGACAGCTTTCCGTCGTCGATAAGCATTCCTATCGCCGTTGCCGTCACCGATTTACTGAGCGAATGCTCCGCCTGCCAGAAGCAGGACTTATATGCGCCGAATTCCGCGTCGCAGATGACTCTGCCGTTTTTCACGATGAAAACGCCGTGCATATCAAGGCTCTTTTCGGCTTTCAGCTCGGAAATGAAGTCGGCGATGTATCCCGGATCGACGCCCTCGTCCTCCGGCCGGACGCGGGGAAAGGGCTGAAGCTCCTCCCGGTTCTTCGGGCAGAGCGGCTTGTCTGTCAGCAGCTTCAGCGGCGGGATCACGGATGCCGAACGATCAACCAGGCGCGCGGCGAATTTCAGCGTATTTGTCTGGGTTATGATATCCATAGCTTTTCATCTCCTGTATAAAACAGCCCGGGGACAGCGGTTCTTCACAGGTATTATAGCAGATATGCACGGGATATTCAATGAATCTGATGTTAAAATAAGAGCGGATCCCGGAAAATTCCGTTCGGAGGTTTTCCCGGCAGCCGCCCCCCGGAATTCCCTTCCGGGGCTGAGGGTTGACAGTACGGAGGGCTCTGTGTTATAATGTGCTTACCGTTTAGTTGTTTTTAGCATGGAACGCCCGGAAACCCGGGGCTTTTTCGCAAAATAAGCCGGGTTTTCCGCGCTTTCCTTATAAAAAAAGAGACTGCCCTGACAGACAGTCTGTCTTTGCTGTTTCCCGGTTTCACCTCCGCCGCACAATGCCAGATTCCCATGCGACTTCTTTTCGAAACTGACTCCCGGAGCTGTTCTCCGGGCGAAAAACCGATATCCGTGCCGTCTGTCCGTGCGATAATCGTATCGTACGGACGCGTTGCTATGGTCAGAAATGCAAAGGACGACTATTACCGGTTTCCCGGCGGTGAGATAAGAAGCGGGGAGACAAATATTTCCGCTCTTGCCGGAAGGCTGAGAGAAGAGACCGGATTGATAGTCTCCCCCGGCACCGAGACGGAATACGGCTGTGTTGTCTGCCGCAGCCGTTCTGAGACCGGCGGAATTCTTTTGCGGGAGGTGTTTTACTACATCTGCCGGACGGAGCCTTACCGTGTCCCGGTCCGGGTAAATTCCGCCCCGTCACGGGAAAGCCTTTCCCTCTGCTTTGTCTCTCCGGTCACTGCGGCAGAGGTCAACCGGCTCTGCTTTTCCTCCGCCGAAACGAGGATGATGCTCGGGGTTGAAAACCGGGTTCTGGAGCTGCTCGTCCGGGACGGTTATTTGTAAGAAGCTCCGGAGAGCGCCCCATTAACGCGGCATATTCCGCCGCAGGGACGTCATCCCTCCGGATGAACGTTATCGATAGCCTCCGAGTGGATCCTGACCTCGGGGGCTTTCCCGCCGTTTCCGACAGCATCGGAGCCGCGGAACATGACCTTGAGGAGGACGGGACAGAGGATGGATGAAATGACAATCAGCGAGATCGTCGCAACAAGCGGATCGATACCGGTAACCGTGTCACCGTTTCTGCATATAAGGCTCTGCCCGGTGGCATAGACGGCAAGCGCAACCTCGCCTCGTGCGATCATTCCGCAGCCGACCGTTGCCGATTCTCTCCCCGTAAAGCCGAACAGCCTTGCAATGCCGCCGCAGCCTATGATCTTTCCCGCTATTCCGAGAGCCACAAAGACAAGTGCGAACAGGAGCCCGTTAAGCGTGAACGAGCTGAAATCCGCGCTTATTCCTATGTAGGCAAAAAACATCGGGGTGAATATCATGTATCCGCTGACGACGACCTTTCTGTCAACGAACGAGGTGTCGTCAAGCCCGCTGAGCATAAGCCCCGCCATGTATGCCCCGGTTATCGCGGCGATGCCGAAGAATTTTTCTGCGCAGTAGGCGAAAACGAAGCACATCGCTATGGCAAAAATGCTTGTACGGCGCTTATGAGGGTACTTTTTTTCCAGCCATCTGAAAAGCAGGCGGAGCAGATACCCGATGCCCACCGTGAAAACGAAGAAGCCCGCCGCCTTGAGCAGTGTCAGCCAGATGTTGCCCTTACCGCTTATTCCGGTGACAAGGCTGAGCGCTATAATTCCGATAACGTCGTCTATTATCGCGGCGCTGAGGATTGCGGTGCCGACCTTTGTGTTCAGCTTTCCCAGCTCGCGCATGGTCTCGACCGTTATGCCGACGCTTGTCGCGGCAAGGATACAGCCGACAAACAGCGCGTTCATCAGCTTCGCGTGATCGCCGAAGCCATTCATGAATATCAGCGCGCCGAGGGTGCCGAGAGCCATCGGGACAAGAACCCCGGCAAAGGCGATCGCGGTTGCGGCGGCACCGCTCTTCTTCAGCTCCCTGAAATCCGTCTCAAGCCCGCTTGAGAAGAGGATGAAGATAACGCCTATCTGCGAAAAGCTCTGAAGCACGTCCATCTCTGCCGGAGACGGTGCGATAAGCCCGCGAAGCCCTATCCGCGACGCTATTGCCGGTCCGATCAGAAGCCCCGCGATTATCATCCCGACCACCTGCGGCAGACCCAGCTTTCTTGTCAGCATTCCGAGGACCTTTGTACTCAAAAGTATTACCGCGCAGTAATACACTACATTCATTACATCAAATTCCATTGCAAAAATCGCTTCTTTCCGTGTTTCGCCCCTGTTCCCACAGGGTTGACTACATAATTATACTCCGTCTTTTGGATTTGTCAAGAGGAGAGATGCCGGGCTCTGCCCGGACCCGCCAAAAACCTTCTTGAAAGAAGGTTTTTGGATTTCCAAGAACTT
>FR891071.1 GCA_000433515.1 Candidatus Colimorpha enterica | reverse complement strand
GATCAGCGTGAAGTCGCGGTATGTCTGGGCAAGTATGCTGTCGAGGCAGCGGGGGAGGAGTTTTTCAACGTTGTAAACCGGAACGATTACCGCAAGTCTGCTCATAATTACCTCATTTTATATTTTTGAAAACTGCCGTCTGCGCCGTATGGCAAGAAGTGCGCCGACCGGGAACGACAGAACCGTTGCCGGGAGGCTGTTTGTTTCCTTCAGATATCCGGGATGCCCGGCATAAAGCGACAGAGCCGTCATCTGCGCGGCGATCATGAACCTGCGCCGGAAGCCGTAACCGTATTTCAGCATATGGTTGTACATTGCGGCATATCCCATCGGGTTTTTCTTCTCAAGCGCGGAGCTGCCTTTTGTCAGTCCGTCCTCAAGATATTCGCAGATATAGATAATGTCGCTGTGCCAACGCAGACGGTAGCCGTCGAGCGCGATCTCGTTCATCGTTATCTGTTCCGGGGCGAATTTCTCGCCGTCGTATGTGAAATACGGATATTTCCGGTAAATATCAAGGCGGTATGCTTCGCACATATCGGCATCAAGGTCGTATTTCGCGCGTTCAAGGTTTGTTGCATCCACATACCCGTTTGCGCCGACCTTCGGCGGTGTTCCCTTGAGATATTTTCCGTCTGGAGTGCCTCTTGCGGCGCCGACACCGATAAATGACGGGTCGTTTTCGGTTTCCTTTGCCCATGCGGTCATTTTTTCGACTGCGTCCGGGGTGAGGTAATCATCGGAATCGACAAGAAAGAAGTATTTCCCGCGTGCCATTGTGACTCCGCGGTTTATTGCGCGCGGCTTTCCGCCGTTTTCAACCGTCAGGTATGAAAAATAAAAGCGGTTGTCCTCGCCCGACCATTTTTCAAGCAGTTCCTCGGTTCCGTCGGTCGAGCCGTCGTTGATGACTATCCATTCAAAGCCGTCTGCCGTCTGATTTTTCAGCGACTCATAGAGCCTCGGCAGTGTGTGCGCCCGGTTATAGGCGGGTGTGAATACCGTCATATACGGCTGATATTTCATTTCGCACCTCCGAATTTCCGGTAAGCCCATGCGTAAAGGCGGCAGAGCCCTCCGAGCCTTATGTTGTAAAGCCATGCCGCAGGTCTCAGCGCACCGTTGCCGGCTGCCCTGATATCCCCGCAGAGCCGCCGCATTTCCGATGCGGACGTGCGGTTG
>FR891070.1 GCA_000433515.1 Candidatus Colimorpha enterica | reverse complement strand
CTGACCCTAAAGCAAGAAGGTCGTTTGATTCATATGATGAAGCAGTAAATACAATGCTCTCTGAATGCTATAATACTGCATTGGAAGACGAGTTTAAATATGAATATGGTGCAGTAATATTTCAGTATGATGGCGATCCGAAGTTCTATACTAATGGAGTTGGTACAGACTGTTTGCCCGACAAAATATACTTTGAAAATAAATATCCCTATGATGATAAAACGGTTACACCAGTAGCAGATATTCATACTCATCCGCGCTATGTTGCAGAGCCATTTCGTGAAGCCGATATGAGAATAGTGAGAACATATGGCGTAAATGCTTATATCGCTGAAAAAGGTGAAAATGGTTCTATGTTCGTTAGAATGCTGCCAAAAAGCGCATCCCAATTTGATCAGTGGATAGTATATAAATGGGGGGAATGATATGTCAGAAGCAAAGAAAGTACTGCTTGCTTTTTTCGTCATCATCCTGTTTGTCTGCCCCTCCTGCACAAGATCAACGGATAATTACGAGATCGTCACGCTCAAAGACGGTACCGAGCTGTTCAGGTACACGACGGATATGGACTACTATGTGATAAGAAGTCTGAAAAACTGCACTTCGACCGTTTACGTTGTTCCGGATGCCAATGTAAACGGGTACCGCATTACCGAGATGTGGGAAAAGGCCGTCGTCGGAAACACCACGATCAGAACCATGATATTTCAGGACAATATCGAATCATTTTCGTTCGATCTTTATTACGAATTTTCGTCTCTTGAGTCAATATTCATCGGCGCGGGAGTGCGAAAGGTCTGGTCAGGCACATTTGCGAAATGCCCGAATCTGAAACAGGTGACGGTTGATGTAAGAAACGCCGTTTATCGCTCGGAAAATAATGCTGTCATCGAAAAAAGCACCGACAGACTTGTCGCCGCCAGCGCCGCAACTGTCGTGATTCCGGATTCCGTCAGAATAATCGGCTCAAACGCCTTTGATTACAGCAGGTGCGAAAGTATGATCATCCCGGAAAACGTCGTAAGCATTGAAGAATGCGCATTTCAGAAATGCGCGGAGCTGAGAACCGTATTCATACCCGCCTCGGTTGAGAAAATAGCGGGGCTTGCTTTTCGGGAGACAGGAGGCACAACGTTTTACTGCGAGGCGGCAGAAAAGCCCGACGGT
>FR891069.1 GCA_000433515.1 Candidatus Colimorpha enterica | reverse complement strand
CTCAAGAAAGAGGTGGGGTTTGGGGCAACGCCCCATATATATTCTAAATTCATAAACAAACCGAAAGGATCAGAATATGGAACAGACTTACGATGAGAATCAGATACAGGTACTTGAAGGGCTTGAAGCGGTGCGGAAAAGGCCGGGAATGTACATCGGAACGACTTCGGCGAGGGGGCTTCATCATCTTGTATACGAGATAGTTGACAACTCGATAGACGAGGCGCTTGCGGGGGAATGCTCCGACATAATCATAACGCTTCACGCGGACGGGAGCGCGTCTGTAAAGGACAACGGGCGCGGAATTCCGACTGCCGTTCACCACAAGATGGGGATACCTACACCGGACGTTGTATTTACGATACTCCACGCGGGCGGAAAGTTCGGCGGAGGGGGATACAACATTTCCGGCGGACTTCACGGAGTCGGAGCATCGGTAGTCAACGCGCTTTCCGAGTGGTTCAGGTACGAGGACACCTACAACGGCGAGATGTACAAGGGCAGCTTCAGGAGAGGAAAGCCCGACGAGCCGTTCACATATGTAGGAAAATCAGAGGGGCGCGGGCTTTATGTCAGATTTATGCCTGACAGTGAGATATTTGAAGAGACGGTTTTTGACTACGACACGCTTCTGAACAGAATGCGGGAGCAGGCGTTCCTCAACCCGGGTATCAGGATAATCATGCGCGACGAGCGCGATCTTCCGCAGAACAACGGAAAGGTCAGGGAGGATATTCTTCATTACGAGGGCGGAATCGTCAGCTTTGTCGAATATCTGAACAGGAACAAGCACTGCAACGTGATAAACCCGGATATCATATACATGAAGGCGCAGAAGGAGTTCCGGATCGCCGAGGTTGCGTTCCAGTACACCGACAAGTACGACGAGACGATCATGTCGTTTGCGAACAACATAATCACCCCTGAGGGCGGCACGCACGAGACCGGCTTCAAATCGGCGCTTACCAAGGTCATAAACGATTATGCGCGGAAAAAGGGATATTTAAAGAACGACGACAAGAATCTTTCCGGAGAGGACACGCGCGAGGGGCTTACCGCCATTGTCAGCGTAAAGCTCCGCGACGCTCAGTTTGAGGGGCAGACTAAAGGCAAGCTCGGAAATTCCGACATGAGGACGTTTGTTGACAACCTTGTTTCAGACAAGCTGACGGAATATTTCGAGGAAAATCCGGCGGTGGCAAAGGCTATCCTTGACAAGGCGATCGTTGCGTCGCGCGTCAGGGAGGCGGCGAGAAAGGCAAGGGAGCAGACGAGAAAGAGCGCGCTGAGCACCGGTCTTACCCTTCCCGGAAAGCTGGCGGACTGTCAGGAAAAGCGCACAGACCTTACCGAGCTGTTCCTTGTCGAGGGAGATTCCGCAGGAGGCTCGGCAAAGAGCGGGCGGGATTCAAGATTCCAGGCTATCCTTCCCCTCCGCGGAAAGGTGCTGAACGTTGAAAAAACGAGAGCCGACAAGGTGTATTCAAACCTTTCGCTTATTCCGATAATTCAGGCTCTCGGGTGCGGTATCGGAGAGGAATTCGACATAAACAAGCTCCGGTACGGCAAGATCGTCATCATGGCGGATGCCGATGTTGACGGTTCGCATATAAGAATACTGATCCTGACCTTCTTCTTCCGCCACATGAGGAAGCTGATAGAGGACGGGCACGTTTTCCTTGCTCAGCCGCCGCTTTACAGGGTGCGGAAAAAGAGCGGCAAGGGAGAATCGCTCTATGCCTTCTCCGACGAGGAGCGCGACGTGTGCATACAGAAGCTCGGCGGCGGGGACAAGATCAAGGCTGACAGATACAAGGGTCTTGGTGAGATGGATGCGGAGGAGCTTCGCGACACGACGATGGATCCGAGGACGAGGACGCTTCTCAAGGTGACTATCGACGATGCGATCGCCTGCGACGCGATGTTCTCGCTTCTGATGGGCGACGACGTTGAGCCGAGAAAGCAGTTCATAGAGGAAAATGCAAGATACGCGGAGAACCTTGACGTCTGATACCGGGTTTTCCACAGGCTGTTGAGTTTACCCGGTGCGGTGGGGCGGGGAAAAAGAGCTGTTTTGCCGGCACTTCCCTGTCCGGGGCGACGTTTTCCGACAGGTTTTCAACAGTTGTCAACATGGTTTTCCACAGGGGCAAAATTCTGTGGAAAAAAATGTGAAGATTCAGGCGGCGCGGGGAGTTGTCCTGTTATAAACAGGGTGTGGAAAACTCTGTTCCCTGTGTACGGTGTTGAAAAGGTTTTCCTCAGGCTTCCCCTTGAGGGCTGCGAAGCAGGGGCTTGGTAGTGAATTGACCTCCGGGGAGGTCAAGAACCGCGGGGGAGGTCAAGAGCCGCAGTTACGCTTGCGGAACTGCTACTGACACGAGCCGCAGCGAGACAGCTCCACCCGCAGGCGGTGATGAGGTGTAGGTTCCGCTTGCGGAAACGTTTTACTGATGAAAATGTAACTTTGCGCTTCGCAACGCGCTGACGCGCTACACCTCAATCCGTTGTAGTTCCGCAAGCGGAACTACTCGACACCTTCCCCTCAAGGGGAAGGCTGATTAATAACAATTATCCTTCCAGAAGAAAGGAATATCATGAGCAGTAAAAGAGAAGAAGAAAAAAATTACGAATATCCCGACCAGAGGATAATAGACGTTCATATGGAGAAGGAGGTCAAGACCTCGTTTATCCAGTATGCCATGAGCGTTATCATATCGCGTGCGCTTCCCGATGTGCGCGACGGTATGAAGCCGGGACAGAGGCGTATTCTTTACGCAATGTATGAGGACCATCTCACTCACGACAACGAGTTCCGGAAATCCGCTATGACGGTCGGTGCCGTTCTCGGACATTATCATCCTCACGGAGACTCTGCCGTTTACGGCACGATGGTCAGAATGGCGCAGGATTTTTCCTACCGCTATCCGCTTATAGAGGGCAAAGGAAACTTCGGTTCGGTTGACGGCGACCCGCCTGCGGCTTACCGTTACACCGAGGCAAGACTGGCGCGTCTTTCCGACGAGATGATGCGCGACCTTGAAAAGAACGTTGTCAAAATGGACAGGAACTTCGACAACACGCGTGAGGAGCCTTCGGTGCTGCCGTCGCGGTTTCCGAACTTTCTTGTCAACGGCGCGGTCGGAATTGCCGTCGGTATGGCGACAAACGTTCCTCCGCACAACCTCGGCGAGGTAGTTGACGCGACGGTTTTCCGCATGGACAATCCGGAATGCACGGTTCCGCAGCTTATGGACTACATAAAGGGTCCCGATTTCCCGACAAGAGGCACAATTTACGGTGTGAACGGCATAATCGAGGCTTACACCACCGGGCGCGGGCGGCTGAGGGTGCGCTCAAGGGCGACCATCGATGAGGATAAGCACCAGATAATCATCACCGAGATACCGTACATGGCGAACAAGAGCGCGCTTATCGAGTCGGTTGCCAACCTTGTCAAGGAAAAGAAGATCTACGGGATCATCGATGTCCGCGATCTTTCAAACCAGGGGACGATAAAGATAGTATTCGACTACCGACGCGACGCGAACGGCGAGGTCATACTCAATCAGCTCTACAAATACTCTCAGCTGGAGGACACCTGCTCCATCAATATGCTTGCCATCGTGAACGGCGAGCCGAAGGTGCTTTCGCTCCCGCAGGTGCTTGATCACTATATTGCGCATCAGGAGAGCGTCATCAAGAACCGCACGATATTTGACCTTGCAAAGGCAAAGGCGCGCGCACACATTCTTGAGGGATATCTGACAGCCATCGACAACATCGACGAGATCGTTGAGATAATGAAGACTTCCCCGTCCATCCCGGAGGCAAAGGCAACGCTTTGCGAGAGGTTCGGGCTTTCCGACGAGCAGGCGCAGGCAATTGTTGACATGACCCTCGGCAAGCTGACGGGTCTTGAGCGTCAGAAGACGGAGGACGAGCTGAACAGGCTGCTTGCGCTTATCAGCGATCTTGAGGACATCCTTGCCAACGAGTGGAGGATCAAGGAGATAATCAAGAACGATCTGCTTGAGATAAAGAGAAAATATGCCGACGAGAGGCGCACGGAGATAGTTGCCTCTGCGAACGAGATCGTTTACGAGGATCTTATCGAGCGACACACCTGCGTAATCACGCTGACGAAGGACGGATACATCAAGCGTCTGCCCTCCGACATATATTCGGCGCAAAAGCGCGGCGGAAAGGGCGTCATCGGCATGGCGACGAAGGAAGAGGACGTTGTGGATCAGGTCGTCGCGGTCAATTCCCACTCCTTCCTGCTGATGTTCACGAACACCGGAAAGGTACATGTCAAGAAGGCATACCTGATACCGGAAAGCTCCCGCACGGCAAAGGGCACGGCGGCGGTCAACGTTATTGATATCGAGAAGGGCGAGAAGATCACGGCGCTTATATCGCTTGACGATTTCGAGGGCGACGGGTGCCTGACCATGGTGACGAACAACGGCATCGTGAAGCGCACGGCAATTTCCGAGTTTGCTTATCAGAGGAAGGGCGGAAAGCGTGCCATCACTCTTGACGAGGGTGACGAGCTTATCTATGTCCGTTCGACCGGGCAGGAGGATGAGCTGCTTATCGCGACGGGCGAAGGAAACGCGGTCAGGTTCCCGATATCCTCCGTCACTCCGACCGGAAGAAATTCGCGCGGCGTCATAGGCATCCGTCCCGGAGAGGGCGACCATGTTGCCGGGGTCTGCGTCGTTGATGAGAGCAAAAAGCTGCTTACCGTTACCGAAAAGGGCTTCGGAAAGCGCTGCGAATTCTCTGACTTTGCCGCTCACAACCGCGGAGGCAAGGGCATGAGGTGTCAGGCGGTCAGCGACAGGACGGGAAGGCTTGCCGCTATCGCAGCGGTCTCTGAGACCGACGACATCCTGATAATCACCGATCAGGGAACGGTCATCCGCACACGCGTTGAGGAGATACCGGTATACTCACGCTCCGCATCCGGCGTTATCGTAATGCGTCCGGAGGAAGGAAGCGTTGTGTCAAACTTCACCGTTGTCGAAAAGGAAGAAGAGGACACTGAGGCTGTGGCGGTCACGGATGAGGCTGAGGTTTCCGGAAATCCCGCAGATTCCGGGGACGGGACGGCTGAGTGACGGCGGTTACTGATGATCATATAATATAATGAAGCTCCGCCGCCTGCTTGTCTGCGGGCGGCGGGGGTGTTTATATGATTTCTTAAAAATAATCTGAAAATAAAAAATCCGTTGACAAAACGGATCCGGCATGATATAATAGGAATGTAAAGAACAGCCCGAAAGACGGCTGCTCCTCACCAAGGGTTATATTTACTAAGAAATATCCGCCTCAGATTGGAAGTTGGGGGCGGTTATTTCTTTTTGTTGCCGCGTGTGATAAGCGCGAACACCGTGACACAAAGTGCAACGGTATCGATAAGTATCCCAAAAGAGTAAGCAATTCACCCAAAGTGACATACACCGTTATCACCTCCTCCCGGAGTTGTCTGGGAGGAAACAAAAAAGTTTTTTCTCGCTCCTCCCGAAAAGAGTCGATAACACTTAACGCGAGGAGCACGGAAACAATCCCATTTTTATGGGATAGCCGCCGTTTGCCGCCTGACAAGCTGTTCTTTACGGTAACATTATAGCATAATATATACTGAATTGTCAATAATAAATCCGTCGTCTGCGGTTATCCGGGCGACGGATTTATTGATAAATCGTTTTGTTAACGGATTTTTTTGCGGGATATCCGGAGATCAGCAGAGGTTTTCGCCGAACAGCTTTACTCCGCAGAGGTCCTGAAGTGCTTCGAGCTCCGCGCGGTGCTTTTCCTTCACTGCGGCGGGCATGGGGACCTTTACGGCGCGGATGAGGAGGTTTTTCGGGGTGTCCTCCGGGTCGATAAGCTCGGTCACCGTCACTGAGTAGCCTGCGGCTTCAAGGCGCTTACAGCGGAGAGCGTCGGTCAGGGCGACGCAGAGCTTCTGCTTCAGCAGTGACTGCTCCATTACCGGCATAAGTGCGGAGCCGAGCGGTGAATCCGGCTTCAGGTCGTTCATAAGCTGGTGCTGGCAGCAGGGGGTGGAGAGGATGACCTTTGCGCCGAGCCGTGCGGCGGTTGTCAGGACTATGTCGGTTGCGGTATCGCAGGCATGGAGCGACAGGACGAGGTCCGGCGAGCGCTCCGGGACGAATTTCATAATGTCACAGCACACGAAGGAAAGCCCGGAACAGCCGAGTTTCTGTGCGGTGTCGGAACAGAAGGCGATGACGTCGGCCTTGAGGTCGGCTCCGACCATCGACACTTCCCTGCCCATCACTGAGGTCAGGTACCAGTATGCGGCGAAGGTGAGATAGCTCTTCCCGCAGCAGAGGTCGAGGACGTAAAGCCGTCCCTCGCGCGGCAGGCGGGGATATATGTCGCTTATATATTGTAGAAAACGGTCGATCTGACGGAACTTCGCGCGGCGGCGGTCGAAAACCCTGCCGTCGGAATCGGTAACATTAAGGGCGACAAGAAAGTCGTATACCGTCCCCTCGGTGAGGATATGATGCTTTTCCCTGTCGTGAGATGCCGGCTCAATACGCTGTCCTACGCCGGGGCTGCCGGAGACTGTCAGCTTTCCCTTTGAGGAAACACGCGCCTCCGCGTCGCCGCCGGTGGTCATTATATTCATCTGACGGTACTGTGTTCCGAGGGTGCCGGCAAGGTAATCGGCAGCTTCGGCGAGCGGAATGTTTTTATGCAGAGCTTTTCCGTCCGACGTGAAGGTCTCGCACTGGATGAACGGAGAGTTTTTTATTGTGACCCCGCGGCATTCGGCACGGAGAACCGATCTGTCGAGGGGCTTGCTGAGGGTTATTTTTTTAAGGGTGCCGGACGAGATCGTGCGGTCAAGCATTGAAAGAAGTCGGGCTGAGTTGTCCATTTTGTGTGTCCTCCGGATGTGTATGCGGATATTATATCATATGAGGAGGCGGTTTTCAAGGGTATGAGGGACAATATATTGTGTGGGTTTTTATGGGTGACGCAATATGTGGAATTGCGAAAAAAATATTGAAAAAAACATAAAAAAGTATTGACAAACCCCGACCGAAGTGCTATAATATACAAGCCTTCAGGGGGGGAGAAAAGAGAGGGAAAGCGGGAGAAAGCGAAAGCGGCCTGCGAAAAAAACTTTTGAAAAAAAGTGAAAAACCTCTTGACAAACCCGACTGAAAGTGATATAATAATCAGGTCGCCTCAGGAGAGGGAAAGAGCGAAGGGAAGCGAAAGCGAACGGAGCTCAAAAAACTTTGAAAAAAGTTTGAAAAACCTCTTGACAAAAGAAGCAAAGTGTGGTAGAATATAAACCCTGCCGCACGAAGCCGAAAGGTAAGAGCGACAAGCGGTCCTTGAAAATTGAACAGCAAATGAGAAAGTACAAAGCACAAGAAAGTGTCAAGAAAAACTTGAACTGAAAAGTGTAAAACGATCTCGTACAATTCCTTTAAAAACAAAGTAAAAGAGTAAGCTAAGAAGCAAAACTCGACAAATAAGATTTTAACCGCTGCAAAGCGATTGAGATACAAATTTATCGAGAGTTTGATCCTGGCTCAGGATGAACGCTGGCGGCGTGCCTAACACATTCAAGTCGAACGGTGAAG
>FR891068.1 GCA_000433515.1 Candidatus Colimorpha enterica | reverse complement strand
GTGAAGGAGAACTACCGGCTGATACTCGACAGCTTTGCGAAAATAAAAATCATCCCGCGCGAGGCTGTGAAGGTCGGCATCGTCGGCGAGATCTTCGTTAAATACTCCCCGCTCGGGAACAACAATCTTGAAAAATTTCTGATATCGGAGGGCGCGGAGCCGGTCGTTCCGGGGCTTGTGGACTTTTTTCTGTACTGCGTGTACAATTCTGTACATGACCACGGGCTTTACCGGTTCGGGAAGCTGCAATATCTTGTAAGCCGGGCGGCATTTTCCTTCCTGACGGCGAAAAAGCGCGATCTTTCCGACATTATCACATCGCACGGACGGTTCCGCGGGATGACCGACTTCCGGCACGTGATCTCTCTTGCCGACGGGTACATTGATACCGGGACGAAAATGGGCGAGGGCTGGCTGCTTACCGCCGAGATGCTTGAGCTTTCGGAATCCGGGGTCAGGAACATTGTCTGCACCCAGCCCTTCGGGTGTCTGCCCAACCATATCTGCGGAAAGGGCATGATGAAGCCGATAAAGGAGCGAAATCCCGACATGAACATTGTTGCCATCGACTACGACCCCGGTGCATCGGCGGTTAATCAGGAGAACCGGCTGAAGCTGATGCTTGCCTATGCGCGCGAGAACATGGCTGAGAAAAAAGAAGCGGAAAAAGCCGCCGTTCCGGGACCTGAGAAGGGTGCTGTGGTATTATGAGCGGAAAAACGGTCGGAAGCGCCGTACCCTCTGCGGCTGATACCGGGTTCATGTCGCTTGCGCTTGCCGAGGCGCGGACGGCGGCTGAGCTCGGAGAGGTTCCGGTCGGTGCGGTCATTGTGAAGGACGGCGCGGTCATTGCCTCGGCGCACAATCAGCGGGAGGTGCTGAACGATGCCACAGCCCACGCGGAGATTCTTGCGGTAAGGGAGGCCTGCCGGGTTCTCGGCGGGTGGAGGCTTTCCGGATGCACGCTTTATGTCACGCTTGAGCCGTGTGCGATGTGTGCCGGCGCGGCGGTCAATTCCCGGCTGTCGCGGATCGTTTTCGGCGCCTACGATTTCCGTTTCGGCTCCGCGGGTAGCATTGCGGACATTCCCTCACTTCCCCTCAACCACCGTCCGTCGGTTATCGGCGGCGTTATGAGAGATGAATGCGAAGACCTTCTGCGGGGTTTTTTTGAGGAGAAACGGTAGGGGAGGAAGTACGACTTCTTTCTTTAAAAGAAAGAAGCAAAGAAGTGTACTGAAAAGAGGATTTATTGTCCCAATGAATTGCATTTGAGGAGTGCTTTACTCAATCATGGCAAATCAACACATCACCAAAAATCCGGAGCCAAAAGGAAAATTATACTTATGAGCGAAAAAATCTACACCATACCGGTAAACGAGGCCTTCGAGGCGTGCGCGGAGGACAAAAGCCGCGGATGTCCGTTCTGCCGGCTATACAACAAGCTGGAAGCCGACGAGACAGACCTTATCCTCGGCGCGTCGATGATGGAGCCGGACGTCAGAATAAAGACCAACGAAAAAGGCTTTTGCGCGACGCATTTCCAGATGCTGCTTTCGGGGAAAAACCGTCTCGGGCTGGGGCTTATGCTTGAATCGCACACGGAACAGCTGAAAAAGGAGCTTGCCGACAAGGGGCTTGCCGCGCTTGTCGGAAGGGTCGGGATCGCCGCGCCGAGAAGGGTCGCAAGGCTTGAAACAAGCTGTTATATCTGCGACAGGATCGAATATTCCTTCAGCCGGATGCTTTCGAACGCGGTGCTTCTCTGGTCGGAGGACAAGGAGTTCCGGGAGAAGGTGAAGGCTCAGCCCTACATCTGCCTGCCGCACTTCGGGATGTGGCTTGCGGCGGCGGAAAAGGAGCTTAAGCGCGGGTATCCCGACTTCTACCGCGAGGTATCGGAGCCGGTATATGCCTGTTTCGATTCCCTCCGCGAGGACATTTCGTGGTTCTGCAAAAAGTTCGATTACCGATACGACGCCGAGCCTTGGGGCAATGCCAAAGATGCCCCCGACAGGGCGGGAAAATTCCTCTGCGGCGATCTTCACAAGCCGATAAAGTAGCCTCTCATTCGTCGGAATGCACAAATTCCGTGCCGCATTTTTGTTGATAATGCCGATTGACATATCAAAGCAACGGGTAGGTACTGATCTGCGTATAAGAATACGGAACCTTCGAGGTCTTTTCGACCACGGCTTTCGGTCAGATGAAAAACGTTGCCCTTCCGGCTTCCTTCTCGGAAGAAAAGACTGATACCGCGATCAGAACGGCAATGAAATGCGCGAAAGTCGATGAAAAAGACTATGCCACCCAAAGTAAAGAGCTAATGAAGCTCTCAGACGGCACTCTTGCCCTCCGCGTTGCGGTTGACCTGAAAAAGGACAACGGCAGTCAGCTTGTCGAATTCCTCATAAAAATCGGAAAATAAAATTCAAGGAGTCCCCATGAACACCAAACAGACAATAAAAACCGCCGCCGCGCTGCTCAGCCCCATGCTTCTGTTCGTTGTGCTTCCGTATCCGTACTCATATGCCAATTCAGCGTTCTTCGTCAAGTGGTTCGGGTGCGGATGTCCGAAGTTTGACGCAGCCGGGAATATGATATCGCCGGATTTCAACGCGAATCATTTCACGATGATATTCTGGGCGGTCGTTTCTGTCGGCGCAGCGGTGCTTGCCTTCTTCCTGTCCAAAAAGGTTATCAAGGGCAAGCCGTGGCTCCGGGCGCTGTACGTCGTGGCGGTACTTGCGGTATCCTGTCTCATTTCATTCGTGCTTTACAAACACATGATGTGGAATTGAACATTCTCACTTTCCCCCTACTCCCACGCGGGGAAGGGGGAATTTTTTTATAAATGAGGACATAAACTGTACCGCCGGGTGAGTTCCGGCGAGGGGGTAAAGATGAAAAAACTGATTCTTGTTCTGCTGTCGCTTTTGCTGTTTACATCGTGCGGCGGGGGCGGGAGCACGAATTATCTCAGCCATCAGACATATCCGCTTGAGGCGCGCGGGGTGCTTGAGTACGACGGGCACCGGTACACGGTCGGCATCACGGTGTCGGAGGCTGAGGAGATAAAAATCGAAATATCGGAGCCGGAGATAATCGCCGGGACTGTTTTTTCCCTGTCGGGCGGGAAGGCGAGCGTTTCATACGGCGGGATCACGGCGGATATTGCCGACAGCTACCCTTCGACCGACGGGATACTTCTTTTGCGGTATATGTTTTCGCTGACGGGAGACTGCTTTCTCGGCGCGTCGGTGATAAGCGAGGACGGGGTGAAATACAGCCGCGCCGATTACAGGACACCGGCGGGAGACGTCAGCGTTTTTGTTCAGCCGGGGAATAGTGTGACGACAAAGCTGACCGCATCGCTCAACGGGCACGTGTTTTCATTTATTTTTATGAACGAACCATAAAATTTGCCGGTTTCCTCTTGTATTGCGGAAGGAAAAAGGTTATAATTACTTTGTGATTAAAATTCCGGAGGACAAAATAAAATGCTGAACACAATAATGACATACCTCGATACGACGGCGACGGGCGACACTCCCGCAAACGCGTCCAACCCCTGGCTTATGCCGGTGCTTCTCGTTGTAATGGTCGTGGTTTTCTATTTCGCAATGATCAGACCGCAGAAGAAGCAGGAGAAGCAGATCGCCGAAATGCGCGACAGCCTTGCCGTCGGCGATGAGGTCGTAACCATCGGCGGAATCATCGGAACGGTGCTCATAATCAAGGACGACAAGATCATGATCGAGACCGGAAACGACAGGACCAAGCTCACGATCCTTCGTTCCTCCGTCAAGACTGTTCTCAAGGATGAGGACGAAGCTCCCGCGAAATAAGCCGGACGCGCCGAAAACAGCATAAACGGCACAGCCGCCGCATATCATTGTAACAAAACGATGTGCGGCGGCTTTTTCCGTCCGCAGGCTTCCGGGAGGGGCTACAATGAACCGAAATATGCTGAAAAACTCTCTTATCGGTGCCGGAATCG
>FR891067.1 GCA_000433515.1 Candidatus Colimorpha enterica | reverse complement strand
GCTCTGACCGTTTTGGGATTATAGATATCCGCACAGTCGGACGAGAGAATAAGCCCGTCGATGCCGAAAGCGGCGGCAGTGCGGATGACAGTTCCGAGGTTTCCCGGGTCGCGCAGAGACGAAAGCATAAGATACCTTCCGCCGTCTCTGAAATCGTCTACCTTATATATTTTATTTATATTGTGGATTTTGTCAATATATTTTGCGACACAAATTACGCCCTGAGGCGATTTTTCTGCCGAAAGCCGGTCAAAGACAGGCTCCGTGACCTCTGTTATCTCCCTTCCGGGAAGGAGCTTCCGGCAGAGAGGCAAGTTCTTCTCCGTCGCAAAGACCGACAAGATGTCAAGCCCGGCTTTCACCGCTTCCTCAAACAGCTTTATCCCGTCAAGGAGAAACATTTTCTTTTCGTCGCGGTGCTTTTTGTCGCGAAGGGCTGCGGCGGCAGAGACCGCCGGGTTGGTTCTTGAGGTTATAAGCATAAGACCGTCCTCGTCAGTATACGTTCAGATAAATCAAAAACCCGGCATAACCGGGTTTCGGAGAGCGACCGCATACCGAAAATCAGTATGCGGAAGCATAAAAGTCTGTTCAGAGAGCAGCCTTTGCCTTAACGACAAGCGCCGCAAAAGCGTCCTTGTCGGAGACCGCAAGGTCTGCAAGCATTTTTCTGTTGAGGCTGATGCCGGCGAGCTTAAGTCCGTGCATAAGCTGCGAGTAGTTGATTCCGTTGACCTTCGCCTGAGCGGAGATACGGGTGATCCAGAGAGAACGGAAGTCTCTCTTCTTCATCTTTCTGCCTGCAAAAGCGTAGTTGCCGCTCTTCATGACAGCCTGTTTAGCCATCTTGAAGTGCTTGGACTTTGCGCCCCAGTAACCCTTTGCGAGCTTCAGAACTTTATTTCTTCTTTTGCGCGTCATGACCGCGCCCTTGACTCTTGCCATTTCTTCTTCCTCCTGTTATTACCGTAAACAATTGATACTCAGCTGCGGGGCAGGAGAGTTCTGATATTGGGAGCCATGCTCTCGCTGAGATAACCGGTTTTCCTGAGCTGTCTCTTTCTCTTTGCGGTCTTGAGACCGAGCTTGTGACGGCGGTTGGTATGATTGAGCTTCACCTTACCGCTTTTGGTAAGAGAAAATCTCTTGGAGGCTGCCTTATGTGTTTTGACCTTTCCCATTTTCGATTCCGTTTCCCGGCGGCACTTGAATTTTTTTGTGTCGGGCAGACTCCGGTCGCCGTCGGAGCGCCCCAGCTTCATTTTGTGATGTGAAGCGGATCATTTTCCCGCGTCGGAAGCGGCTTTCGCCTTTTCTTTTGACGCGGTAGGTTTAAGCGGAGAGATGAACATGATCATAGAACGCCCCTCGATAGCGGGAGCCTTTTCGACCGTTCCCTTTTCCGCACACGCCTGTTCGAATTTTTTAAGAAGCTCGACTCCGAGCTCGGAGTGAGTGATCTGACGGCCTCTGAACTTGACCATCACCCTGACCTTGTCTCCGTTTCCGAGGAAGCGGAGCGCATGATTGACCTTCGTGTTGAAGTCGTTCACGTCGATGTGGCAGGAAAGCTGGATCTCCTTGATCTCGGCTATCTGCTGCTTTTTGCGCGCTTCTTTTTCCTTCTTGTCGCGCTCGAATCTGAACTTTCCGTAGTCCATGATCCTGCACACCGGAGGCTCACCCTGCGGTGCAATGAGGACGAGATCGAGACCCCTGTCATATGCCGTGTTCTGCGCGTTCTGAAGCGCCATGACGCCGAGCTGTTCACCGGCAGGACCGATTACTCTTACCTGCTTTGAGCGGTTGAACCCCTGCAATGAAGTGATGCCCTCATTGATTGTCATATCTTTGGAATTGTTTTTTGCGGCTATTGCTGAACACCTCCGTTCCGGTTTTTAAGCGGCAGTCTGTCCCGGACACAAAAAAATCCGGGAGAGCAAAGCAGACCCGAACGAAAAACACCGGCACCTCCGGCGCAATATCGACCGGCGCGCCTTTGCACGACGGTGAGAACAGGGTTCTGCTTCTTTGTTACAAGGTATTTTAACACGTTTTTTTTCGTTTGTCAATAGCTTTTTTAAAAAAATCCGAAACTCCGTTTTTCCTGCGGTTTTTCCGCGGAAACGGAGTTTTCGGGTCTTACCGTATGTCACGCAAGCTCGATCATATTCGTATACAGCTGATAGTACCGTCCGTTCTGAAGGAGCAGATCGTCGTGGTTTCCCCTCTCAACGACCCTGCCCTGTTCGAGAACGAGGATAGCGTCGGCATTTCTGACGGTTGAGAGGCGGTGGGCAATGACAAACACCGTTCTGCCCTTCATAAGCCCGTCAAGACCGCGCTCTATCAGCTTCTCGGTCCTTGTATCGACGGAGGAGGTCGCCTCGTCAAGGATAAGCACCGGAGCATCGGACACCGCCGCGCGGGCTATTGCGATAAGCTGTCTCTGCCCCTGCGACAGGTTGGCTCCGTCGGAGTACAGCATGGTATTGTACCCCTCCGGAAGGTGCGAGATGAAGTAGTGGGCATTTGCGATCTTTGCGGCTTTCACGCAGTCCTCGTCGGTCGCGTCAAGGCGGCCGTATCTTATGTTCTCCATAACCGTTCCGGTGAAAAGGTGGGTATCCTGAAGCACCGTTCCGAGAGAGCGCCGCAGATCGCTTTTCCTGATATCGCGGACATCGATGCCGTCGTAGGTGATGGTTCCGCCCTGAATGTCATAGAACCGGTTGATCAGGTTTGTGATGGTCGTCTTTCCGGCGCCGGTGGAGCCGACAAAGGCGATCTTCTGCCCCGGCTTTGCGTAAAGCGACAGAGCCTTCAGCACCGGCTTGCCCTCGACATACGAGAAATCGACGTCAAAGAACCTGACGTCGCCCCTCAGCGGGACTCTCCCGCCGTCCGGCTTTACCCAGAACCAGTCTCTGCCGTCCCGTGTCAGCGTCACCTCTCCCCTGTCCTCCTCGGTCGGCATATCAAGCACGTCGAAAATCCGTTCCGCACCGGCGAGGGCGAGCATTATCGCGTTGAACTGCTCGGATATCTGGCTCACGCGGTCGGCAAAGGTGCGTATGTAGCCGAGGAAGGTTATAAGGATGCCGCCCGCATTTTCCCCGGTCAGCCACAGAACGCCGACTGCGCAGGTAAGGGCATAGAAGAAGTGCGAAAGGTTGTTGAGTATAGGGCCTACGACCGATGTAACGGTGGTTGCCTCGGTCGATGAGGAAAAATAGCTGTCGTTCACCGGCTCAAAGTCAGCCATGACCTGTTTTTCGTGAGTAAAGACCTTGATATCGCGCTGTCCGGCTATCATTTCCTCGACAAAGCCGTTGACCGCCGCCGCGTCCTTCTGCTGTTCGCGGTAGCTCTTTCCGCTCCTTTTCGTTATGAACCTCACGACGGTTATGACAACGGCGGCAAGCACGATCATTATCGCGAACAGCTTCATCGACAGCACCAGCATCATGCTCACCGTTCCGACAAGCGACATGACGGAAATAAGCATCTGGGTTATCGAATGCTGAAGCAGCTCGTTCGTTGCCTCGATATCGTTCGTGAAATAGCTCATGAGGCTGCCGTTGGTGTTGATGTCGAAATAGCTTATCGGCAGCTTCTGCATTTTTGCAAAAAGCTCGGTGCGCAGCGCCCTCATTATCACGGCACTGCACTCAAGCATCAGCCGGTTCAGCAGATAGTTCGTGACGACGGCAAGGAAATACAGCCCCGCAAGCCCGATAAGGAGCGCCGTATATTTTGCGTATACCTCGTCAGCCGCTATCCCCGTCTCCTTCAGCAGACCGACAAGCGGCTTCATGCAGTAGGACGCGGCGATCGTCGCCCCGGCGTAGACAAGTATCGAGATCACCGCGCAGACAAGTATCGTCCGGCAGTGCCTGAAGTACCTGAAAAGGCGCATGAGGCTTCCGAACGGCGTCCGCGCCCTGCGGTAGCCGCGCAGTTCAATTCTCGGCATTGCCGTTCACCTCCTGTTTCATCTGGCTGTCGTACACGTCGCGGTAAATGCGGCTGCGCGACATAAGCTCGGTGTGTGTCCCGATATCCGACAGCTTTCCCTCGTCAAGGACGATTATCCGGTCGCAGGTGATTATCGACGCGATGCGCTGTGCGATTATGATCTTTGTCGTTCCGGGGAGCGAGGTGCGCAGGCCGCGCCTGATATGCTCGTCGGTCGCCATGTCAACGGCGCTTGTCGAGTCATCGAGAATCAGTATCTTCGGGTGCCTGATTATCGCGCGGGCGATCCTCAGCCTCTGCTTCTGACCGCCGGAAAGGTTGGCTGCGTTCTGTTCAAGAACCGTTTCGTACCCGTCCGGGAAGCGGTCTATGTACTCGTCGGCGCAGGATATCGCGCAGGCGGCTTTCATATCGTCAAGGGTCGCGTCGGGCTTTCCCCACCGCAGGTTCGACGCTATCGTGCCGGAGAACAGCGTGCCGTTCTGAAGCACGGTCGAAACGCCGTTTCTCAGGTTCTCAAGCGTGTAGTCGCGCACATCTGTACCGCCGACCTTCACCGTGCCGGAAAGGGTGTCATAGAACCTCGGGATAAGGCTGACAAGCGTTGATTTGCCCTCTCCCGTCCCGCCGATGACACCTACCGTCTCTCCGCTCTCAATGCGGAAGGAGACATGATTCAGGTTCAGCTTGTCCGGGTCGCCGGTGTAGCTGAAGCAGACGTCGTCGAATTCGACGCTTCC
The DNA here is from genome assembly GCA_000433515.1 of Candidatus Colimorpha enterica. Lineage (GTDB taxonomy): Bacteria > Bacillota > Clostridia > Oscillospirales > CAG-272 > Colimorpha_A. The sequence continues at coordinate 4,417 of FR891067.1, read as the reverse complement.
GTCGGCAACGACGGCGTCGGAATCTCCGTCGGCGATGTCCGGCTGTTCGTCAAACACCTCGTTTATGCGCCTCATGGATGCCTGTGCGCGGGAGAGCGACATTATCAGCCACGAAAGCATTGTTAGCGACGATACCGCCTGAGTGCCGTATGACACGATGCTGACAAGCTCTCCGGTAAGCAGCCCGGTCGTGCGGAATATTATCTCCCGCCCTCCGAAGAACAGGAGAAGGACGGTGCAGGTCCACATTATGAACATCTGGATAGGTCCGGTAAGCGTGAAGAGCCGCGCCGACGAAAGCTGTGCCTGACGCAGATCCTCTGCCGTGCCGTCAAACCTTTCCGACTCGTAATCTCCGCGGACGAATGCCTTGACGACGCGGCTGTTGACAAGGTTCTCCTGAACCGCGCGGTTCATGTCGTCCATTTTCACAAGCATCCTTCTGAACCTCGGCTGACCGGTTTTCAGCATGACGGCAAGCGTGACCGCAAGCACCGGCAGCGTTCCGACAAAGAACAGCGCCAGCCGCGGCGATATCGTGAACGCCATCACCGTTGCCATGACAAGCATGACGGGCGAGCGGGTAAGGCTTCTGATTATCTGGTGCATGGTCATCCGCACCGTGTTTACGTCGGTCGTGGCGCGGGTGATAAGGCTCGGAGTCGAGAATTTATCGGTGTTGGCAAAGGAAAAGCTCTGAATCTTCTCAAGCAGGTCGGTGCGCAGGTTTTTCGCAAAGCCCTGACTTGCCACCGCCGAACAGCGTGCGCTGAGCAGACCGCAAGCCATCGAAAGGCAGGCAATGCCTGTCATTACCGCGCCGACGGTCAGGACAAACCGGTCTCTGTCGGCGACAAGAGCATCGGGAAACAGGGAGCGGAGCATGAAGTCCTTCTCCCGGTAAAGCCCTCCGTCAACTATGACCGACATCAGCATCGGTATGAACACCTCAAGGATGACCTCAAAGCCGCCGAAAAAAGCCGCGGCGGCAGTCCATCCGCGGTATCCCCTCAGGCACCTCCCAATGTGGCGCAGAGAGCCATGTTTATTTTGATTTTTAATGATCCACACCTTCTTTCCGGCCGGAACCGGTCGAAATCTGAACAAAAAGACAGAAATAAAACGCGTAGACGGTATTATATCATATTGTTCCGAAAAATGCAAGCGGAGAAAACCGGATTTAGCGGACGGCGATCGCAAAACGCTTATCTGCAGTATAATAAAATCCAATATTGATAACATTTTACATCAAACATCCTCCCGGAGCCGGCATTTGAATCAATCAATTCCGAAAAATCCGCAAAAACAGCAGATTTTTTCGCACGGTGTCTTGAGAAAGCGGAAGTTATATGCTATAATTATAGCCGGTGTGTATTCTCCCGCAGACACCGGGGGGCACAGCCGGTGCGGAAATGTCTGAGCCGCCCGGCGCATCAGGGAAAACCGAAGGAGAATGAGTATATATGAAACTTGGTATCGTGGGGCTTCCGAATGTCGGAAAAAGCACGCTTTTCAATGCGATAACGAATGCGGGTGCCGAGGCGGCGAACTATCCGTTCTGCACCATCGAGCCGAACGTGGGGGTCGTTACGGTCCCGGACAAGCGGCTCGACCGGCTTGCCGAAATGTACAGCCCGGAAAAATTCACGCCGGCTGTCATCGAATTCGTCGATATCGCGGGGCTTGTCAAGGGCGCGTCGAAGGGCGAGGGACTGGGAAACAGGTTCCTTTCGCACATCCGCGAGGTGGACGCCGTCGTTCACGTCGTCAGGTGCTTTGAGAACGGAAGCATAATTCACGTAAACGGCAGCGTCGATCCCATGCGCGACGTGGACATCATCAACATGGAGCTTGTCATCTCCGACCTTGAGATAGTTGACAAGCGCATCGACAGGGTCACGAAGCTGCTGAAGGGCGACAGGACGCTTGCCGCCGAGCTTGAGGTCCTGAGCCGCCTGCGCGAGCATCTTGACGCGGGAAACAGCGCGCGCTCGATGGAGCTTACCCCAGACGAGGAGGTCATTGTAAACGACATCCCGCTTCTCAGCAGGAAGCCGGTGATTTACGTCGCGAACATCGGCGAGGACGAGGTTTCCGGCGGGTACGAAAACAATCCGGGGTACATTGCCCTGAAGAAATATGCCGAAGCCGAGGGCTCCGGGATCATCCCGATCTGTGCGGGGATAGAGGCGGAGATCGCCGAGCTTGAGGGCGAGGACAGAGCCATGTTCCTTGAGGAAATGGGACTTTCCGAGAGCGGGCTTGACCGTCTGATCAAGGCGGGTTATTCACTTCTCGGGCTTATCAGCTTTTTGACTGCGGGACCGAAGGAGGTGCGCGCGTGGACGATAAAGAAAGGGACAAAAGCGCCTCAGGCAGCGGGAAAGATCCACTCTGATTTCGAAAGGGGCTTCATCCGCGCTGAGGTCATTGCATACGACGACCTTATCGCCTGCGGCTCCATGGCGGCGGCAAAGGAAAAGGGGCTTGTCCGCAGCGAGGGCAAGGATTATGTCATGAAGGACGGCGACATCGTTCTTTTCAGATTCAACGTGTAAATTTTTCCCATCAGGGACATCAATAACGGAGGGCATATCACATGAACAACGACTACAGACCAGAAAACGAAAACGGCGGTCAGACTCCCGGCGTAAACAGCGACAGTCAGCAGTATTCCTACCGCTCAGACAATCAGAACGGCGGGTACACGCAGAATCAGAATACCGGCGCGCAGAACGGCGGGTACAACGCTCCCGGCGGCGGCTACGGCGACCAGAACCGGTATTACGGTCAGAATCAGTACGGGAATCAGACCGGCTATGGCTATCAGCAGAACCAGTACGGCTACCCCGGATATGTTGACGAAAGCGGGCTTTTCTCGGAAAACAAGATGAAAAGGCTCAACGGCGTTTCTGCAAAGATAACAATAGGTGACTGGATGAAGATGGACTGCATCTCGCTTCTGAATTTTATCCCGTTTTTCGGTTCCATCGCGGCGCTCGTGCTCTATTGCATTCTTGCATTCAGTTCAAAGACTGCGGCATCGGTCAAGTCAAGATATCTGGCAAATCTTATCTGGGCAGGAATATTGATCGCGGTGTACGTTGCGCTGATAATCATTCTCATCGTGCTCGGTGTATCGATCAAAGGTGCGCTCGGAAGCATCAGGAACAATTTCTGACACATACCGGACAGAAATAATCGGGTGTTAAAAAACTCATTCGGGTTTATTAACACCCTTTTCTGACGTCCGGCGGTTTTTATATCCGGTCAAAGAAGCGGTCGAGCCTTTCTGCGGCTTCGGTGACTGTTTTTCTTTTTCCGAATGCCGAGAGGCGGAACCAGCCCTCGCCGCAGTCTCCGAAGCCGGAGCCGGGGGTGCAGACGATGCCGGCGGTGTCAAGCAGGTGCTCGAAAAAGTCCCATGAGCCTGCGTTTTCCGGGCAGCGGGCGAAAAGGTACGGTGAGTTTTCGCCGCCGGTGAAGAAAATGCCGTGCTTTTTCAGGGGCTTTGCGAGGATCGCGGCATTACAGAGATAGTATGAAACAAGGCTGCGGCACTCAAGTTCGCCCTCCGGGGTCAGTGCCGCCTCTGCCGCGCGCTGGACAATGTACGGCACGCCGTTGAACCTTGTCGCCTGCCTTCTCTTCCATGCGGAGGCAATGTCCGAAAGGCTCTCCGGGATGGTCAGCCAGCCGCAGCGCATACCGGTAAAGCCGGCGTTTTTCGACAGCGAACCGACCTCGACCGCGCATTCCGACGCGTTTTTCACCGAAAAGACCGAGCGCGGGATGCCGTCCCCTGAAAAAGCCGAATATGCCGCGTCGAACACTATCAGCGAGCCGGTCGAAAGCGCGAAATTTACCCACTTTTCAAGTCCTTCCGCCGTGTATGCCGCGCCTGTGGGGTTTCCGGGGGAGCAGAGATATATCACGTATCTGCCGCCGTCCTCCGGAGGTGACGGAAGAAAGCCGTTTTCCCGGTTTCCGGGGAGGAAAACCGCCTCTCTGCCGCTCATCAGCCAGGAATCCGGCATTACCGGGTAGGTCGGGGCGGGGACGAGCAGCTTTTCGTTTCCGATGATATCGCCGATACTGCCGAGGGTGCTTTTCGCGCCGTCGGTTATGTAAATTTCATCGGGGGAGATGCTCACTCCCTGCCGCCCGTAGTGCTCCGAGACCGCGGTTTTCAAGAACATATAGCCGCTCTCCGGTCCGTAGCCGCGGAACGACGCTTCCCTGCCCATCTCCTCTGCCGCGACGACCGCCGCTCTCACCGCGCAGGACGGGAGCGGGAGGGTCACGTCGCCTATGCCGAGGCTGATTGTTTTTTTATGCAGCTGTCTGTTTTTTGCCGCCGCGACGCGCTTTGCAACCTCGCTGAAAAGGTAGTTTTCCGGGACGCTGCCGAGGTACC
>FR891066.1:5847-9246 GCA_000433515.1 Candidatus Colimorpha enterica | reverse complement strand
GGAAATACTGCATGAATAAAAGAATTATTTCCGCGGTCTGCCTTGCGGCTGTTATGACCGGCGGGATCGTGCTTGCGTCCTGTCACGGACGCGGAAGCGGAGACGAGACAAAAATGACAACCGGAACAACAGAAACGACCGGCGGTGATGTCACCGATGTAAAAGCCGAGGAGCTGCCTACCGACAAGCCGGTGACTCTTTCGGGAGCCGGCGGGAATATCACGCTTTCCTCCGACGGGAAGAGGCTTCTCATCGACGGAATGTCGACGGCGGCGGGAAAGGACGTGGTGTCCGGAGGCTCGGAGTACAGCCTTCCGTACATAATCAAGCGCGACAGCAAGAGCTATGAGGCGGAATGGGAGCTGTCCGGCATATCCGAAAAGAAATATCCGAAAAAGACCGAGGTCACATTTGAGTTCACAGACAAAACCGGAAGCGGCGCGATCCTCCGCGTGGGGATCACCGCGCACACCGATGTCCCGGGACCGTTTGAGTTTGTGACGACCATTGAAAACACCCGGGTCGCGGATATACGGATAAATCCCGGAGATTTTGCTTCGGCGAAGTTCTCTGTCGGTTCAGGTGCCAAGGTCATGGCTGTCAAAAAGGAAAGCGGTCAGGCGGAGGGGTATACCCACGACAACGGCGGACGCTTTGACGGCACCGGGATATATACGCACACGGTAAATTCGGGACTGACCCTTTCCGCGTGGTGCAATACCAATCAGGACTGGAACGGAAGCGGATATCTGCCGATGGTGTATATGCAGGGCGAGGAGCGCGGCGCGTATATGGCGCTTGAGTGGTCGTCCGGCACGGTATTTGTTCAGGGCTACGGTGACGGCAGCGCAAAAATGTCGGTCAATATGGACGGCGTTGCGATAAATGCTTCCCCGATATTTTCGACCGTCGTGCCGGGGAAGGAGACGTTCCTGTTCCCGACCGTATATATCGGCGGATACGACGGAAACGGCTTTGACGACGGCAGCAACTGCTTCAAGAAATGGTTCATGGCAAAAAAAGCGCCGGCAAACCTGCGGGATGACCCTGCCGAACCGCTGACCCAGATGGATATGCAGGTGGGACTCGGAGCGGCGGAGCTGAACGTTGACGCGATCAAGTGGGATTACGGCTGGTGGAGCAACGACGCAAGAGGCTCCGTCGGCAACTGGTCGTCCTACGAGGGCTCGTGGAAGGTCAGAAACAGCGGATATCTTCAGGCAATGAAGAGCGCCGGATGCGTCACCCTCAAACGGTTCACCTCCAAGGCGAAAACGATGGATCTTTCGCTTACCCTTTATGTCCTGCTTCACGATACCCTTGATTCTCAGGGCAAAGTGACCGCAAAGGAGGGCGAATTCAATTCCATCTCCCATCCGTCATGGTTCTCTGACAGGAGGATCGACTCCGGAATGGGACGCTCCGCAGACCTCGGAAACGAGGAGTGCGTGGCATTCCTTCAGAAAAAGATGGCGGAGTTCTTCGGAAACAACGGCGTCAGAACCTGGCGCTCCGACTTTGAGCCGATCTCAAGGACCTCGAACCTGAAAAACCGTCACGACGCAAACGGCTCCGACGTTCAGTACTGGTGCACGGTGGGCTTTAAGGAGCTTGCGTCCTATCTTATCGAAAACGTCGAGGGCTTCCGCTATGAAAGCTGTTCAAGCGGCGGCTCCATGAAGGATCTCTTCACCGCGACTCTCGCAACCGTTATAAACTGCGACGACGCGGCAAATTATCTGTCGATGCGCATGAGCTTCTATGACAGCAGCTACGTCATTCACCCGACACAGCTCCAGCTGCCCTGCAATATGGATCAGTTCGACCCGAAGCAGGACACGTTCTATCCGAAGGTGACCTCGACCTGCACAGACGGAGATTATGATTTCCGCGACGCGATGCTTGACATGGGCTTCCGTACGCAGATGCTGGGAGTTCCGATGTACTCGTCGTGGAAGGGCAAGGTGCTGAAGGAGTATCTCAAGGAATACTCCGATATGTACGAGCAGAAGATACGTCCGCTTGTCCGCGACGGAGGACTGTATCACATACTTCCGCGCCCCGACGGGGTGAACTGGGACGGAGTTATGTATGCCGACCCGGACAGCGCAAACGGGATAAAGGGGGCGGTGTTCCTCTTCAAGCCCTCGGAGCAGGCGGAGAACATAAAAACCGTGAAATTTGCCGGACTTGATCCCGCAAAGACATATAAGCTCACCTTCGAGGACAGAACGGAGCAGAACACGACCGCATCCGGCAGTGAGCTTATGGAAAAGGGGCTTGCCGTCATGATAAAGAGCGTCGGCTCCGAAATAATCTGGATAACCGAGGGATAACGAAAGCCCTCACGAAAAATATTTCCACCAAAAGGAGAAAAAACATGAAAAAGATTTTCGCACTGATACTTTCTGCGCTTCTGTTCGCCGCACTTGCCGTCGGAGCAGGCGCCGCGGTCGTCACCCCGGACGAGGGCTACACCGCATGGCCGCTTCTCTGCAACGAAAACGTGAAATTCATCGCTTTCGATGCAGACGGAAACGAGGAAGAGATCGAGGTCCCCGATCCGCTTGAGATCACGAACGGCATGACCGTCGGAGACAACGGCGAGCTTCAGCTGTGGTTCCCTCTCGGCGCAAACCATCTCTCGGAGTTCAAGCTGCTTGAAAAGTTCAGCGCACTGCTCTCTCAGGGCGTTGCATATCTTGACAATATGTACACCGAGATCACCTTCAAGGGTACCGCTATCAAGCTCGGAACCTGCTACCGCAACATGGCGGCAGAGCTGGGAACCGCAAACTCCGCAAAGGTCACGATCGACGGCACAGAGTACCCCTGCATCGAGGGCGCTCTTGTCCCCGGACAGGCAAACGACACAACGGTCACCATCTTCTTCGAGGCTTCCGGTCTTGAGGACAAGGAGCACACCGTCCGCGTCTACAACGCAGAAAAGAACTTCAAGGGCACAAGACTCAATTTCGACTTCTATGAGATAATCGGCACCGATCCCGCGACCGAAGGCGGCTACGGCAAGACCGAGAATACCACAGAGCCGGCAAAGACCGAGCCCCGCGATACCGAAAAGCCCGATAACGGCACAACCACCGACAGGAAGGACGATCCGGTTTCCTCTGCCGCCGGCACCGAAAAGCCCGGAACCGATAAGCCCGCCGATGACGGTAAGGACGCTTTCCCGATCTGGATCCCGATAGTCGCGGTCGTTGTTGTTGCCGCAGTGGTCGTTGCTGTTGTTCTGGCAAAGAAAAAGGAGAAATAACGGAAGGGATATTCCGTAAAAAATAATCACCGAAAGGAAAAAACGCAATGAAAAGAACCCTCACACTCATCCTCACCCTCGTGATCTTCGCCGCCCTCGCGGTTTCCGCGGCTGCTGTAGAGGTC
>FR891066.1:0-5819 GCA_000433515.1 Candidatus Colimorpha enterica | reverse complement strand
GAGGTCACACCCGCCGAAGGCTACACCGCCTATCCGATCATCAACAACGAGAACGTGAAGTTCTACACGGTTGAAGGCGACAAGGAAATCAAGGTCACCAAGTTTGAAAACGGAGCGCTTTTCGGACCGAAAGGCTATGAGCTTCAGATCTGGTGGCAGGCTCCCTCCCATCTTGCTGAATTCAAGTTCGGAAACGACACAATGTCCCAGGGTGTTGCCGCTCACGGCGAAATGTACACCGAGATAACCTTCACCGGTACTGCAATCAGGCTCGGGACCCATTACCGCAATATCGCGGCTGATCTGGGCACATCATCCGCCGCAAAGGTTATCGTTGACGGCAAGGAGCTTCCGATGGTGAAGGACGCACTTGTTACCACCACCGAGCACAACACCACTCCGACCATCTTCTTCGAGGCAACCGGTCTTAAGGACATCGAGCACAAGGTGCGTATTTACAATGCCGAGACAAAATTTGCCGGCACAAGAGTCAACTTCGACTGGTACGAGATCATCCCCGGAACCGGTAAGGATGTCGGCGGCAATCCCGCAACCTCCGACGCGGCTCTCGCGGCTTCTCTCGTGATCGTGGCTGCTGCAGCGGCAGTCGTCTTCACGATGAAGAAAAGATAATCAGCCATGATAAAACGGCTCCCCGAGGCTTCTGCCTGAGGGGAGCTGTTTTCGGAAACACCGATAATGATACGAAAGGCGAAGAAATCAATGAAAAAACTGTTTGCCGCAGCCGCTCTGCTTGTTTCCATGCTCCTCTGCTCCTGCGGGGGAGGTGCCGGTAGCATCGGGACGGGCTCTGCGGAGCCGACAACTACCGCGCCGGAAACCGAGCCTCCGAAAGCCGGGGATTTTGCCGGAGCCGATGCGGAGTACATAAACAAGGATACCCTCAATTACTATTGCGTCACAAACGAGGCATACATCCCTGAAGGGAAGAAGGTCACCGGAATCGTGCTTGAGTTTCCCGGTCTCGGCGGCGACTCCTGCCTCGGCGGGAGCATGGACAACATGATCGCATACAACACCCCGTTTGCAAGGGAGTGCGCCGCAAAGGGAATTGTCCTTGCCTACACCTTCCCCGGACCGTGGAGCTGGATGAACACCGGCGCCGTCCGGATGACCGACCTCATGGTGGATGCGTTCATGGACAGATACGGCTGGCAGAGCGAGGATGATTTTTCACTTGTCGCCATCGGAGGGAGCATGGGCGGCTCCGGAGCGCTTATCTATGCCGCCGATTCGAGGCACACCGTTGATGCCTGCGTGGCTCACTGCCCGTGCTATGACGTCAAGGAGTGCTTCTCGACAAAGGATGTATTCCCCCGCGCGTTCGTCAGTGCCATAAGCGCCTACGGAATGCCGATAAGCGAGGCGCTTGAGACAATCTCTCCCGCCCACCGCCTGAAGGATCTGCCGAAGATACCCTATATCGTCACCGGCGACGAATTCGACGACTGTTTTCCGCTGAAGGGCACCGAAAAGTTCGTCTCCGACATGAAAAATGCCGGTCTTGACGTGACATATATGTTCCTCAAGGGCAAGAGCCACGGCGAGATATCCGATGCCGACCGTGCGGCGGTGAATGAGTTTATTTTCAGGATGGGCGAAGGCAAATGACCGCGGAATGAACATCGGAAGGCAATAACAGCAAAAAACTCCCCCTCCCCGCCGCCTCACGGCAAAAGGGAAGGGGGTTGCTTGCATTATTGAGCCGGTTCTGACCTGTGAGCCGGGGAGGGAAGGCGGGAGGTTAAGCCTTTACCCCGAAGACGTGCTTTGCGGGAACTGCGTCGTGATGTCTGTCCTTGTTCCTGTTGACGAAGTAGACGATGAGATTGCCGACGACGAGGACGATGTTCCAGATGTAGACCAGCAGGACGTAGTTGATGTTTCCGGTGTATATCTTTGCGCTGATTCCGGCGATGTAGCCGATGATGATGAGGACGGTGAACATCAGGCTCATGCCCTTTGCAGTGCCGGAGCGGATATTTTTGATGAGGGATACGGGCCATGAAAGTCCGAAACAGAGAAGCATGAGAGCTTCAAGAAAGTCAGCCATAACTAAAAACCTTTCGTTTTTTCTTTTTGCACATATATTATACCATTGACAAATGATAATGTCCAATATATAATTAATATGAAAACGATATATAATAAGTTATCGTTTTGACATACGCGTCACCGTGACGAAACAACCGGAGGATGAAATGGAACTTACACAGCTGAAATACTTTCTCTGCTCCGCAAAGAATCAGCACATCACAAAAAGCGCAGAAATGCTTCACATTGCGCAGCCTGCGCTGACAAAATCGATAAAATCGCTTGAGGAGGAGCTGGGAGTGCCGCTGTTTGCGAAATCCGGGCGGAATATCGTGCTGACGCAGTGCGGAAGGTACTTTGAGGAGCGGCTTGAGCCTTTGATAGCGTCACTGGATTCGCTCCCTCATGAGGTGCGGCGTATGGCGGAGCGCGAGGGCGAGACGGTCAGGATCTGTGTTCAGTCGGCGTCAATGCCGGTGACCGAGGCGGTCGTGAATTTCAGAAGAGAGCATCCCTCGGTCAACTTTCAGATAACGAGGGAGATGACGGACGGGCTTTACGATATCATCGTTACTACCAAAATGCCCTCGTCGCCTCTCCCCGCCGGGAGGTCGGAGGTTATCGACGAGGAGATCTTTCTTGCCGTTCCCGACCTGCCGGAGTTCCGCGGGAGGGATTCGATAGAGCTTGCCGAGCTGCGTGACAGAGGGTTCGTGTCGCTTATCGGGTCAAGATATCTCCGTGTCATCTGCGACCGCTTCTGCCATACAGCCGGCTTTGAACCCGACGTCATATTCGAGAGCGACAGCCCGGATGCGGCGAAAAACATGATAGAGGCGGGACTCGGCGTCGGATTCTGGCCGGAGTACTCATGGGGACGTCACCCGGAGGGCGGGATCAGACTGCTGCACTCGTCCTACCCGGAGTGCCGCAGAGAGCTTGTCATAGCCATCAGCCCGTCGGGAATTGAGCGCGGTCAGTGGGCAGGCGAGGTGTACCGGTACATGAAAAGCGTGATCGGAAGGACGCGGAAAAACGGATAACAGCCGCTCCGGTCGGTGCGTTGCGTGTCGGCGCAAAAAAACGCGCCGGGGTGTTGACAAACAGATCCCGGCGTGATATAATAGTGGTGTAAAGGGCATCCGGCGTACGGTTGCTCCTCACTAAAGGGTTATGTCTATACAGAAATATCCGCCTTGGCTTGGAAAACGGGGGCGGTTATTTCTTTTTGCTGTTGCGAGTGATAAGTGCGAACACCGTGACACAAAGTGCGACGGTATCGATAAGTATCCCGACAAGAGTGAGAAGCTCACCCAGAGTGACATACACCGTTACCACCTCCTCCCGGAGTCATCTGGGAGGAAACAATAAAAAGTTTTTCACGTTCCTCCCGTCAAAAGTGTCTGACCCTTAACGCGAGGAGCACGGAAACGATCCCTTTTTGAGGGAAAGCCGCCGTTTTAACCGTCCGTTTTTACCCGGAGCCCTTTACGGGAGTTATTATATCACATTCTGTCGGAAGCTGTCAATAGTTTCCGGCGGTTTTGTTTTCTGCCCGAAGAGTAATCCGGAACCGATCCGCGCTTTTTTCCGTGTGAAGGTTTCGTGAAAATACTTGACAGGCGGAGACGGTGTGAGTATAATATTGTTAGCATTCAAACAATAAGGAGAAAAAAGATGGGACCGGGAGGATTCATGCCGCCGCCCCCGCCGGGGGACGAAAATCGAAAAAACCGGGAGCCGAAGCCGAAGAGTCTGCGGGAGGTTCCGGGGTACATATGGAGGATGGGGACGAAGTTCTGTTACCGTCTGCTTTACATTTTCCGCCTTGTGTGGGAGACGCGTCCGTGGATACTGTTCGTGATGATGTTCATGGCGCTGTTCAACGGGATCATGCCGATAGTCGGGGCAACGATATCGGCAAAGCTGCTCAACACGCTGTCCGACGCGTATTCGACCGCGGTGAACGGCGGAGAGGTTATCTTTGCCGGGATAATGGCGATTCTGCTGTTCTATTTCGGATATCTGTTCATAAACCGCATTGTGGCACAGATAAGCTCCATCATCATGAACATAGCCGGAGAGCTTGTTGTCAACCATGTAAACGTCAGGATAATGACCAAGGCAAAGGAGATCGACCTTGCCGACTACGACCGCCCGGACTTTTACGAAAAGCTGGAGAATGCCTCGCGCGAAGCGGGACACCGTCCGATACAGATACTCAACGCCGGGTTCACGATAATCAGCACGGTTATCAGCATGGTGTCGTTCATCGTCGTGCTCTGGGGAGTAAGTCCGGCGGCACCGGTTGTCATAGCTCTGCTCAGCATTCCCTCTGCGGTGATCAGCTTTGTCTACCGCAGGAAAAATTTTCTCTATATGCGCCGCCGCTCAAAGGACAGGCGCATGATGAGCTATTATTCCGGGCTTATGACCAACAAGGACATGGTCAAGGAGGTCAGAATGTTCGGGCTGTCCGATACCTTCATCGACAGGTACAACGGCGTATTTTCGAAGTATTTCGGCGGGCTGAAGAAGCTGTTCCTTCAGGAGGGCGGGCTTCAGATCGGGGTTTCGTTCGTCTCTACGGTCGTCAACTGCCTGCTGTTTATCTATATCGCCCGCGGGGTGGCGAGGGGAGAGTATCAGGTCGGTGACTTCTCGCTCTACACCGGTGCGCTGACCAGCATTGCCGCCGGAATCGGCACGTTTATCTCGACGACCGCATCGATATACGAGGGGACGCTTTTCATCGACAACATGATTACCTTCATGAACGAGGAGAGGACGGTAGTCCCGTCGCTTCCCGAGCCGAGAAAGGTGAACCGTCATGCCGCTCACGAATTTGAATTCCGCGACGTTTCCTTCCGATATCCCGGCACGGAGCGCGACGTCATCAGCCACGTGAATCTGACCGTGAAGGCCGGAGACACGGTTGTGCTTGTCGGACTGAACGGTGCCGGCAAGACGACGCTTATCAAGCTTCTGACGCGGCTCTACGACCCGACGGAGGGCGTTATCCTCCTTGACGGTCACGATATCAGGGAATACGGCGTAGAGGAGCTCTATTCGATGTTCGGGATCATTTTCCAGGATTTCGGCAAGTATGCCGTCACGGTTAGGGAGAACATCATGTTCGGTCAGATAAGCCGCGAAGAGGACGACGCCGTCATCCGCCGCGCGGCAGAGGAGAGCAACTCGGCAGGGTTCATCGAGGCGCTTCCGAAAAAATATGACACCCCGCTCATGAGGTATTTCGAGCCGGACGGGATCGAGCTCTCGATAGGGCAGTGGCAGAAGCTGTCGATAGCGCGCGCGTTTTACAGCGACACCGACGTGCTTATACTTGACGAGCCGACGGCATCCCTTGACGCGATTGCGGAGCAGGAGATATACCGCCAGTTTGACGAGCTGCGCCGCGACCGGACGACGATATTCGTGTCGCATCGCCTTTCAAGCGCAACGACAGCCGATATGATCGTCGTTCTTGAAAACGGGAAGGTGGTCGAGACCGGCACGCACAGCGAGCTCATGCGCGCAGGAAAACAGTACTGCCGTCTCTTCTCGGCCCAGGCAGAGAGGTATCTGACAAAAGAGCAAGAAAAACCGCCGCAGCCTCCGGAGGGGAATTCCGGGGGAAACCGGCGGGACGACACGGCGGGGGAAATATAGTATAATAATTCCGTGAAAAGCTTTTCACGGAAAGGAATGATGCTATGGGAAGAAAAAAATCCCTCCCGGAGGACGGAAAGATTGTGTCGGAG
>FR891065.1 GCA_000433515.1 Candidatus Colimorpha enterica | reverse complement strand
CAAGCAAAACCTTTTTACCGGAGTCTGCGAGTCCCACGCCGAGATTGACTGCGGTTGTCGTTTTACCGACTCCACCTTTCTGGTTCGTGATGGCAATCACTTTACAGTTTTCCATGTGGTATCCTCCTTTCATAGAAATATATAGCAGTCTGTTTCCAGACGGCTATGTAACCGTGCGTTATTTGTCCTCGACACCCCACGCACAGGGAATACATCAGACGCTTGTTTGCGAAACAAGTCCATGGGAATCTCACCCGCGCCGGGTCCTCCGCCGCCTCCGTAGAGAAGTATCATTAACCCTTGCACTTGTCATCGCCACCGCCGAAAGCAATTCGGTTTCAACTACATGAGTTTGATCGCTCGCCGCAATAGCGGATCATGGCGCACTTGTAGGCTCGGCTCGGAGTTTCCCCCAGCGCAAGGAACGTACCTGATGAATGTATATTTAGTTGTCAAAGTGCGGTGTGGAGTTTTGCCCCACAACCCCTTACCGCAACTTTTGAGGTCAAAAAGCGAAGTAGTTTTTTGAAAAAAATAAAAAATTTTTTCTGCATATTTCCACCTCCGAAAATAAAAAAAGCCTGCCGAAATCAATCGACAGGCGTAACGAAAAAAAGAGACCCACTATCTTGTTCGGTAGTGAGTCTCTCTTAAAGAACTATGATGATATTTGATTAGTTATGAGGATTTACACATTTACCAGTACAAAATCGGAGATTATGTGGTGATAAATGGAGATGAAAATGGTGACGAACTATACTGTAAGTCTCCATAAACCTCCGAAATCCTACTCGCTTAGTCCAAAGGTTTCATTGTCGGGAACAGCAGCACATCCCTGATGCTTGCGCTGTCGGTAAGCAGCATGACAAGTCTGTCAACACCGAAGCCGAGACCGCCTGTCGGAGGAAGTCCGTACTCAAGCGCGGTGACGTAATCGTAATCGACCTCTGCGTTGCAGTTCGGCTCCTCGGCCTTCTTCTGCGCGACCTGACGCTCGAAGCGTTCCTTCTGGTCGATCGGGTCATTCAGCTCGCTGAATGCATTTCCGAACTCCATGCAGTTTATAAAGTACTCAAATCTCTCGGTAAACTGTGGCTCGTCCGCCTTTCTCTTTGCAAGCGGGCTGTTCTCTACCGGATAATCGTAGATAAAGGTCGGCTGGATCAGCTTGTCCTCGACATAAGCGTCAAAGAACTCGGCAAGAACAGTTCCCTTTGTTGCATTTTCAGGAACCTCTACACGGTGAGCCTTTGCATCGGCGCGGGCAGCCTCGTCGGATTCCCATGAATAGTAGTCAACGCCCGAGTACCTTCTGACGGCTTCCGTCATAGAGAGCCTCTCCCAGTGACCCATGTCGATCTCAACTCCCTGATAGGTTATCCTGAGAGAGCCGCAGATCTTCTCGGCAAGCCGCTTGTAAAGCTCCTCGACAAGGTCCATCATGCCCTTGTAATCGGTATATGCCTGATAAAGCTCAATCGTCGTGAACTCAGGATTGTGCCTCGGATCCATTCCTTCGTTTCTGAAAATTCTTCCGACCTCATAAACGCGGTTCATTCCGCCGACGATGAGGCGCTTCAGATAAAGCTCGGTCTCGATACGGAGATACATATCCATATCAAGGGTATTATGGTGAGTTTTGAAGGGTCTCGCCGACGCGCCGATCTCAAGCGGTACGAGAATGGGGGTATCGACCTCAAGGAAGTCCTTTGAGTCAAGATATGCCCTGATCTCGGAGAGGATGCGCGAACGCTTTATGAACGTGTCCTTGACCTCGGGATTGACGATGAGATCAACATATCTCTGCCTGTAACGCAGGTCGGTATTGGTAAGCCCATGGAACTTTTCGGGGAGCGGAAGAAGCGACTTGGACAGCAGCTTTATCTTCTGTGCATGGATCGATATCTCTCCGGTCTTGGTTCTGAAGGCAAAGCCCTCGATCCCGATGATATCTCCGATATCCCACTTTTTGAAGCCGGCATACTCCTCTTCTCCGACGTCGTCACGACGGACGTAACTCTGAATTCTGCCGTTTCCGTCATAAATATCGCAGAACGATGCCTTACCCATGATCCGGCGGCTCATAATTCTGCCGGCAATTGAAACGGTCTTACCCTCGTACGCGTCGAAATCCGCCCTTATATCACAGCTTTTAGCAGTGACATCGTATTTAGTCTCGCTGAACGGGTCGTTCCCGCTCTCTCTGAGGCCTGAGAGCTTTTCTCTCCTGACTCTGAATATTTCGGCAATATCCTGCTCCTCTTCGGGAGTGTTCTGTACGTTGTTATTATCCATTGACGGCATCCTTTATTTTGAGATTTCAAGTATGCGGAGCTTGACAAGACCGGCAGGGGTGCTGACATCGACGGTATCGCCGACCTTTGAGCCGATTATCGCGCTTCCGATAGGCGAACGGTCGGAAATTTTGTCAAGAAGCGGGTCTGCCTCGGTCGAACCGACGATAGTATAGGTGATCTCTTCGTCAAACGACTCGTCATACACCTTCACGATATTTCCGACGTTTACGACATCGGTGCTGACCTCGCTGTCGGAAATGACCTTCACGTGCTTCAGATTTTCTTCAAGCTCGCTGATACGTGCCTCGGTCTTTGCCTGCTCGTTCTTTGCCTCGTCGTATTCGCTGTTCTCGGAAAGGTCGCCGAAGGAAAGTGCGACCCTTATCGCCTCAACGACTTCCTTTCTTTTGGTGGTCTTCAGGTACTCAAGCTCATCCTGGAGCTTTTTAAGGCCTTCTTCGGTTACTGTGATTTCTTTTGACATGATGTTATTCTCCGTTTTCCGGCGGCGAAACTGTAATTTTCCCTGAATCCCCGGATGCGCCGCCGCTCTCCGTGGCTGATTGGATTATATAATTTTTTTTACTTTATTGCATTGACAGCCGCAATCAGCTGGTTATCGTTTTCATCGGTCAGCTTATAGAATCCGACCGAAGCCGCTTCCTCAGAAAGCTCTATGACGATATCGGGAGTGATACCGATGCCGTCGTAGTTTTCGGAATACGGCGGATTGTATTTTCCGGTTGAGATCTTGAACGCCGAACCGTCCTTCAGCTTATAGAAGCTCTGAAGCACGCCCTTGCCGTAGGTTTTCGTACCGACAAGGACAGCGTCGTAATCGCCGTGCTGGGTGTAGTCCCTCAGTGCAGAGGTAAAAAGCTCTGCGGCTGATGCCGTTCTTCCGTTTGTCAGGACTGCAACTCGTGCCTCAAGACAGGCGGCATCGGAGGTATAATGGCTCTCCTTGCCGGTCCGATAATAGATATGCGCAATCGGCCCCTCCGGAAGCAGGTAGTCAAGAACCTCAAGAATGCTGTTCAACTCTCCGCCGCCGTTGTTCCGCAGATCAAACACAAATCTGTCGCACCCGTCATCCTTCAGCTTTGAAACTGCGTTTTTGAACTGCTCCGGGGTCGTGGAATTGAATTCGGTAAGACGTATCACACCGACGTTTCCGCTTCCGCCGAAAACGTGATATGTGACGCTGAGCGTTTTTACGGCGCGTCTTTCACAGGTAAACGGTATCTCTGTACCGTCGCGGACAACCGTCAGCTCAGCTTTTGTGCCCTCCTCGCCGCGTATCATGTCAAGTGCGGCATAATACCCGATATCGGCGACCTTTTTTCCTGCGACGGAGACAATAATATCCCCCTCGCGCATTCCTGCTTCCTCCGCCGGTGAGTCGGGGAGGACGTTGATTATTTCGATGATCCCGCTTGCGTCGCCGTATATGACATTGACACCGATACCGACGGCGTTTCCGCTCTGTTCCTTCATGAACTCGTCGTACTCGGTGCTTGTCATATAAAGCGAATACTTATCGCCGATTCCGGACAGATACCCGCGCACGACCGAAGCCTTCAGCGCGTCATCGTCGATATCGCCGATGTAATTGGCTCTTACTATTTCATCGACGCTGAGCAGCTTGTCGAAATAAGAGTATCCCGCAAGCGTTTCGTTCAGCTTTGAGTTGTATTTCTGCTCAAAAAACAGAAAAGACGCGTTGAAGGTGACGACCGCGGCGATCACCGCAACTATCACGACAACATACAGTGGCGTTTTCTTAGTCATTTGACCGATCACTGACCTTTCCCATTCCGCACCCTGACGCCGCGTCACGGAATTTCCGCAAGCGGCGTCAGGGAGAAATGCTTAACAGTAATATTTCAGAAGATTGTTGGCAACCGGATCAACCATTTTGCCGTTGTATTTAATGACAAGCAGACCTTTTGTCAGGGGATTTGTGGTTTTTCCGCTGACCCTGACCTCAAAATGGAGGTGATAACCGCTTGAATTGCCGGTAGAGCCAACCTTGGCGATAACCTGACCGCGCGTGACCTTCTGGCCGGCAACGACAAGCAGCTTGCTCGAGTGCGCATAAAGCGTTGCCTTTCCGCCTCCGTGGTCGATAAGGACATAATAGCCGTAACTGCTGTTGTACTGTGCCTTAAGAACCGTTCCGTCCTTTGCCGCATATATATTCGCCCCATAGGGTGCGGAAATATCCGCCCCGAGATGGAAGTCGCGCTCGCCCCAGAGGATCCTCCAGCCGTAGCGGGAAGTGATCGAGCGATAGTTGCTGTCAAGCGGCCAGAGATATGCGCCGGCCTGCTCCGCCTGCTGCTGTTTTTCGTATTCCTTCAGCAGTTTTTCAAGCTCTTTGTCAAGCGCGGCATCCTGCTTTGCGGCATTCTGCTGTGCCTTTTTCGCGGCATTTTCGTCGCTCTGGAGCTTCTTTACCAGCTGCTCGGCTTCCTTCAGCTTGCTGTTAAGATCCGCCCTTGACTGGCTCTGATATTTTCCGAGCTCGACATACTCGCTCTTCTTGATATCAAGCGACTTTTTAAGCTCGTCAAGATCGCTGACTTCCTTTTCAAGCTCATCCATAGTCCTTTGCTCATATGTCAGCACCGAGCCGAGATTGTCGATCCGGGTAATAAAATCGACAAGGCTGTCGGAGCTTATAAGCAGTTCAAGATAGTTCTGCGATCCGTCTTCATATGATATGCGGAGACGCTCGAGAAAATCATTGTATTTATCGGAAATCTGACTTTCCCTGTCGGCGATAAGAGCCTCCTTCTCCTTTATCAGCTGCTCGTATCTGACGATAAGCTCTTCCGTCTCCTCCACATTCGACTGAATGTACTGGATCTGCTGATCAAGCTGAGCCTTGGCTTCAAGCGCACTGTCAAGATCCTTCCCGATCGACGCGAGCGCGTCCTGATATTCCTTTATCTTTTTTTCATTTGCCTTGATTCTGTCCCTGACGGCGTTTATGTCAGCCTCGGTGATCTTTTTCGCCGCCTCCGTATCCAAAGTGTTGAAAGGCAGGCAAAGCGCCATAGTCAGCACGGTCGCCGCCGCAATTGCAAGTGAAACGACCGGTTTAAGCATTCTTCCGGCTTTTTTCATTCAGCTGCTCCTTTCACGCGATGAACGCAATTTATGCCTTGAGATATTTTCTTATCGCTATGCGGCTTCCGATAAAACCGGTAAGCGCACCGATAACGACACATCCCGCAAGCAATATGATCCTGATATCCCCGAACGGCATGACCTTTATCATCTGAATGTCTGTCATGACCATCTTCTGGACGTATCCGTACATATACCACTGAAGGAAGAACGCGGCAAGTCCCGAGAAGAGCCCGATTATGATCCCTTCAAGCTCAAACGGAAGCGCAATGAACCACTTCGTTGCACCGACATAGCGCATGATGGTGATCTCCTTGCTCCTTCCGACAACGGCGAGTTTGACGGTGTTTATGATAACGAAGATACTGACGATGAAGAGTATCGCCATAAACCACGTGAATATCAGGATTATGCCGTTTTTCAGATTCTGAATATTTTCCGCGATATCGGCGCGGCACCGGGTCTTATAAATCCCGTCGATATTTTTGAGCTGAAGGTTGAGTGCCGAAACCGAAGCATTGTCCTTATAGGTTATAACAAACGAATCCGGGTAAGGATTGTCTCCCTCCTCAAGAGTTGCGAGCAGGCTGGGATAATCCTTGAGCTTTTCCTTCTCGGATTCAAGCGTTTCTTCCTTTGAAACAAATTTAATCCCGTTTTCGGCGATATTCTCAAGTCCGTCAAGCTTTTTCTTTATATTGCCAAGCCTGACGGCGGAATCGGTCGGCATTTCGCAGTCAACACCGTTTGAATCGTAAACAAGAGCATACTCAGAGAAGGAAGCAGGGGTGCTCCATATCGCATAGAAGGTAATTACCCCGCCCTTTGCGTCTGCGGCAGAAACCTTGTACTCATCACCCGGAGCATAGAGCTTTGTATTCTCGTCGGCATCCGGAACAAGCGCCCAGCCGACAAATTCGATCGCGCTGCTCCTCGCCTCGGGAGCTTCCGCCAGAGCATAGCTCTCGTCGGCGGCAGCATCTGCGTCATCCGGAAGTTTACCGTCAACGGCAATGCCCGCGGCGCTGTATCTTATCTTCAACCCGTCGCGCGTCACTCCGCCTTCCCACACCGCATACACGGTAATGACACCGCAGACAGCCTTATCGCCGGTGACCCTGAAGGAGGAACCGGGCTGATATTCAGCGGCTGTGGCATCAGGATCGGTCGACCAGCCGAGAAACGTTTTTCCGTCAGCCCTGACAGCCGGTGCAAGCGGAGCCGCAGAATCGGCTGCATACGGCTTGTCGGTGTCGGCAAATGCAACGATCTCGTTCAGATTTTTCAGCTGTCCGAGGTTGAAATCGATATTTACGACAAGCATGGAGAAACAGCCCATGACTATGAGACAGGAGAGAAGCACCGTTACCGATGCAAGTGTCATCATGCCGTTGCGCCACATTCCCCGAAATGCCTGTCCGAAGAAGTATGAAACCTTATACCTGCGCATTGAACATACCTCCCACCCTGTCGCTGACAACAACACCGTTGTCGATGGTCACGACTCTTTGCTGGAAATAGTCAACAAGCTGTTTTTCGTGCGTTACGACGATAACCGTCTTGTTGCGCTTATGTATCTTGACAAGCAGGTTCATGATCTCAAGGCTGAGCTTGGGGTCAATGTTTCCGGTAGGCTCGTCCGCGATTATCGTTGCGGGATTGTTGGCAAGAGCGCGGGCAAGAGCCACCCTCTGCTGTTCGCCGCCGGAAAGCTGAGACGGAAAACTGTTTGCCTTATCCTGAAGCCCGACGATGTTGAGTATCGTCGGCACTCTGCGCTTTATGGTTTTCTTTGATTCGCCGATTATCTGCATGGCAAACGCGACATTTTCAAATACAGTCATATCCGGAAGCAGTCTGAAGTCCTGAAAGACCACACCGATCTGCCGGCGGTAGTACGGGACCTTGCGTTCCGGCATCTTGACAAGGTCAAATTCGTTGACGGTCAGCTGTCCCTCGGTGATCTTTTCTTCTCTTGTCAGCAGTTTCGTCAGCGTGGATTTGCCCGCGCCGGACGCACCGACGATGAAGACAAATTCACCGTCGTCTATTCTCAGATCTATCCCGTTCAGGGCTTCCGTCCCGTTCGGGTAGGTCTTTTTTACGTTTTTAAATTCAATCATCTGTGTGTAGCTCAGCTTCCGTGACCGAAAGCCTCCTTGTTCGTATAAATCGTATTCCGATGCATTCGCCGGACGCCTCCGTGTCAGCAAAAAACGCAGAACGAATCGCCGGTATGTGCAAAAAAACAGCCGGGCACTCCACGGTGTCAAGCAAAAACCGGAATAGCGGCAGTTATGCCGCTACTCCGAATTTTACGAGTCTCAGACAGTGAAGTTATCAGAATTTGACCGGCTTGGAGGTAAGGTATTTCTTGACCATCATGGCGACCTTGAAGGTGATGGCGTGATCAAACTCACGGAGGTCAAGTCCCGTCAGCTTACGGACCTTTTCAAGTCTGTAAACAAGCGTATTTCTGTGGACGAAGAGCTTTCTCGATGTCTCGGAAACATTGAGATTGTTCTCGAAGAAGCACTGAATGGTGAGCAGAGTCTCCCTGTCAAGTGTCTCGATGCTTCCCTTCTTGAACACCTCGGAGAGGAACATCTCGCAAAGAGTGGTCGGGAGCTGATATATAAGTCTGCCGATGCCGAGGTTTTCGTAGCTTACGATATTCTTTTCGGTATCGAACACCTTTCCGACCTCGATGGCGACCTGTGCCTCCTTGTAGGAGCGGGCAAGATCCTTGATGCTCTCGACAGCGGTACCGATACCGATGGATACCTTTGTATAGAACTCGGTCCCGAAGGTGTCGGAGATCGACTGAGCGATCTTTTCGATAGCTCTTGTGTCATAGTTCGGTTTTACTTCCTTGACAAGCACGATATCGCTTTCACCGACGCTTATTACATAGTCCTTGTTCTTGTCGGGGAACATATTCTGAACCATCTGGTAAGGGATGATCTCGTTCTTTCCGATGAACTTGATAAGCATTACGATGCGCATGACATCGTTGCTGAAGTGAAGCTCCTTGGACTTGAGGTAGATGTCGCTCGGAAGAATGTTGTCAAGTATAACATTCTTTATAAACGAAGCCTTGTCGTATTTGTCATCGTAAAGCCCCTTGATGCTGCCGAGGGAGATGGAGAGGATCGCGGCAAGTCTTTCAGCCTGCTTGTCCTCGCCCTCGACAAAGACAATATATTCTGTCTTTGCGCCGGAACCGATCGGCTTGTATGTATAGCCGCCGGACATAACGGTTTCGGAGGTATACGAAAGCTCGTCCCTCACGCCCTGTCTTGTTCCGCCTATCTTTGCAAGGTCACTGCACGAAATGATGATACCGTTCTCGTCAAGCACGCCGATGACTCTGTCGACAGCGTCCTTCATCTGATGAATGATACCCTGGAATAATCTATTTGACATAATACTGCCCTCCGGAATTGTTTTACAAATAATTTTTTATATATCAGTCAGCACAGCTCTCTTGCGAAAGATATGCAGGAAAGAACAAATACTGGCGCCGTCTCACACCGCAGGATCCTTGTACCGAGCC
Organism: Candidatus Colimorpha enterica; assembly: GCA_000433515.1. Lineage (GTDB taxonomy): Bacteria > Bacillota > Clostridia > Oscillospirales > CAG-272 > Colimorpha_A. The sequence continues at coordinate 2,239 of FR891065.1, read as the reverse complement.
CGGTAACGGTAAGCCCGCACTCCCCGGCAAAACGTGCCTCTTCGGGAGAAAAGCCTCCCTCGGAACCGACGACCACCGAAATCGTGTCCGGATCGCTGCCCGTCAGCACCTCGCCGAGCTTTTTGGCGCGCTCGTTTTCATAGCAGAATATCGCAAGTCCGTCCTCCGACGCACTTTTCACGGCGTCTCTGAACGAAACGGGAGGCAGAACCTTCGGTATAATGCTCCTGCCGCACTGTTTTGCCGCCTCGTATGCGATGCGGTTCCAGCGGATCAGCTTTTTTTCGGGATCCTTCACCTTTGCAACACAGAAACTGCTTTCGAACGGAATTATCTCCGCCGCGCCGCACTCAACAGCCTTCTGAATTATGACCTCAAGCTTATCCCCCTTGGGAAGAGCCTGAAAAAGCCTTATTCTTGCCGGCGGCTCTGATTCCGATCTGCTTACCGAATCGATGACCGCGGTTACGTTTCCGCCGGCAAACGATTCAAGTGTGCAGAAGCAGTCATTCCCGTCAGGAAGAGCAACAGTTATGTGTTCTCCGACCTTCATGCGCAGCGAAAACGAAATATGGCGTGCATCATCGCCGGACAGAACTATTCTGTTGCCGGAAATTGCGTCTCTGTCGGCAAAAAATTTGTGCATATCGGCAAACACTCCCGGTCAGACGGAAAATCACGGTGCCGGAACTGTGGCACTGATTAATATAATACATTATTATCGCTGATTTGTCAAGATATTTTCGAGTTTTTTTGTAAAAAATAATAAAACGGTTAGTCGTATTACACAAATCGGAGGCTCTGTATTTGTGCGCATTGCCCTAAGACAGGCTCAGATCCTCACATGAATCTCCGTCTCATCCATCCGACTGAAGGCTTTTTCCCGTAAAAAATCTCTTTCGGGAACCTGTCTGCAGTAACGGCACAGATTCCGATATTCCTGAATCTGCCCTTGATGAGCATATACTGTCTGAACATCCCCTCAAATTCCATTCCGCACGCCTGCATGACGTGAAGGCTTCTTTCGTTTCCTTCAATGTAGTGCGCCTCGACCCGGTTCATTCCGAGCTCGGAAAAGGCGAATGACGTCACCGCCATAACCGCCTCCTTCGCAATTCCCTGCCCCCAGAACGCGGGATTCAGCACATACCCCACCTCGGCTCTTGCATGGGAAAGCTCAAAGCTGGTGAACCCGCAGGTTCCGATCATCTTCCCGGTCGTGCGGAGCACCACCGCCCAGTCGAAAAACTCTCCGCGCCGGTAGCTGTTCTGAAGCGACTCAAGATATCTGTATGTCTGATCCGGAGACTGATGCGGCGACCACAGGAGATATTCCGTCACGCGTTCAAGCGACGCATATTCAAACATATCGCGGTAATCTTCCGGGATCAGCTTTCTCAGGGTAAGTCTCTGCGTCTCAAGCGTCGGTATTTTCGAGAAGATGCGTGTCAGCCTGCCTTTTGACATTTCCATTGTCAGATCACATTCGCAGTGCGAAGTCCTTTCGTCCGGTATGCACCGGAATTCCGGTACACTAATATTTTACCCCCGGAATGCGAATATGTCAATAGCCGCTTTTTGCTGCCGGTGTAACACGGCACGCTGCGCGGCATAGACTTATAGAGGCTGATAAAAGCAAAACGTTCGGAAAACGAAAAGTGAGGAAACAGAACATGACAAGGAAAATGTCGGAGCTGAAACCGGGGCAGTCCGGAAGAGTCACGGAGCTGCACAACACCGGTGATATCAGAAGAAGGCTTCTTGACCTCGGATTCACGCCCGGAAGCGTTGTCAGATGCATCGGAAAAAGTCCCCTCGGCGACCCGACGGCTTTTTCCGTAAAGGGCACGGTAATAGCCGTCCGCCGCGCCGACTCCGAAAAGATAACCGTAGCAGCCGAAGAAAGGAAAGACAATTACCGATAACGAAAAAACAGTGACCGTCCTCGCCGGAAACCCGAACGTGGGAAAAAGCACGGTGTTCAACAGCCTGACCGGCATGAAACAGCACACGGGAAACTGGACCGGAAAGACGGTATCCTGCGCCGCCGGACAGAGGATAACGGACGGACATACATATGTTTTCACCGACCTTCCCGGCTGCTATTCGCTGAACGCAAGATCATCGGAGGAAGAGGCCGCGCGCGACTGCATATATTTCGGAGAGTATGACCGTGCGGTCGTAGTATGCGACGCATCCTGCCTCGAGCGCAACTTTTTTCTTGCCGCCCAGATACTTG
>FR891064.1 GCA_000433515.1 Candidatus Colimorpha enterica | reverse complement strand
GGAACACCGACCGATCCGACGCCTGAGAATCCCGATTCTCCTCCGACCGGCGATAACAGCATGATGGCTCTTTGGATTGCAGTCCTCTTTGTTTCCGGCTTCGGCGTTGTAACAACTGCTGTTTACGGTAAAAAGAGACATTCCGTGAAATAACGGATAACTGACCAATTAAGGAGGGCGGTGGCGGAGCTTCCGCTGCCGCCTTTTTCTTATGAAAAGGATTTCTTCGGAAGTCCCTTTCCGAAAGGCGGTAAATAAAGGTGCTTTGCCGATTTCGGAAAGAAATCGAATAAGGAGAAACCAAATGGACGAACAAGGAAAAGAACTTGAAGAAATACTCGGAATATTTGACAAAGCACCTTCGTCTTCATTAGAAAGAAATAACCAAACTCAAATGCGGCAGAAAAATTTGCAGTCTCGTCAGGTTTCCCAAAATCCAATTGACGCCGAACGGACTGTCCGCGCAACAAATCAAACTGCAAACAAAAGACAACCACCGTCAAGTAAGGGCAGGTATCTCTCGCCTAAACGCAAAGCCGCAATAAAGCGCAG
>FR891063.1 GCA_000433515.1 Candidatus Colimorpha enterica | reverse complement strand
GGTCATTTCGGTTCTCCTTGTGAAAAAAAGCCCTCCGGTTTTTGTGTAACCGAAGGGCGATTGATAGTATTACATATTCTGTTGTAAGGTCGATTCCTGTTCAAAGGTCGGCGGCTCGGCTTCGAGGGAGGGATAACCGTACAGGAGCTTTTCTTCGATCTTGTCAAGCTGCTGTTCCTGCTCATAGGTCAGCGTTTCGCAGTTGCCTTTGGTGAAGTCCACACAGCGACAAAGGTCTGCCGATTCATTCTCACTGAACAGGCGGTGCTTGCTGACGAGACCGGAGCGCACGGCAAAGGCTTCCTTGACATATTCATAGTTCGGAAAATAATCTCCCCAGAACACTGAATCACCGTCTGCGTTCTGTTTCCAGGTACAGAACATAAAGCCGTTCTTTTCGCTGTAGGTTTCCGCCAATACGGTATCTCCAAAGGAGGCAAGCTGTCGGTACTCCGAAACATCCGCCGCCTTCATCTGCGGTGCGTGTTCGTAAAGCCCGACATATTCTCGCACCGTAGAGATCTCATCCTGGATGTCCGCAATTTTACTGCGGTATTCATCGGATAGGTTTTGGTCGGCATTGCTTAGAAATTGACCGTTGTATTTTATCCGGCAGAGGGGGATGCCGTCCGAGGATACTTTCATCCATTTGTTGCCGTCCATCTTGGTGTCGTACCGAGCCTTGAGCCGTTTGGCTAATTCTTTTTGAAGCATAGTTTTTTTCTCTTTTTTCGGGCAACAAAAAAGGCAGGTAGATTTTTGATTTCTACCTGCCTATGCCGTCCATATTCTGTTGTGTGAGAGTTCAAGACCTTCTACAAAGGGAAAATGTCTGATTTACATCTACAAAATCGAACACTGAAATTTTGCCCCTTAGAACGGCGAAACCCCCGATAAAATCGGGGGTTTCGGGGGATACATCTTTTTTGTAGCCCTTTTATGGCACACTCTTACAAAATAGATCCGTACCACAAGTTTTTTCGAAATCGATCCATGATTTTCGGTCGGTGGGTAGACGTATCCCTTGGCGATGATGGGAGTTGCACTATACCGCTGTTTTCCGGGGGTGCTGCTCCATGCGCGCAAACGAGGTCTATATAATTAATCTATACCTGAAAAGTATGTATCACAGATTTTAAAAATTTCACCTTGAAAGAAGTCTTTTTTTGTGTTTGGAAAAGACCATGTTTGTATAGCTGTTTTATTGTTCTTTGAATAAAATACTATTTTGAAGAAATTTTCGCTTGTTTTATACGGCGCAGGTGTTGATTCACATATATATTCACCGATTTCAGACCAGGACAATTCTTTGTTTTTTGAAAGCAAGCTATATTCCTTTATTCCATTTTTGTCTATCGTAATTCTATACCGAATAATACTTGTGCGAAAATCTTTAATCAACCAAAGAATATATGCAGGTAAAATAATAATCAAAGTAAAAATATCAAACCAATCGATATCAACAAAACGATTTGCAAATACGTCGTATGCTGTTATGATATAAAAAACAGGATATGCAATGGCGCATATGATACCTATGATTGTTTTAGGAAGATTTGATAGGTGTATACCCTTATCGCATTTTGTGAGCTTCATTCTGCCACCGCCTTTCTTTGCTTCATTATATCACAAATCTGTGAACATTTCAACTGTTTCGCGCCAAATCACGCCGAAGGCGTGTCCGTTTGCGCGAAGCGCAACTTCATTGGGCGTAGCCCACATCATTGCGAAGCACATCATTTGCACGGAGTGCAACATCGTTCATTTGTGCCGCGGGGCGGCAATGATGTTGAGCTGACGGTCAAATGATGTTGCGTGCGTTGCACGCAAATGATGTTGTGCCTGCGGCACAAATGAAAAAATCCAAGTCTTTTGCCAGAGGTGGCAAAGGACAGTCGGGGTATGTAGGATACGGTGTAGCCAATTAAGGCCACGCCGTATTTCTCTTTTCACGCCACTATTGGCGGATTCTTGCGGATTTCTTCATAGGTTTCAAGAATTGTTTTACCATCGGGAATTTCAAGCACACCCACACCAATAAAGTGAACCTTAATAGGAACGTGCTTTTTGCCGTTCTCGTCTTTTGTGCTGTCAAAGACTTCAATCTTTGTTATGAGCCGATTGACGAGTTCGGGTGTCAGTTCCTTTAAGTCAGTGCATTTGCGGATGATAGAAAGAAATGCCCGTAGGTCGATGTTATCCTGCTCGGCATTGGCAAGCCGCTGTTCCGCTTCGGCAACTGCCTGAATCAATTCTTTCTGCTCTTTTTCGTAATTGGCGGTCATACGTTCAAACAGATCATCTCTCAGCGTACCAAGCACATTTTTCTCAAAAGCGGCTTCAATCAGCTTGTCCAATGCCACAATACGCTTTTTGTTTTTCTCAAGCTCCTGCTTTGCGGCTTTGAGATTATTAGCCTTGTTGAGTTGGTGCTGCTTGCTGTACAGATACAGAAATACCGGCTCATATTCTGTAATATATTCTGCTGCTTCCCGTATGAGCTTCAGCACCATTCTTTCCAGTACCACATTGCGGATAAAATGGATCGTGCAACTGCCTCTGTTTTCCTTGTAGGCAGAGCAACGGTAAAACTCCTGATGCTCCTTTACGCTCTTGGCGGCACAGAAATACAGCTTTGAACCGCAATCGCCGCAATACATAAGTCCCGAAAAGATGCTTTGTCTGCCCGTCGCAGTATTTCTGCGGCGGTGCTTTTTTATCTCTTGCACACGTTCCCAAGTATCCATATCAATAATGGCTTCTTGCGTGTTCGGGATAATTACCCAATCTTCAGGGGAATTATAGACTGTTTTGTGAACCTTAAAGCTGACGGTACTTGACTTGAAATTAACGGTACAACCGGTGTACTGCATATTGCAAAGGATATGGTCTACGCTGTTTTCCGACCAATGGTAGGGATCAATAACCTTGTTCCGTGTCTTTCTGCCGATGCTGTTGTAATAGGCAGTTGGCGTTAAAATTTTTTCTGCTTCTAAACGGCGTGCTATTTTGGTAACACCTAACCCCTCAATACAAAGCTGAAAGATATACCGCACCACCTTTGCGGCAGGTTCATCAATAACCCATTGCTTGGAATCGTCATCTGCTTTCCTGTAACCGAAGGCTACCGTTGCAGATACACGCTCACCGTTGTCAGACTTGGATTGCCATACCGCACGGATTTTCTTTGAGGTCTGCGCCGCATACCATTCGTTGAATATATTGTAGAACGGCAGCATCTCCATCCCTTCGCCTGTAGAACTGTTTACATTCTCCTGGATAGAAATAAAGGTAACTCCCAGTGTCGGATATACAATCTCTGCAAGACGACCACCTTCAATATGCTCACGACCGAAACGGGATAGGTCTTTTACGATGATTGTACCGATTTTGCCTTCCTCTACCATTCGGTGCATACGGTTAAAATCGTTTCGGTCAAAGCTCGTACCGGAAATGCCGTCATCCACGAAAAACATCGTGTTGGTGTAACCGTGCTTTTTAGCATAGTCCGAAAGAATCTGCTTTTGGTTGCTGATACTGTTTGATTCGTCCTCTTGACCTTTGCGCTTTTTGTCCTTGTCATCCTTTATATCTTCTACAGACAAGCGACAGTATAACGCTGTAATTTTTTCTTGATTATTATTCTCGGCATTCATTGCCATACTAAACTCCTTTCTCACGAAAGCCGAGCATTGTTTATTGGGCAAGCCCATTATACAATGCTCGGTCATGTTTCCACAAACCTACGGCAGCTACACTAACCGCTCGGAAAGTATCAATTCTTTTAATTGCTGAAATAGTGATTTGTTGACCTCGCCCGTGAATATGCCGGTAACATCGTAAATCGTACCGTTTATTTCTTCGGACACGGTAATTTGCTTCGGGATATAACACACGGGTGTACGGTCTATAGCTTCTGCCGATCTTGGATTGACATATTCCAAGAGGTCAATGGGGATGTTTTCATCAATGCGTCCTGCGCCTTTTCTCGAAAACATAATGGGCTCTATATTAACTTTTTTCATATTCTTTACCTTACCTTTCATCACGGTTACGCTGACGGATCAAAAACTTGCGGTAATGCTCGCAGGCTTTCAATACAAAATCCTCAGCCTGCTTTGCATTGGCGTTAGGGATATATTGGCGAATACGCTCCAAGGGCACCTTGAACATCTCTCGCTGGTTGGCTTTTTCCTCGCTTATGACAGCGGCGATGACTTCGGGTGTCAGACCTTGCTCTTGGCTCATCTTTTTGAAACGGCAAGCCTGAGATAGTGACGGTGTGCAATCGTTTAGTTCCATCTGCTCCAACAAGTCGTACTGTTCCTGCTCATTGAGATAAGAAAGCTCAACGGCGGGAGTAAAGGCGATACGCCCGGCATCCACATATTGCAGAATTTCGGGGATAAGTTTGGTAAGACGAATATAGCGCTTCACCTGAGAGGCACTGTCGCTTTCAGAAATCATTTCAACCGTCAACTTCGGTCCAAGTTGGTCCGAAGTTAAATCTGCACGAAAGCCCTGATGAGCTAATGCGTCCGCTTTCATCTTGTAAGCAAAGGCTTTTTCAGAGGGCAGAATGTGCTCACGGTGAAGATTACTGTCCACAAGCACGATTGCCGCCGCATCACGGTCAAGGGAAACAATTAAGGCGGGGACTTCTCCGATCCCTGCCTTAACTGCGGCGTGTAAGCGGCGGTGTCCGCTTATCACCTCATATTCCTCTGTGTTTTCGATCGGTCGAACGATTAACGGCGAGAGAACACCTTGTGTTTGTATGCTTTCAATCAGGGTATTCATTTCCTCATCGTCCTTAACTTTAAACGGATGCCCCTCAAACGGGCGAAGCTTTGAAATCGGAATATTTACCGGTTTTTTTATGGTATTTTTCATTTTCATCTACTCCTATCTAAATATCTCGCACGGGCTTTTTTCTCAAGCTCGTGCTCTTGTTTTAATAACTCATACAAATGCGGAGACTTCTCCAAAATCTTCT
>FR891062.1:4250-10127 GCA_000433515.1 Candidatus Colimorpha enterica | reverse complement strand
ACCTCGATTTCGTTGATACCGACGACTGAAATCGACAGTTTTGCCGTCGGGGAAAACGGGGGAAGCACGGTTTGCACTTTTATCGCTGTATTGCAGCTTCCGTACACCGCCGTTATCCTTCGGGATTTCCGCTCTTCGCACCGGAGACGGCTTGTATTTGCCGTTTCTTATGCTTTCAAGCAGTTCTTTCCGGCTCGATAGCTGGGCGTCAGTTATTCTCGGAGCAGTCGCGGTGGGGATCGTCTCGGTGCTTTCGGCTGTTGACAGGAAGTAACTGTGTCGCTCTCCGCGCACATCAGTGTTTCCCGACTCCGTCCTTTCCGGACAGGCAATAATGGCAGAAATGAACAGAGGTTCTGTTCTCACCGCACATAATGCGATAAGGATAGGACATTTCTTTTTATTCCGTAAAACCTGAAATCAGAGCTTCATATTCCATGCCTCATAGTCCACTCTGACCGGCACGCCCCTTGAAATTACCGAAACGGTTTCGCTGTTGGGAAGAGTCGGGTAGCTTCTTACCGAAATACATTTTTTTCCGTTTCCGAACACCTCAACAATGCTCCGGTCAACAAAAATCCTCAGTTCAATCTCTTCATCCTTGCCGAGCATATACGTTGCGGATTCTGTCGGATGTATCGCAACATCCGGAGAAAGAGAGGAATATGATGTATCAACCTCAAGAACGCTCTCCGAGCTGTTCGCCCAGTGCATATTGTCCTTCGAATATTCAGCCCAGTTCATGACCGAACGGTTTCTGAAAAAACGTATCGAGGTATATTCGCGCGCATCCGGCGAGCGGAGCACCCTGACCTCGACCATGGGAATCAGGTTGTCCGGAATGAAAATTTCTCCGCTCTTCCGGCTTCCGGATCCAATATTGATCTTAAGCTCAAGGCTTTTGCCATTTACATCCCCGATAACCGTTTCGGTATTTGCGGGAACGGTCAAAGAACCGGCGCAATGCTTGGAGTGAAGCGATGCGGTATCAACAGCCGGTTCTTCTGACAGTTCATACCTGTCGTTTACCGTCATTCTGCGCGGAAGCGACATGACCATGTTCTGGCATTCGGTCTTGTAGCCGTAATTGATATTGAAAATCGCAGTCACCCCACCGTTTCCGTCAGGAAATGCAGAAGGAGCATGGACTCCGCTGTACCAGCTGTGTACATTGAATGCACCGCCTCCGCGGGCATAGAATTTCAGCCTGTCACTGTCGTAATCTCCAACAAGGTACTTACCTCCCTGTCTGTGGCTGAAATTCAGCAGAATGTGCCTGCCGTTTCCGACCGGAAGAAAATACGGGCAGGCACCGTCGTCCCCGACAACGTTGTAACGATCCCCCTCGACAAAAACATGATGATATTCCCAGTTTACAAGGTCATCGGACGTAAAAATATATTCCCTTCTGAAGTCCAGTTTTTCCGGGTCGTAGGGATGCGGAAGCGATCCGCCTCCGCCGGTGATCATGCAGTATCTGCCGTTATCGCGGAATATGAATGGATCAAACGCATTATACGGATTCTTATTTCCGTCCTTATCAAAGGTATAAACTGTCGGCAGCGAAGAAATCCTTTCAAAGTGAAGAAGAAGATCGTCACGGCTTTCAAGTATGTGGATACCGCTGTTGTTTGTGCCTGCAAGCGCGCCTGCATAGCATATGACCGCGCGGTCGTCTTCAATAAGTATCCCGCCTGAATAACAGCAGTCCTCGATCGTCGGAGCAACGGCGCAGGGCAGATCAAGCCAGCGGATATTGTCGACGCTTACAGCATGCCCCCAGACAAGACCCTTTCCGTTTTCCGGGACAAACTGATAAAAAAGATGATACAGACCCTTGTAAAAGCAATATCCGCATGGGTCATTCATATACCCGCCGGGTGCAGAAAAGTGATATTCCGGAATATACGGAAGAGCTCTGTCTCTTTCCCTGGCAGCATAGTAACCGGCAAGTTCCGTATTGTCAGCCAGCAGACTGTCAATTCTGTTTTTAAGCTGTTCTGTTGTCATAAGTCTTTCACCCTGTAAAGAACGGTATTATCAAAAACCGCTCTTCCTCTTTCCGCAAAAAATCCGAGTTTTCCCGGCATATTGTCCGCCTGATAATGAAGAACAAGCTCGCCGTTTATATACACTTCAACCGCGGTATCAAGCACCGCCAGCTTCAGGTCGAATCCGTTCCGGTCGACAGTGTGCCTTCTTGTGCACGTGCGCGGGAAATTCCGCAGCCGTGTCAGCCATATCGCGCCTTCATCAAAATCAGCAAGGACAAGCCGGTTGTCGGAATAAATGTTATCACCCTTCAGCCCGAACACTATTCCGATGCTGTGCGCGTCCGGAGCCGTGATATGCGTGTCGAGCACAAAACTGCCGGCACTGATGTCATATATCTGCACCGCCCAGTCATGGGCAGGAGAAAGTGACACGGAATTCCCCTCATATCCGACAGGAACAATGCTTCCCCATTTGCCGGAATTAGCAAGGGCTTTGTCTGCCGTAAAGTACACCGGCTCAGGAATAAAGAGCTTTTCGGTTTCCTCATACCACATTAAGTGAAGCCGCCCGCTGTCATCTGAAATCACCCGCTTGGGGAAGGAAAGACTCCTCTTCTCACCGTTTGCCTGGGTATAGAAAAGATATCTCTCTCCCTCGCGCAGAACGGTCTTAGCACATATCCCGCTGAGTTGTGAGGAACCGAGAAGAACGTTGTTCTCCGGCTCGGTAAACGGTCCAACCGGAGAATCCGACACAGCATATATCGTTAGACATCCCTCCATCCCGGGATCACCCGTCGTGTTTCTCTGCCCGTAATGATTTCCCGTCAGACAGAGCATATACCATCTCCCGTTCATTTCAAAAACATCGGGAGTTTCTATGCAATGATACCTGTCCGGCGCAAAGCACGGGGGCAGGCTTTCCCATGCAAGGAGGTCACAGCTTCTTGCGCAGGCAATGACCGAGGTTTCGGTGCACTCATTTGCCGGTCTGCGCATTGCGGTATAGCCGTACCAGTATCCGCTCTTGCTGTCGTAAACCACGTGCATATCCCGGCAATCTACGATCGAAAAATTCTGATTGCCGTGCACCGCAAGCGGTGTTTTGTTCTTCTCTCCGCAGTAAAACCTGTGACAGGGAACAAGAACGGGATTTCTCTCATATTTTTTAAAATTCACACCGTCGTCCGATACCGCAACGCTTATCGCATTGGCATCGGGATTATTGCGATTACGTGAGGTGTAAAACAGATATAACCTGCCGTCCTTTCCGACGCACGACCCCGTCCAGAGGTCGAGCTCATCATATTCACCGGCTCCTCCCCTGACAAGAGCGCAGGGCAGCTCCGTCCACTTCAGCATATCGTCACTGACAATATGCCCTATTGAGCCGCTCTCGGTATCCGACATATCATCAAAGCCGCGCCACTGCAAAAAGAACGCGTGAACCACGGGACCGCAGGAATATTGCCACGTATCCCCAATTGTGTACCCCTCAGGGCTGTAAAACATATAGGCATATCCTTTCACTTGAAATGAAGTTTGGGCTTGTGCAGACAGTATATCACAGCCCGCACAAACCTGCAACAGCATATTGTCCCCGGTAACATGGTCATTTGTCCAAAATCGAGTAGGAGGCTGCCCATTAGCTGAGCAGCCGACCTCTCACACCACCGTGCGTACCGTTCGGTACACGGCGGTTCAATCATAAATAGTGCAGAGACTTGTACGCTTCTGCCGACTTCTTGCGGTTCGTTGTTACTATGCTTCGTTTCGAATTCGTCTACTCCTATGCACCCGCAAGACCTCCCCGGGTAAGCGTCATCACTTTCACCTCATATATCTGCTGCATTTACGCCTTGAATTTCGGGCAGTATCGGACTTTGTTCTGTCGTGCAAACTCATCCATTTCAAAACGCCTTTTATGCAGTTTCTTCTGCCATGCCTGCAGCGGACTCTCACCGCCAAGTTATTACGCGTGCCGGGCACACAAACAGTTTCGCCGAGAGTAACCATTTTGTCACCCTCGGCAACATTTCCAATGTAAACCAACGGTTGACGAAAACTTTTTCAAGCCTAATTGAGTATTCCGCACCAAATTGAACACCGTGACCGCTGAAGTTGAACAGCGTGACCGCGAAGATTGAACAGTGCGACCGCATCGGTTGAACAGTAGTGGGATATGGGGTAAAATGTTGTTACACGCGAAATGCGTGAATACAACATAAGCGTACCGCAAACCATCAGCAAAAGACCGGCAAGTGACTTTTTTGTGAGCTTTTCTTTGAATACAAAGTATGAGAAAACTATCGATATCAGGATATCCGAATCTGTTTTTTGATGCCGCATTTGGCCAATACATAAGTCAACCCGGCGAAAACGGCAGAAAGGACTGCCGCCGTAAGCCATAACACTGTTATTCACACTCCTCCGCAAATTCCGGTTTACCGACAGCTTATTATATCACAAATCCCCCGGTTTGTCAACCGTTTCGCTTCCTCCGCCATGCCCCGTCCGGCGTCTTTGCGGCAGCATGGCAAACCTCACGGAAAGCCTCCGTGCCGTTCCGGTGGCTCATTTCATAATTTCCGTGACAAAATACTCTTCCCCTCTTGAAAAATTCATCATTCACGTGTATAATCAGTGTAGCAAAGGAGGCGGTGAGACCGGAATGGAACGGTATGAAAACGACGTCGGGTGCGCGCTTGTGTTTTCCGACAGATTTTCCGACATAACCCCGTATGATGCCGGGACGCAGATATGCCCGCCGCTTCACTTTTACGGTCCGGCGGTAAGGAGCTACTGGCTTCTGCACTATGTCGTCTCCGGAAAGGGCGTGTTCGTGAAAAACGGCGAGACCTACCGGATACGCGAGGGGCAGTGCTTTGTCATAAAGCCGTATGAGACAACCTTCTATCAGGCTGACGAGTACGAACCGTGGCGGTACGTCTGGATGGGCTTCCGCACGTCGGTACCTCTTCCGGAAAGGTTCACCGGACAGGCGGTCATCGCCGGGCACACCGTGACCGGGGTGTTCGGGAAGCTGCTCCCTCTCTGCGAGGAGGGAATGCAGGAGCCGGACATGGCAGTTGCTGCGCTGATATGGGAGCTGCTTGCCTCATTCTGCCGCGGTGACAAGCCGAGGGAGATAAAAAGCGGCGAACAGTATGCGGCGGTTGCAAAAAATCTCATCGAGCGCGAGTACATGAAGGGCATAACCGTCACCGAACTTGCCGCAAGGCTCCACCTCGACAGGAGCTATTTCAGCGCGGTGTTCAGAAAGTACGTCGGAATCCCGCCGCAGAAGTACATAAACGAAATGCGTCTTGCCGCGGCGGCTGAGCTGCTGTCGGTCGGGGATTATCCCGTTTCGCTTGTCGCACGGTCGTCGGGATATACCGACGTATGCAATTTTTCAAAAATGTTCAAGGAGAGATACGGGGTCTCCCCGAAGGGGTACTCCGAGTCAATAAAAAGCGGCTCTGCCGCAGGGGGAAAAACATGAAAAAACTTAACGAAAAAATCAGTGAAGAGGCTTCCCGCCACGGAAGCATACCCTTCTGGAGCTGGAACGACCGGCTGACGGACGAGGGGCTCCGCAGGCAGATACGGAATATGCACGACCTCGGAATGCGCGGCTTTTTCATGCACGCAAGAGGCGGCCTTGAGACAGAATATATGTCCGACGAGTGGTTCGACGCGATAAATTCGTCGGTCGACGAGGCGAAAAAGCTCGGCATGGAGGCTTGGGCTTACGACGAGAACGGCTGGCCGTCAGGCTTCGGCGGCGGAGAGCTGCTTAAGGATCCCCGCAATTTTGCGAAATACCTCGGGCTTTCCGAGAGCGCGGAGTTCCCGGAGACCGACGAAAACTCCCTTGCCG
>FR891062.1:3301-4227 GCA_000433515.1 Candidatus Colimorpha enterica | reverse complement strand
CCTTGCCGTCTACACCGTGACCGGGAAAAAGCTGAACCGCGTCACTTCTCCGTGCGGCGCGGAAAAATACTATGCCGTCACAAGAAAAAGCGATTTTTCATACGTTGACACGATGGACGGCGAGATCACCGAGAAATTCATCGCCTGCACCCATGAGGTGTACAAAAAGAAGGTGAACCCGGAGGATTTCGGAAGCACGATGCCGGGCTTCTTCACCGACGAGCCGCAGTATTTCAGATACGGTACTCCGTGGTCGGACACCTTCTTCGTCAATTTTGAGAAGAAATACGGCTACGACGTCAGAGACGGGCTTCTCCACCTCTTCATTCAGGGGCTTGACGGCGGCGACGCTTACAGATACGACTACCGCCTTATCTGCCATGAGCAGTTCTTCTCCGGCTTCATGAAAAAGATATACGACTGGTGCAATGAAAACGGCGTAAAGCTGACGGGGCACGGAATTGAGGAATGGGGTCTCGGCGGCAGCATGATGGGCTGCGGCGGCATTATGCCGTTCTATCTCTACGAGCATATTCCGGGAATTGACTACCTCTGCCGTGACGTCCAGAACATCTCCGGTGCAAAGCAGCTCGGCTCCGTCCGCGCTCAGGCGGGCAAGGAGTTCGCGATATCCGAAATGTACGGCTGCTGCGGCTGGGACGCTTCGCCGAGGGAGATAAAGAGGATCGCCGAGCTTCAGTATGCCGGCGGCGTGAACGTCACCTGCGAGCATCTCTATGCCTACTCCGAAAGGGGTCAGAGAAAACGCGACTACCCGAACCATTATTCCGAGCACAACACCTGGCAGAAATACTACAAGGCCTATGAAAAGCACTTCCAGAACCTCGGCGCGGCGCTCTCGCAGGGGACCGAGGCGGCTGACACGCTTGTCATCCACCCGATAAGGACCGCATATCTCCACTTTC
>FR891062.1:1693-3243 GCA_000433515.1 Candidatus Colimorpha enterica | reverse complement strand
ACTATTCCGACACCGTCGATATGCTCACCCGCTACCATGTCGCCTACCATTTCGGTGACGAGAGCATCATGAAGGATATGGGAAGCGTTGAGGGGAATAAGATCAGGGTCGGGCTCTGCCTCTATGACAAGGTGATCATCCCGTACTGCGAGACGCTTGACGAAAGCACGGTATCGCTTCTTGAAAAGTATCTTGCCGGCGGCGGAAAGCTCTGCGTTCTCGGTGAAATGCCGAAGCTGATCGCCGCAAGACCTGCCGACGTTTCGGCAAGGATCGCCCCGAACATGAGCTATGACGAGCTGAAAGCCGCGTCCGGCATCGACGTGAAGGACAATATCCCGTTCCATATGCACATCCGCGACACGGAGAACGGAAAGCTGATATTCCTTGCAAACACCACCCCGAACGAGTATCTCAATTCCGTGATAACCGTCCCCGGAGTAAAGGGCATCCGCGGGCTTGACATCGACACGCTTGAGTACTTCCCCGTCCGCGGCAGACACAATGCCGACGGCTCGGTAACGGTGCTTCTTGACTTCGCCGACTCCCAATCATATCTGCTTGAGGAGTATGACGGAGAGATGGACGAGATGATCCCCACCGTGAAAAAGCCGACGTTCCTGCCGGAAAAGTTCACTCTCGACACCCTTCCGGAGAATATGCTCACCCTCGACCGCGCCATGGTAAGCAAGGACGGCGGAGAGTACTCCGAGGTGCGCCCGATAGAACGGATCCGCGACAACCTGTTCAGCGAGAGGTTTGCCGGCGTTCTGTCGCTTAAATTCCCGTTTGCTGTCAAGGATGTCCCCGGCACGCTTTATGCCGTTGCAGAGCCGCTTAAGTACCGTTCGGTAAAGGTCAACGGCAAAGAGGCTCACTTCACCGACGGCTGGAGATTCGACCGCAGCTTCAGGATGATCGACCTTTCGGAGCTTGTCCGCGAGGGCGACAACGAGATAGAGTTCACCCTTGACTACTTCCAGAGCGAGCACGTTTACGACGTCCTTTACGGCGGCGGAAACGAGGCTCTCCGCAACTGCCTTGCATTCGATACCGAGATCGAGGCGGTGTACCTCTACGGCGACTTTGCGGTAAGACCCGACAGCGGCTTCTTCACCACCGACGGCACGCCCTTCACAAATGCCGATTCCGGAACCGGCTGGGGTGAAAACACTTCCCCCTGCAAGGTTAAGACCTGGCGCTCCGCCGGCGGCTACCGTCTCTGCGCAAGAGACAGGAGCATCGACCTTACCGATATCGTCCGCGACGGTTATCCCTTCTTTGCCGGAGAGATGACGGCAACGGCTGAATTCGACCATAAGAACGGCGACCCGACGACCCTTAAGCTCGGCGGAAGATTTGCCGTCTGCCGCCCGGTCATAAACGGTCACGACCTCGGCGCGGCGCTGTTCACCGACACGTTCGACCTTGCGCCGTACCTTAAAGAGGGTAAGAACACCCTCACCCTCACCCTCTGCTTCTCCAACCGCAACCTCATGGGTCCTCACCACAGAAAGAACCCGGAGCCCTTCGCGGTTGCTCCGCCCACC
>FR891062.1:0-1566 GCA_000433515.1 Candidatus Colimorpha enterica | reverse complement strand
GCATAAAGCACCCCGCCGTTAAGTTCATCGCGTGACGGCGGGGTGTCGGTTTCTTAGGCTCCCCCTTAAGAGAAAGCCAATTATTCACAGTTCACTTCTTTGCTTCTGTTCTTCAGCAGTAAATCCCTTGCGGGATTAACTGCACAAGAAAGAAGACGCCTCCTTTTCCCTGAGAAACACCATCGAATTCAGAGGGAGCGTTATTACCGGGTCGGTTTCCTCTGCGACCTTTTCGCCGCTGCGGTCACGGCTGACGGTGAAAATCTCAAAGCGGGCGGAGCGTCCGAAATCGGGCTTTACCGTTATCTCGCCGGCAGTGTCGTCGTCGGAATAGTTGACAAATATCGCAAGGAGCTTTCCGTCATCCTTTATCCCGGCAAGGGTGTAGAGATTCTTTTCGCTCTCGGCGCATCTGATCTCAAGCGCGTCGTACATCGCGCCGTACCACAGAAACGGATAATAGCCCTTCCGCGGCAGATATGTGTAGTAGTCGAACAGCCCGCAGAAAACCGACGGGCGCGCGTCGTAGTATATAAGAATATCGACCGGCGCTTTCTGGCACTCGCACATTGAGCCGAGGGTGAACGCCGCGCCTTTTTCGCTGCCGATGGTTATCAGGGACTTCACGTAATCGTCGCCCCAGTCCTTGACGTAATTCCACTCGTCAAGGATGCTTTCGACACCGGCAAAGCCGTGGCTGTCAAGCAGCCTGCGCATTGTCCGCGCGCAGTCCGCGACCTCGGTCGGCTCGATGCAGTAGGCGTGCCAGGAGAAGAAGTCAAGCGGAACGTCGTTTGCCTTCAGGTGGTCAAGGAACTCGCCCGCCCAGTCAAGGTGAAACATCGACGCGGGACCGCCTATCTTCAGCGACGGGAAGCAGGCTTTCAGGTGCTTCGCCGTCACCGTGTACAGGTCGAAAAACTGTTCTTTCGTCCCGCCCCAGCAGGTCTGACCGTCGGGATTGCTCGGCTCGTTCCATATCTCCCAGTATTCGATGCCGGCGTCAAAGCCGTCAGCCCAGCCCTCGGTGTAGTGGCGGATTATATGCTCGCAGATCACCGCCCATTTCCCAAAATCGGCGGGAGGGACGGTGCCGTGCTTTTTCACCTGATGCTCTATCGACTGACCGAGGCGGTAAAACGTCTTTGTACCCGCCTCAAGCGGAACAAGAACCGACTCGTCGGTGCAGGCGAAATCATATGACTCAGGATCGTACGGGTCGGCGTCAAAACGCGGAAATATTGCGGTTATATCGACCGTGTACGGTCCGCCGTAAACCGAGCCGCAGAGGTTTGCGTCGTGATTGCGGGTGTATGGTATCCGCGCCGCCTTGTAATCGGCGAAATTGCTGCGCTTCTGCCACGCCGATTTCCGGTTGCACCACGGCCCGCCGTTCACAGCGTTGAGGGGCTTGAAGGGTCCGTAGGTGACGGTGGGAGTGAAATGGAGGATTTTCATTATGGGGTGTGTCCTTTCTGGTTTTTTGAGGGGGATTATCAGGATTGGGTTTTTGACAGAGATTTCACGACTTCGCCGTGCTATCCTTGGCTTCCCCTCGAGGGGAAG
>FR891061.1 GCA_000433515.1 Candidatus Colimorpha enterica | reverse complement strand
TTACCTCGGCAACGTCGCCGACCCCGTACCTGTCCGTGAAGATCTTCCACGGGTTGGTCTCCTCGGTCTTGTACCCGAGGGAGATTCTCTTTGTCTCCGGATTGAAGTCCTTGACATAGACATGGATCGTCTCGCCGACCGAAACCACGTCTGACGGCTTTCTGATCCTTGTCCACGAAAGCTCAGAGCTGTGGACCATTCCGTCAACTCCGCCAAGATCCACGAATGCTCCGTAGGCGGTAAGCGATCTGACCACTCCGTCGTACTGCTTTCCGACCTCGATGTTTGCCCAGAACGCCGCTTCCTTCTCTTTCCTCTCCTCGCTCTTCACGCGGCGGATCGAGGCTACAGCGCGCTTTTTGCCCTCGTTTACCTCTATGATCTTTGCCTTCACGGTCTGTCCCTTGAGCGCGTTCATGTCTCCGCCCCTCGGGATCCCTGTCTGCGATGCGGGTATGAACACCCTGTTTCCCTCGTAGTCAAGCAGCACTCCGCCCTTGACTGCCTCGCTTACCGTTCCCTCGATTACCGCGTCGTCTATGTACGCGTCCATCAGCTTCTTCCAGCGCAGCCTGTTGTCGATCTTCTTCTTTGACAGCGTTGCTACCCCATCCTTGTCGCTGACCTTTATTACGACGGCTTCGATCCCGTCTCCGACTTTGTATGCCTCCGTCAGCTTTACGTTCGTGTCGTCAGTTACCTCGTCGTACGGTATGATCCCGGTTACCTTTGCTCCCAGATCTACCTGCAGCTCGCCCGGCATTACTGCCGTCACTACTCCGGTTATCGCGTCTCCTGTATTTAATGTTTTCAGCGATCCCTCCAACATTCCTGCGAAGTCCTCGCTCCCGATGACCTCATCGGTGACTTTTGTTTCTTGTTCGCTCAT
>FR891060.1 GCA_000433515.1 Candidatus Colimorpha enterica | reverse complement strand
TAGCCTCCCAGGCAACGTCTACAGAGATTATTTCGTCCGCCGCTGTGCCGGGAACAAAGGAACCGTTTACGGTGATTTCGCGGTCTTCATTTCCTGCCGCAGGAGTGCCAAGTTCGCAGAATATAGAGAGCGCAAAAGGTATGCCGTCGCTGGTTGCTATGTTACAATACCTCGGTGTTTTACCGTTTACGGTGACAGCCGGCACCTCCGTCAGACCCTTGTTGTCCAGCTCGATAGCGAACTCATAGCGCGCGTCGGCTTGGAACACCTCGTTGTCGTGAATCGGATTCCACATTTCGTGCATTCCGTCAAAGTCGTATATCATCCAATCACTAAACCGAATATCGGCCTCGCTGAATGTGACGCCCGGGATCGTAGAGACAAAATTGACCTTGCAGTCTGCCGGCGTTTTGCCAACCTCAAAGCCGCTGACTATAATCGCAAGGCTGTCCGGCTCCTGTGCAAAGGCGGTTGCCGGGAAAAGCGCCAGCACCATGCAAAGGCTTAGCAAAACACTAAATAATCTTTTTTTCATTGAATATTCCTCCTTTAAAATAAAACTTACTTCGTGATTTTAACTGTTATCGTACCGACCTTGGTGAAATCGGTCATGGTGTCGCTCGGTGTGCCGCTGAGCTTTAAGGTGGCGGTGACATAGTCGGCAGCGTTTACCTGTCCTTCAACACCCTTTGCAAGGGAAACTGCGCCGGTGCTGTCAGCGGTTTTGCTGTTGTCGTAGGTAAAGGCACCGGTCAAGGTGTTGCCGCTTTCCGGCGCATAGGTAAAGGTGGCTTTCACATCCACATTGGAGTGGTTGGTGACCTTCACGGTGTTGCCGTTCTCGCTCCAGCCGCCGGTGGCGTCGGTCACGGTGTACTGATGGTTTTGCGCATCCCAAACCTTAACGCCGCCCACAGAGTAGGTAAATTCCATAGCGCCCCATTCAATATCGGCGCTGATAACCTCGGGTGTGGAGACTCCGTCCACATACTTTGCGTTGACGGAAATTTCTTTGCTGCCGCTGTCTGTTGTTACGGTGTCGTTATCTGCCGCAAAGGCGGTTACGGACATAGAAGCAAGCATTGCGACTGCAAGAAGTATTGTAAATAGTTTTTTCATAACGGTATGTTCCTTTCAGATCATTATTTTGTATTGAAAATTGCGTTTTTTACCACAAAACGGGTTTTCCGTTCTCGTCGTAGTGCCAAAACGTTCCAATGTATTCGCCGGTTCTTGGGTTTACGGCAGGTTTTTCATCGCTGTAGTAATAGACTACTGACGATTCCGCACGGAATGTCCAGCCAACATCTGCGTATGTAGGGACAAGGACCCGAACACTCCAACTCAATTTCACTGCTCTCAATTTATTCATACTTGTCACGAGAACAGTCCCAACCAAGTCGTCAAATATATATTGAATTCCTTCAGGCATATAATATACACCGCTGGTAATTGAACGGTCACATATCGTGTTCAGCTGCGAGTTCTCTTCAAAGCGAACGGATATTCCGCTGCAACTGGCAAAGATGTATTGAGGTAACTTCTTTACACCCTTCGGAATCGTAATCTCCTTCAGCGAAGCACAAAAGCCAAAGGCTCTCCAACCAAGCTCTGTAAGATTCTTTGGCAGCTTTATTTCTTGTAAATCCGTTGCCCGATAAAATGCTTCATCTCCAATCCATGTCACACTATCCGGGATGTTTACACCAACCAAATTTACAAAATCCGCATAATCAGTTTCAAATCGGCAGAAAGCACGGTCCGCTATACCGACCGTTCCTTCCTTAACAGTAATTGTGGTGGGTTCGGTCAATTCACCTTGCGGATTGTATTTATAGAAAATCTTTCCGATGTAGATTTCGCCCTTCGGAAGATTATTCGCCCAACTTGTACCGCTGAAAGCCAGATATCCCACATAGTTGAGTGAATCCGGGAAATCAAAATTGTCAATAGCCGAACAATTTTCAAACGCACCGACACCAATGTGTTCCAATCCTTCATTCAACACAACTGTTTTTAAGTTCGTACACTTAAAAAAAACTCCGTCCGCACTTTGACCTACTGCACAGCCAAGATAACGCAGAGAATCAGGGCAGGTGACTTTTTCTATTTTTGTATTCTCTCCGAATGCAAAGTCGCTGACAGCAACGGTTCCATCCTTAATTACGACATCCGTGTCCGAACCGTGATACTCATACAGCACTTTGTTGATATAGATAAAGCCATCCTCCGCATTGGCAAGCAGAGTGTTTTGATACGGTGTGTTCCTAAAAGCCCACATACTAATATCAATTACAGAATCCGGGATAATGACTTCGTTTAGATTATTACAATTTCCAAAAGCCATGTACCCTATCGCATTCACGCCATTACCCAAAATAACCTTTTCAATAGTAACTTGGCCTTCAAAAGCTTTATCTCCGATTGCTCCACCGTTTACCGTTACTTCCTTTAATGTATTTGGGATATATGAGTAGATCTTCTCGCCGTCAAAAGCTGAGGTTTTTCGATCACTATACATTTCATTTAGTATACCATATACTAAATGCACATTATCAGTGTATTTTGTTCCGTAATCAGAATAACCAAATAGATAATTTAACGGCAACTGGTATGAATCCGTTATTTCCTTTTTGCAATCTCCCAAGAACGGAACAGTCAGACTCTCCAGAGAGATACAATCAACAAAAACAGATGGGTTAATGTAGGTAACACCGTCACCGATTACAATATTTGTAAGATTTGTGCAGTCATAAAATGCAAAGGTATCCAGCGTGTCATTCTTCGCATAGCCGCCGGTTACGGTGATGTCCTTCAGCGTTGCCGGCAGGACTGTTCCGCTTTCCGTATAGTTATTCGCACCAAAGGCATAGCCAATATAAGTCTGTTCGCCGTTGGAGCGGTTGCCGGCAAAGGGAACCGTGAGCTTTACAAGACTCGTGCAGTCTTTCAGCGCACCGAGTTCAATCTCATAAACAAAGTCGGGTACCACAAGCTCGGTCACAGAGGTGTCCTTAACGCCTGTGATCTTCACTCTGCCGAAGCTGTCGGTCGTGTAAGTAAAGGCAGCAAGGTCGGCTTCGTTAAATGAAGGCTTGAAGGAAATGCTGACGGTTATCGTTCCAAGGGGAGTATTCTTTGTGATAGCTCCTCCGCTGATGCCGAAGTAAAAGGTTTTTGCGTCGGCTGCGGACTGCTCCGAGCCTTCGGCTGCCGCACTCAGATTGGCACCCTGCTCGTCGGCAGACAGCGCCGTGTAGGTGTCGCCGCTTTTGCTGTAGAAGGTGCCGGTGACGCTTGTAGATGGAGTAAAGCTAAGCTCCGCAACCACATCCACATTGGAGTGGTTGGTCATGGTAATTCCCGGCTTATTATCCGACCAGCCGCCGTCCTCGCCGCCTATGTAGGAGTGTGTGCCGGGATCCCATTGCTTTTCGCCCTCGGTGTATTTGAAGGACATTTCCTCCCAGCCGACATCCACCGATACGACTTCACCGGTGGAGGCGACGGAATATTCTCCCGCCACGTTGATTGTGCTGCTGCCGCTGTTTCCCGCCGCATAGACCGTTGCCGTGACAGAAAACACCATAAGTGCGACAAGCAGAATAGAGAGTAATCGTTTCATAATCGTTTTATCCTTTCCGATGTATTTTTACTTAATATTGATTCTTACTCGGTAACAGTCAATGTAAGTTCGCCCTTCGTATCGACCATTGCCTTTTCGCCGCTGTCGGGATCATAAGCCCGAACCACCAGCTCGGCATTATAGCCGCCGACCTGCAATTTGGATGCGGCGTCCGTTTGAAGCTCCAGCTTGCTCACTTGGTTGCCCGGCGTGATAAGGTCGGATTTCGCCACCACCAAATCGTTCACCATAATCAGTATGGAAACATTCTGATTGGATGCGTTGGGGTTGGCGTAATAAAAGGTGACGGTTTTTTCAGAGAGATCGACCGTTGCCGCCGTGCCGTAGGTGACATTGATGGCGCCGCCGCCTTCGGGACTGTCTAACTTGCCGCTGTCATCACCGTCAATCGGGGTTTGGTTTGACTCAATCCCCTGCGGAGGATAGTCCGGCGAGATGTCGCCGCCCCCTCGGAAGAACAGCGCCCATATCGTAATGCCGATACAGATCGCCATACCGATACACAGCAGGATGATCAGCAGCTTGCGCTTTTTTTCTTTATCCATAGGTTTCTGATGGTTCATAGTATGTATTCTCCTCCTTATATCGGGTTAGAACTGCCGAGATTGCCGACACAAACGCCGGTACCCGACCTTGCTTTCGGGTTGTATTTCATAACAAAGAGTTCGAGGGTTTCCTTCAGCGTTTCTATCTGGGATTTCATATAGAATTCATCTTCAAACAGTGCGTAATGCACGCAGGCTCTTATCAGAATGAAAATCAGCGGTGTGATCTTCTCGTGGGGAATACCCAGCTTTGGCTCTAAACTCTTTGCATATTCGGTATATCGTTCATCTACACCCTTAAAGAACTTCTGACCGTATTCCCTGTATTTGGGGTGGGTGTAGACCTGATACATAAGTCTGTATTTCTTGCCGTGCTTTTTCGCCGTCCAATAGGGTATCTCGTCCATAAACCGCCCCAAGTCCTCCACATCGGTAGGGGCTTTCGCCATAAACTCATCTTCCACCTTACTCATACAGTATTCGGTGGACTTAACGATAAGGTCATCGAGATTGTCAAAATACTGATACAGGTTCGGAACGCTACAGCCGCAGGCGTCCGCAATAGCTTTTATTCCGACAGAGGAAAATCCGTTCTCCGCATAGCAGTCATAGCATTTTTCCATGATATCGATTGTTTTTGCCCTGCGGGCTTCATCATTTACAGTGCGCAATAAATTTCCTCCCTCTCGGATAATAAAGTTAGTATTCGTTAATATTATACTGTATTTCTTATACTTTTTCAAGAGTGTAATGCAAAATTCAGAGATTATTTTACAGGTTTTTAGAACCGCCGATTGCATAGTAATTACCAAAAGTTCACATTAGTCAATACGCTTCAGATTGCTCATGCGTTAATTATGGTCGTAGCCATGAATAATACTCTCTTGGATGTATCCACACTCCCAGTACAAACTAAAGACATTCATCCATCAGTGACTGCACCGCTAAACGAAAAAAATGGTCGTCCGGTGCAATTAAGCCCAGACGACCTTTCTTTATGCGCATCACCTACTAGTGATGCGCAGAGAATCCCGGAGTTCCTTTCTTCGCTTTCAGGCAAAAGCAGTTTAGCAATGACATCCTCATGGGATACAAAAGGATCCTCCCAGTACCGGGAATCGTCGGAGTACTCCGCATTATCTCCTAAAACATAATAACTGTTCTCCGGAACGGTCATTATGGTGTTTTGATGTACGATAATGTCACCGGGGCACGCTGCAATTCTCTTCACGAGATAAGAACCGTTTCGTCTGAAAATGATAATATCATCGGTTTCCAGCTTATCAAAGAGCCTGAGGCCGAGAATAAGGCTTCCGGTTTTCAAGGTTAGTTCCATTGATTCTGTGGGCACATATCCAAGCATAAAAATGAAATGAAACAGTACCAGAACCATCAGCGTGATGATGATTGGAATGCTGAAAGGACGGATTTTCTTAAGTAATGACTTCATGTTTACCTCCAAAAGAAAAGAGACGCCAGAGGAACTTACTCCTTAGCGTCTCTCGCTTTACATATTGCCTGCCAGGGCAAGGACATCCTTTCTTTCTTTCAGGAATTTACGGGCCTTGGATACCATAGCAGTTACTTGTTTGTCAGTAGCACCAATCTGTTCTCCTATCTCTCCGCAGGTATAACCCTCTGACATGAGTCTGATGGCATCGATACCTTTTGCTGTGGATGGCGGGGCATCAAGCTTTGCTTTCTTTAAAGCCTGGTCAATTGCTAAACCCAGTTCGAAATCGTTGTCATCCGGCTCTGCAGTATACGGGGTCACATCATAGATGGTCTCGTGCGTCTGGCGACGGGTCGAGTAGATCAGTGCGTCACATATCTGGTTCCAAATCAGTCTGTAAGCGTAGGTTGAGAAGTTGCCGCCTTTGTCAGTTGCTGCAGCTTTGCAAAGGCCGATGCATCCAATCTGGAACAGGTCGTCCCGGGTATACATTCCCAGGTAGTACGGACCGTGGACTTTGTCATTGATGACCTTGTTCACAAGACCCAGATTGTCTTCAACCTTCTTCTGCTGTTCTGCATTCAGTTTCATGAGGCAAGCGCACCTCCCCTCACAACTTGAAAGCGGTGGCAGTCGCTTTTCTTGTTACGATTTAGAATCTTGCGACTTTCCTCGATGACCTGTTTGCAGTAATATTCGCCGAGGTGCCCGATGTGTGCCTCAGACAGAGGAGCACAAATCAGATCGGCAAGCCACTGATACGCATCCTGCTTCGACATGAAGCCTGATTCGTGCAGCTGGTCGAAATAATGATGAGCAGTACGCCTGAGCGAACGAAGCTCGTGATTTGCCAGACTGCCGACCGGAATATTGGTGCCGGCATGTACTCTGACATAAGCATCGCATTCAGGAAAGTTGCTGCACACATAAAGCATAGTGCCCTTTTTATTCTCATGATAGATACCGTCCGCACTTCGATATACAACCGCGCTGCCGCAATATGGACAGCGCATGCTGCTCGCATTAAATCCCTTTCTTTTTTTCTTATTATGTTTATTCATCTTAACCTCCGATAGAAAAGAAAAAAAGCCGGAAGGTCTGCAAAATAAACATACAGAGCCAAGCACTGGCGTTTTGGTGTCTCATCCAGTAATTGACTCTGTAGTATTAGCAGCCTTCCGGCTAAATATTCAATTGACCTGCGTTATTGTGGATTCGCTCATTGCACGGATCCGTAACGGTTCCTTATCCTCCCTTGGATAAGTCTGACGCATCTCTTGGCGTACCGAAAGCCTGAACGCAAGGCCCTGCCACGACTATATTATAGCCTATGGTTTTGGGTTTGTCAAGCCCTAAAGTAATATTTACAAATTATTCATACATAAAATATTCCCGTAGGGTTTGCTTTTTGCGTCCAGGCTCAGGTTTTATCGATTATTCATCCTCGTCATCATCATACGCAGAGTCAGACTCACGGCGCTTCTTCACCACATGCATTGCGATGAGCGCGCCAACTGCTACTACCATACCGCCTCCAAAGAGAACAATGTGGAGTACCGGAATGCCGGCAACAGTTGCTTGATCTTCTTCTGCCTTTTCGGTACCAGACTGATTTTCAGTATCCGGTTTCTCCGTTGTGGCAGAGTCTTGCGTCGGTTCCGGCACCTCAACTGCAGATTTCAGACAGGTCAGGATGTAGGTGGAGCTTCCACCAATCTCGGTTCTGAGAACACCATCCTGACCAACAACAACGGTACCGGGATAAAGCCCGGCATCCGTTTTAAGCTGAAACTCCACACCGGCCCATTCAGCACCGAGTTGGATTTCAAGTTTCTGAGCTTCCATCAGCTGGAGCTCGTCACCGTTGGTGCCTTGCTGTGTCTCTGCCATGACCTGAACAGGAAAGCAAAGGATACACAGCATTGCGATAACCAACAAAATGGATTTGATAGCTTTATGTTTCATTGCTTATACCTCCGCATCTTTGCGTCTTCTTCTGCGACCGTAGATCACGGTGCCTACCATACCGAGACAGCTTAGCATCAAGAGACCGAACCAGAGACCCATATTGGAATTGTCACCGGTCTTAGGCGGCTCTTCGATGGTGATCTTGTCGTTATGAACGTTTACGGTAAGAGTTTCATCAGCAACAAGCTCTACCTCAACAGGATCAGGACGCTTATAACCTGCACTGACTTCATCTTCTACCTCGGTAACGGTATACTTGCCAATGCGGAGACCCTCAATGAAGATCTCACCGTTAGCGTCAGTCTTGAAAACTTCGTCGTAGTTCTCGCCGGTCACGCGGAAAGAGAACCCTTCAACGCGTCCATCGGAAGAACTCTTCACGATCTTGAGGTTGCCAACCATGTGGTTATTGATAAAGCCAATACCGGCTTCGTTCTCTACCTCTACCATCTCACCGTCATTAACGATTGCGAAGTAATGATAAGCATCGTCCTTGACGTAGTTAACAGGGGCCTGTTTCTCATAGAGGAAGTAGCCGCCGTATCTGAGGTTCTCAAGCTCGTAAAGACCGGGCTCATACTCAACCATTTCACCAACGAGGGTGTCTACGTCAGCATTGAATTCCTTGTTGCCATCCACATCCATGTAGATTTCAAAGATGGCGCCGGCAAGGAGATTGTCCGGATAGTCCTTATCCACCTTGGTGGTATGGACCATACCGTAGATGTGACGGTTCTCGGCATTGATTTCAATTACTGCACCGTCAGTGGTTACGTCGATCGGGAAAACAGTGTCATTGGCCACAAAGCCTTCTGCAGGGGCAAGCTCTTTTACGATCCATTTGCCAAAGCGAATGTCATCGAAGAAGAAAATACCGTCCGCATCGGACTTGGCAGTGAGCACTGCGTTCTCTTCGGTAAACTCAGTGTCAGTCTCGGTGAATAGACCGAACAAAGCACCCTCGACAGGTTTGCCGTCTTCGTCTACCTTGTAGCCCTTAATGTCGCTGCGGATGAACTTGTTCTCGAAGGAGATATTGATGACTTCACCTTCGGTCTGGATATTCACTTCGACAGGAGTCTCGTTGAGAACGTAACCCGTGGCAGGAACGAGCTCACGAACAATCCACTTACCAAAGCGAATGTCTTCAAAACGGAATTTACCTTCAGAGTCAGACTCGGTTACAAGAACTGCTGTCTCTTCAGTAAACTCGGTGGTACCAGGCTTAAAGAGGCCGAACTTAGCGCCGGCAATGACGTTGCCGTCTTCGTCAAGTTTGAGACCTTCGATGTCACCACGGATATAACGGTTTTCGAGTTTGATTTCCACGACGTCGCCATCTTCCTTGATGGTAATCTGATATGCCTTCTCGTTAAGAACGAAGCCTACGGCAGGTTGGATCTCACGAACAACCCAGGTACCGTAAGGAATATTCTCGAACTTAAAGGTGCCGTCCTCTGCGCTTTCTGTTACCATATACGCATTTTCGCGAGTATACTCATTCTCATCATTGCTGAAGAGTCCGAATACAGCGCCCTTGATCACCTTGCCATCCTCATCGACCTTAAGACCGGAAACAGAACCGTACTTAAGCTCGTTCTTAATGGCTGCACCGTTATTGACTGCGAGGTGGGTGACCTCTACGGTCTGGTCCCCGTAAGTGAATTCAAAGCCAAATTTCTCATCACTCAAAATATAATGGTCATCAGTGCTGCGTTCCTGTACATAGTAGCTGCCCAAAGGTAAGTCGGTGGAAATAACAGCCTTACCATTTTCATCAAAGGCGATGATTTCAATCAGTCCGCCCTCAGGAATCTTAGTGCCATCGGCCGCAACAATGTCGGTCTGGGCATAGAGGCCGAAGGTGATGTTCTTCAGCTCAGCATTCATGCCAATGCCGAAGAGTTCGTTCTGCTCAAGAGCTTTCTCCAGACTCACTTTCACTTTCTGGCGTTCGTTGTAGAGGTTACCGGAAGTTTCAGTAATTGAAATCTCCTGGCCGGCATACACGAGCTCAACAGTCTGAACTTTTCCGTTCAGTACCATGGAGTGAGGAGCTGTGACTTCCTGGATATCGTATTTGCCCAAGTAGAGTTCCTTACTGGTGGCGATTCCGTCAGACCCAGTTGTAATGGTGTCCACAAGCTCACCCTTCGCGTAATGCATCACGCCATCCAGGGTGTAGATGTCCTCTGCAGCACGGATCTCAAAGACCGCACCTGAAAGGTTCTTTACTTCGTATACCGGTTTGTGCATCTGATCGTTTATTACGACAGACTGGAACACCTCGCCGGTCTTGGTGATATGGATGACGCCTTTCTGCGGTATGTTGGAACGCTTTACGTTCACGATGGTCAGACCGCCTTCGTCCGTCGCGTTATCTTCAGTAACGTCGAAGTAAACCGGATCAGAGCTCAGCACGTATCCATAAGGCGCCTTCACCTCAACCAGATAGTAGCCCTTACCATATCCCAAGGTTTCAGGAGTAATCAGATAACCATCTTCATTGGTGTAGAAGGTGTCGATTACGGTGTGCTCCGGATAAGTGAATTTCATGGAAATCTTGGTTCCATCCGGGTTATAAATCTGGAATACAGTCAATAAGGATATAGTCGTAAT
>FR891059.1 GCA_000433515.1 Candidatus Colimorpha enterica | reverse complement strand
CAACGGCGCGTGAGTTCGAATCTCACACCCTCCGCCACATAGGGGTCAGGATGGCAGTCTTGACCCCATTTTTTTGCTTATACGGCTTCTTCTTTTGACAGAACCTTATCGATGATCCTTGCGCTTTCCCGCTTGCTCTCGCTGTCCACATGCGCATAAATATTTGCCGTGGTACTGATGTTCGAGTGCCCAAGCCATTCCTGAATCTCTTTCATGGAAATATCGTTTGCCAGCATCAGTGAGGCACAGGAGTGACGCAGATCGTGGAAGCGGATCTTTTTCAGCCCGTTTCGTTCGAGAATCACCTTGAAGTGTTCTGTGACATACTGTGGTTTCAGAATATCCCCCATCGCATCTACGCACACATAATCCAGGTATTTTCTGTTGTACGATTTACGCAGGACTCGTTGCATTTCCTCTTGCCGCGCTCTTTCTTCCTCTAAAGCCTTTTTAATGAATGGCATCAGCGGGAGAGACCGGTAGGACGATTTTGTTTTCATGACATCAAGACCTTCGATCTCGTTGCCGTTCAGCTTGTTTTCGATGATCTTGTGCCTGATATAGATCTTGTCCTCAACGGGGTCTATCGCATCCCATTTCAGTCCCAGCACTTCGCTTCTCCGAAGTCCGTAATAAGCGGTCAATATGACTGCTATCTTCATAGGATCGCCATCCAAGCACTCAAGGAGCTGTTTGATCTCCGCAGAGTTGTAGTACGTTCCTATGTATTGCACTGCCTTGGGCCTGTCTGCTTGGTCGCAAGGGTTGGTTGGAATCACCCGGCGTTTTACGGCTTGCTTGAATGCAAGATGCATCATCGAATGATACCTTTGGGCAGTTGCGCCGGTAAGTCCGTCATTTCGGAGTGAGAGGTAGAATGCGTTGATCTCATCGCCGGTCAGTTCTTTGAGGGGAATGCCCAACTTCTTGAAGTATGGTACGATCCTTCCGTCCGTCATTCTTTTGTAGCTGTTATACGTAAGGACGGAGATATTGCATTTGTGGCTTTCAAGCCATTCCACAATGTATTCGTCCACCTTCTGATCCGCCAGTCTCATTCGCTCCTGTTCTGCATGGGTAAGCGATTCCTTCAGGTACAGATCACCGGAGTTATATTTGGAGAGCAGTTCATTCAAGCGGTGTCCGGCTTCCGTCTTGCTTCCTTTTTTGGCTTCCAGGTCAAGACCTTGCCATTTCTCTTTGCGTTTTCCTTCGACAGTATATAAGTTGATTACAGCGTACCATTTGCCGTTCTTTTCGGTCAGCCGACCGGTTATTCTTTTCATGTATATCTTCCTTTCTTTTTGTTGTGGTTGGCAAATGACTTCATAGCGCTGTCGGCACTATGAAGTATATCACATTTGCACTCATTAATCCAGCGATTACCGTATCCAATATTGCTATCGGATGATACTTTCATGCGGCACAAGGGATGTTGCGACTTTCATCGACTCCACGGCTCATACATGGTTTTTATTCAGTTTTGTTTATAGTCTTACCGTTACTGTTATATCGGGGATAGGTAAATAAGAGTAATGTCTGTAATCGGCTGCCTGATAGGTTGCAACCTGTCCGCATCGAGGACAGAAAGCAATAAAATGACCTTTCAGATCCTCGTACTTCGTTATGGTCAGGCAATTGCAGTATTTACACGGAATCTTCTTCTGAGCCATCGCTGTCAGAGAAGCAACGACTGCTTCATCTTCCTTTTTTATTCTTTCAAGGTAGGCCTGATCAAGAACAATTCTTTTCGGCACTTCGATCACCTCCAAAACAAGAGTCCATCCATGACAGGATCATATTCTGACAACGGTTTGTGTTCAAGCATATCAAGTCTGTCAAGTCTGTAGAACAGGCACTCCTGAGATACACCCAGATATTGTGCCATCATTCTGAGAATCGTTCGATCCGCACGAAAAAGAATATTTGTGTCATATACGGTTATCTTTTCTTTCTTTGCAAAAGTGTACAATGTCCAACCGACTAAATTCGGACGAAGCAACAGACAGGATGCAACGACATTTGCTTGCCACTCTTTGAAATCATTTTCTGTTTTCAGCTTTTTGTGATGACTCCTTATTCTGTAATTGATAATCTGATGAGGAATATAATCGGGGTCCTGCCAATTGATCAGGTCATGTCCGCATTCATGAGCAATGGTAAAGTTCCGTTCTCCCAATCGTGCGGGTTCACTTAACCGTTCGTCAAGAATGATCTGTTGACCTGTTCGCATTCCTTCGATATGTTCGTTGGGATCGAACTGACAATAGGATATATCCAGTTTGAGATAATCTTTTGCAAATGCATCTACATTGAGTGGCGAGTAACTGTCGTATTCGCTTCCGAGGTAATCCCTCAAAATGTAGTCGGCAAGGTTTTCAAACTCGGTCTTTGTGCCTATAATCATTCGGTCACCTCGATGAGCACCTCGTCTTCCATAAACCATTTTCCTTCTTCATCGTAAAGGAAACGAGGCAAGCCTTCCACCATTACGGTATATCGGATGCCGCAGCCTCCCACCTTGGTGGAAGCTGCACGTTCAACCTTGGTCACACGGTCGATGGTATATGTGTGACCGTCTTTCCACTGAAATTTTTTCGGGCGTACCTGCCCGTCTCTACTGACAGTAACAACAACTGCCACAGGCTGTTTTACATATTTGATTGTTTGCATTGTAAACCTCCTACATTGGTACACCTGTCGGCATGATAATATCGGGATTATCATGCGGTGACATCTTTGGGTTATCCAACAGGCAAGCATTGCGGATGATCTTTTTTCCAAAGCGATAGCGCAGTTCTTCAATTGCCTTGTCCAGAGATTCTGCTTTCGCTACTCTGATCGGATCAGAAAACATATCCAACTGACAAGGCGTGTCCAAAGACGTGAGATTGATTGCACGGACTGTCAGAGAACGAATTGGGTTTCTCCAATCATAGCTGCGTGTAAACAGGGAGAAGGCCTCTTTCGCTATGCAGGAAGGACTTTGCGTGGGAACGGGGAGCCCACACTGCCATTGCTTTGTAAATAACTGATTATCTCTAACCGCTATTGCGATACCTGTTGCTTTTTTATTGAAGACATAGAGTCTGTGCCCTATGTCTTGGCAGAGTTCGAGAATGAACTTCCATACTTCTGCGTCATTCTCCAAATCCTGCAGAGCTGTCATACCATGACCAACCGTTTTGTCGGGAGCTTCTATATCTCTGACAGTAACTTGGGAATCGTCCATACCATTGGCGAATCGCCAGAGGTCAACTCCACACTTACCGAGTTTTCTTTGAAAGAAGTCGACGGGAAACTGTGCGAGCTGTCCGATGGTGCGTATACCGACCGAAGAGAGCTTCTTTTCGGTCGCACGCCCTACCCCTAACATATCCGTCGCCGGAAGATCCCATATCTTTTCCTTGAAAGATTCCTTTGGAATAACCGTTATGGCATCGGGCTTTTTCATGTCCGAACCGAGTTTGGCAAATATCTTATTGAAAGAAACAC
>FR891058.1 GCA_000433515.1 Candidatus Colimorpha enterica | reverse complement strand
GGCAGCGCCTGCCGCTGCCTGCACGCTTTCAATTGTGGCAATGTCTGCTGGTGTGAGTGCAACCGTAGCCAGTGCAGCAGCGACGGCAGTCACAGTTGGAACTGTTGCTCTTGCATCCGCATATGCGGGTGATGTGGCATATCAGGCAATGACTGGTGAGAGCCCGCTTCTTAATGCGTTGCATGGTAATGAGGATTTGTATAATGCCGGTGCATTCGTCGCAACAGTAGCAACGGCTGGAATGCTTGAAATGGCGGCAAGCAGCCCCGGAGTATGTTTTATTGCCGGAACAAAGGTATCGACTGAGAACGGGCGGGTTTCAATTGAGAATATTACTGCCGGTATGAGGGTGTATGCACACAATCCCGAAACCGGAGAAACCGAACTGAAAGAGGTGGTAAGGACTTTCGTTCGGGAGTCAAACGAACTTGTTCACATTAGTGTTAATGGAGAAGAAATAATCTCAACACCGACGCATCCATTCTGGGTTCCTGTAAAGGGTTGGACTAAGGCAATTCAGCTTCGCGCCGGAGACAGGCTTCAGCTTTTGAACGGCGAATACGTCGTTATTGAGCAGGTGCAACATGAACTGCTTGAAAGTCCGGTTAAGGTTTACAATTTTGAAGTTGAAGGATTTCATACTTATTTTGTTGGTTATGGATCTGTATTGGTGCATAATACATGTACCAACGATAATCCATTAGATAGTCTGAAATATTCGGATAAAGTTAAATCACAAATGGATATGACTGATAATCATGGGTTTCCTCGAATTGTCGATAATTATGGGGGATATGGTCGTACTTCTCAAATTACTGGCGGTGATGGGCTTCCTTATATAAAAGTTCAAATTCCCGGAAGCTATAATGGTTACGATGGTATGTTCGAATATATTTTTGATTTAAATATGTATTGCAACCACAGGGTTTTTATAATAAAATGGCCTGGGAATTAGTGATTGTGGGGGTATATATGAAATACAGTAGATGGGAACTGAATTATGAGGTTATCGATCTGACTTCAGATGGAATAAACAATTATGCTTTTGATTTGCCGTCCGCGATGGCTTTTATATGCGAGGCGGTCAGTCATGGATTTCTGATTCTCGGCGGGGATATCATAATCCGCGAGGGAAAGCATTATATCGAGTCTTGCGACAATTGGTATTGCAACGAGAATAATCCTATGGAGACTGCGCAAAAAGCAATGGAGTATTTAAGTGCTTATTACTTGCGAAATTGCGACTCGGATAAGAAATGGTGGGTATCGGTCTTAACAAACGACAATATCAAAGTTCGCCTTACTCATTGAATCGTTATTTGAACTGTTAACATCCATTCTGGGTTCCTGTAAAGGGTTGGACTAAGGCAATTCAGCTTCGCGCCGGAGACAGGCTTCAGCTTTTGAACGGCGAATACGTCGTTATTGAGCAGGTACAACATGAACTGCTTGAAAGTCCTATAACGATTTATAACTTTGAGGTCGCTGATTTTCACACATATTATGTAACTGAAAGTCAGGTTTTGGTGCACAATGCAAATTGCAACAAAATGGGGACTCCAAAGGGCAATATGACGGGAGATCATGACAGGCAGAATAAGCAAGTTAGGGATGCTTTAAACGCTATTGGTCAGAATACACCTGAAAACAAGCGCATTTTGCATGATGCAATTCATGGATTGGGTTATGGCTATCAAGAAATATTGAATGAAGCTATTTATCTGTTTGGCGACAAAAGGAAATAGTGAGATGAGATCATTTGAAGAAGAAATAAAACAAAGGCTGTCCGGTTTGTTTTTGATCAAAATCGGAAGAACCTGCAATATGCTTGAACTGACGTTCGGCGATCACAAGAGCACCATTAACGAGGTCTGGCATATTCAGTCACCATTCCGTATAGTGTGTGACGACCGGATCATCACGTCAGACAGGGACGTATACATCCCCGGTAATGACAGTGACGGGACGTTCTCATACTGTTCGTCAGAAAGAAATTCAGTATTTGATGATGCTGTCAGAAACAATCAGCAGTTTACAAATGGGTTTGCCGTGACTGATGTAAAGCTGTTAGTACACGGTGATGCAATAATTGAAATGCAACATGATCGGTCTGTCCTGAAGGTCGAGTGCTTCAATAATGCCTCTTCAGACGAAGATGATGAGAACTGGAGGTTCTTCAGACATCATTCCAGAATGCTACACATAGTGTGCTACAGGGAGCGCATTGTCAGGGAGTAGATGACTTAAGACAAAGACGGGAATATCCTGTCCAAAACCGAGTGCAGTTACACTA
>FR891057.1 GCA_000433515.1 Candidatus Colimorpha enterica | reverse complement strand
GGACTTTCGGAATATCAAAACGGCGTACAGCACCTGCTTATGTACGTCAACGACTCGAATGGTGACCTGCCGCGGCTCCGGAGACCGGGATATACTATCTGAACAGCAGGTACTATAAATCCAATGACAGAAGGTTAATGTTATGAAAATTTATACTGAAAGAAACAAAGAAGCTGACATTGTCGAGATATTGCTCAACTATCAGGAATTTAGAAAAATGATGATTTCCTTGAAGAAATTCGACGATAAAGTCAGCCAATTTAAATTGAAAAACAAAGATAAAAAAGATTTGGGCTTTACGCACCTGCACTTACAAGATTGTGGAATAACAGGTGAAAACGGCAAATCGGATGTTGTCTTTTATGTGAATTTGAACGAATAATTAGCTTCGTCAGGTGCACCGGGTGTGCTACAGGGAGCGCATTGTCAGGGAGTAGATGACCTAAGACAAAGACGGGAATATGCTGTCCAAAACGGAGTGTTACTACTCTCTTGCAGTTGCTACTCCGATTGGGACTACGAGCTTTACATACGAAAGCGGAAGAAGCGATGTTCTCAGCAAAATAACGCTTCCTGACGGTAAAGAACAGAACTATTCATACGACATTGTCGGCAACCCGTCACACCTGTTTCTTGAGGACGGCAATCAGTATGCCGCAACATGGTCATACGGACGGCGGCTGACAATGGCCTGTGTTAAATTACATTAAAAGTGAGGACAAACAAATGAAAATGACAAAGTGCTACACCAACATTTTTACCGAACCGCTTGAAAAGCTCGGGTTCAAAAAGTACGGGGTATTATACTGCCGCGCGATGGGAGAAATCCTTCAGGGGATCACTCTCAGAACGACGAATCCCGGAGAGGTCTGTTTTGCGTTTTATCCGATGAGGAATCACCGGTTCATGTGTGAAAATTCCGCTCATCTTGATATCAAAAAAGGCTTGTGGGCTGAAAAATCAACGATAACCGGCTTTCATTATTTCAGTCAGAGCAAACCGGAGGAAAGTGAAAGCATAGTACACAGATGGCTTGATACGGTTATGAACGAGGTGATTCCCGTGCTTGACTATGCCGACAGTTTTGAGCGGTATATCGAAAAAGTTACAGCCTTCACTGTCCGGGACGCCGAGAGAAAGATGGCGCAACCGGATACGGAAATCGGGAATATTTCGGACATGGAAGGAGAGATCATGTTCGGTCAGACGATTCACGAAAACGACCTGCTCTGGATGGCGCATATTGACGGTTCATTTGAGCGTTCCGACAAGGTATTTGAATGCGCAAAAAACGAAAGCAGGGTATATTCGCTGAAAAATAACCGTAAAAATCGTGCGGATATCATGCTTGAAAATAAAAGAGCAGAAGAAGAGCGCTTCGGGAAAAGTGACGACCCATTCGGGATGGAGGAGTATTTTTTCAAAGAGAGACTGAAAGATGCATTTCAGACCGAGGAAGAGGTTCAGGAGGCAACAAATGCGGAAACCGAAAGGATCATGGCGTACAGATATCCGAACTACATAAAAGCCGCGGCAGAGGGCAATTGTGATATGATAAACTCAATTTTCACCGAGGATGACCTGAAATTCCGCACACTGAAGGACGGTATTGAACTGTATTGCAGGTGACACGGTTGACGGTGAAAATGTGGTATTGCGTTGGGAGCTTAAGTGAGTAAGTGGTTTAAGTGATTGGATTATAGCCGTTCCACAGAAAAACTATTTTTCTGTGGAACGGAATAAAAACGGCCAAGACTGTAAACGGCGTAAAGCACACCTATGCCCTGTCCGATACTACAGTTCTCAACGAAGAGTGGACCGAAAACGGCGTACAGCACCTGCTGATGT
>FR891056.1 GCA_000433515.1 Candidatus Colimorpha enterica | reverse complement strand
TGGCAAATATCTTATTGAAAGAAACACCTATGGATACGGTCAATCCGAGTTCATACTTAACGGTTTCCTTTATTTCTTCTGCTATATGAAGCGGACTGCCGATAAAGTGTTGGCAACCTGTCACATCTGCCCACACCTCATCCATTCCGAATGGTTCGACAAGATCAGTGTATCTTCCGTATATCTCTCTTGCGAGCTTTGAAAAGCGCATATACTGTTCATAATGAGGCGGAACTGTCACAAGGTTTGGGCACTTCTGTTTTGCTTGCCATATTGCTTCGCCTGTAGAAACTCCAAATGCTTTCGCCTTATAGTTTTTTGCCAGAACGATCCCATGCCGTTCTTCTTGACTGCCACAAACGGCAATCGGATATTTTTTCAAATCCGGATTGAGCATACACTCGACGGATGCGTAAAAATTATTCATATCAATATGTAGTATAGCTCGCTCTGACATGACGCATCTGTTCCTTTCTCTGCTTTTTGCTCGAATCACAATGGAGTGATTACATTATACACGAATGTGGTTCATTTGTCAATAGGTTTTCTTGAATTTAATTCAAGTTTTCTATTGACATTTGATTTTTATTGTGTTATAATGGCATCATGATAGATTGGAGGGTTGTGTCATGAAGTCTATTGGCTTGCGGATTAAAGAAGCAAGACTTGCTAAAAATATGAAACAAGATGAACTTGCTGCACGTATCGGAGCAAAATCACCTTCTGCTGTGTCAACTTGGGAAATCGGAAAAGCGAAGCCGGATTGTGTCACACTTTTACGCATTTGCGAAGTGCTTGACGTATCTGCCGACCAGTTGCTCGGTATAAAAACGGAAAAAGAAATGCCATCACTAACTGAATGGGCAATGTTAAATCAATATAGATTCATAGATGAATACGGAAAAAAAGCTGTCAATGCAGTGATTATCGCAGAATATGATCGAACACTTGCAAGTCAGCCCAAAAAGCCGAGAATACGTAAGATGAGGATTGATTACTATGACTTTCCCGCTTCCGCCGGTACCGGTAACTTCCTTGAGACCGAGTCGCCTGAAGAGATTTGGGTTAAAGAGACAGAAGAAGCTGAAGATGCGGATTATGTGATACCGATCAGCGGTGATAGTATGGAACCTTCATTTCACGATGGAGACAAAGTATTTGTCGAAAAAATGGACAGCATTGAAAAAGGCGATATCGGTATCTTTGTTGTAAATGGGGATGTGTTTATCAAAGAGTTGGGCGATCATTGCCTTATTTCGCACAATAAAGCATATAAACCGATCTCATTGCATTCGTCCGACAGCATTTATTGCTGCGGAAGAGTGCTTGGTGTGGTTGAAGATTAGACTTGAAAAAGACTTACAGTTCTTGATTGAATTGTAGGTCTTTTTTCGACCGCCCTAATCGTAAGTCTCAATCAGTAAATGATTCCGACGAAGCTTGATGATACCTCAAATACTTACGCTGATGAAGGGTGATAAGATTGTCGAGCTGGTCCAAATAGGCACCTATTTTCCGTTGCTCTTCAACCGTAGGAACAGCTATTTCGATTTTCAGAAAATCCGACTCGTGTATTTTCCATTGCCCATAGATAACGCCTTGACGCCATTTGACCATTGCATTTATGAAGTCTTTTCTAACTAATCTTCTTCCCAAAAAATCTGAATCGGCAATGCCAGTGGGTTCAAAAATGCTATATACAGGTGAAATACAGGCTTTTCCATACTTGTTTAGCCCTATTGATCCAGTTTCAAGGTTGTTAGAGCTATATATGAAATCTCCAATTTCGGTTTTCTTATATAGCTTATTCACTGTATCGTTTACCAAAGCACTTCGGTCATAACGCTCACCTTTTGGAGCCACTCCCTCATTCGCTATGAATGCCATGAGAGGATAGTCGTTGCTCATTGGTGCTTGCTGATTGCGTTCTGTGAGCAAGTCACCAACCTTACGCTGTTCCCAAGAAAGAGGATTTTTTCCGTCAAACCTATTGAAAAAGTGCGTCACTTGTGCTATAATTGTGCTATATTATTGCGAGGAGTAAGAACATGAGTGTTTCGAACGAAATAAAGATCATTCGCCAGAAGGCCCTGTTATCACAGGTTGAATTTGCGGACGCACTTTCCGTATCTTTTTCAACCGTTAACAGATGGGAAACCGGTAAAACTGTACCCAATATGGTTGCCATGCGAAAGATCAAGCAATTCTGCGAAAAAAACAGCATCTCAATTGATGCCCTGCAACAGGCCTTGATCAATACGAGCATTACGGATAACACCAAACAATCCGATACGAAATGAATGAAGGAATATATAAAACGAATGAAAGAAGGTTTTACCGATGAATAAGCAACAACTGGCGGCAAAAATATGGGAATCGGCCAATAAAATGCGATCTAAAATTGAAGCAAATGAATATAAGGATTATATTCTCGGATTCATCTTTTATAAATTTCTTTCCTACAAGGAAGAAAAATACTTGAAAGAACTGGGCTTTACCGATGCCGATCTTCCCTCTGTCACGGAAGAACAATTGGAAATCGTAACAGATGTGCAGAATAAAATCGGTTACTTCATTGCCTATGAAAATCTGTTCTCTACTTGGCTTTCAAAGGGATCGGATTTCAATGTCGGCAATGTGCGGGATGCGCTTTCTGCTTTCAACCGTTTGATCAATCCGACGCATAAGAAGGTATTTGAGAAGATTTTCGATACCCTGCAAACCGGTCTTTCCAAACTCGGCGACGGTGCCGGAAATCAGACAAAAGCAATCAGCGATCTGATTCATCTCATCAAGGATATTCCGATGGACGGCAAGCAGGACTATGATGTTCTCGGCTTTATTTATGAATATCTGATCTCTAACTTTGCGGCAAACGCGGGTAAGAAGGCGGGCGAATTCTATACCCCGCACGAAGTGTCGCTTCTCATGTCTGATATCGTTGCCGATCACTTGAAAGACCGTACGGAAATCAAAATATATGACCCGACCAGCGGCTCCGGTTCTTTGCTCATCAATATAGGCAAGAGCGTTGCAAAGCATATGGGAAGCAGTGATCGGATCAAGTATTACGCACAGGAACTCAAAGAAAACACCTATAACCTTACACGAATGAATCTCGTCATGAGGGGCATTCTTCCATCGAATATCGTAACAAGAAATGGAGATACCTTGGAAGATGACTGGCCTTATTTTGATGATAATGACCCGGTTGGTACATACGATCCTCTTTATGTAGATGCCGTTGTATCCAACCCGCCATACTCGCAGAACTGGAATCCGCAGGACAAGGAAAACGATCCCCGTTATAAATCCTACGGGCTTGCTCCGAAAGGAAAAGCGGACTATGCGTTTCTTCTGCATGACCTGTACCATATTAAACCGGATGGCATTATGACAATCGTTCTTCCCCATGGTGTCCTTTTCCGCGGTGGTGAAGAAGGAGAAATCCGTAAGCACCTGATTGAAAACAACAAAATTGATGCCATCATCGGTCTTCCCGCAAATATATTCTTCGGCACAGGCATTCCCACGATTATAATGGTGCTGAAGCAAAAGCGCATAAACACGGATGTTCTGATCATAGACGCTTCCAAAGGTTTTGAAAAGGTCGGCAAGAACAATAGACTCCGAGCGTCTGACATCAAACGTATTGTCGATACTGTAACCGGGCGTAAAACAGTAGCGAAAGCCATAGAGTCTTTGAGCGATGAAGATGCACTTTCCCTGCTATCGATGAAGTGGATTGATCCCGTGGTGACCGAAATATCCGCATTGCCACTCCGTATTGTGGGTACTCTGACGGCAAAACTGGAAGCACTTGCAAAAAAATATCAAACCACATTCGAAGATGTGGAGAAAGAAATCGCCGATACAGAGGCTACCTTGATCTCCATGATAGATCAGCTTACAGGCGGCGAATTTGATATGCAGGGCCTTCAGGAACTCAAAAAACTGCTCGGAGGTGAATAAAATGGCTGAAACAATGAATAAACCAGCCATCCGATTCGCCGGATTCACGGATGCTTGGGAACAGCGTAAGTTCGATGAAGTGTTTGATTGTACTATACCTAACAATACCTTATCCCGTGCAGAACTGAATTATGAGAATGGGTCTGTGAGGAATATTCACTATGGTGATATTCTCATAAAATACGGTTCTGTTGTAGATGTTCAAAACGATGAAATACCTTTTGCGACAGGAAAAAGCAGAGACGATTTCAAGGGTGCATTATTACAAGATGGCGATATTATAATTGCTGATACAGCAGAAGATGAAACAACCGGAAAAGCCTGTGAAATAGGCAATTCACAAGGGTTAGATGTCGTGTCGGGACTCCACACTATGGTATGTCGTCCACACAATAAAATGGCATTGGGTTATCTCGGTTATTACTTAAATTCAAACGCTTATCATCATCAACTTTTACCTCTTATGCAAGGTATTAAAG
>FR891055.1 GCA_000433515.1 Candidatus Colimorpha enterica | reverse complement strand
GCCCTTGTCATATGTCCATATATATGTCTTTCCCGAGTAGTAATTATCCTCCCTCACAAGCTGCGAAAGGGCATCGTAGGTATAGTTCAGCTTCTGAATGCCGTTTTCGTTGACGCTTATAAGGTTTCCGAGAGCGTCATAACCGTATGTGAAAGCGCTGCCGCCCGAGAAGCTCTCGCTTATCACCTGATCGGTGGTATAATACTGAGTTGCCTTGTTTGCGTAGCTGTAAGACACAGAGAATATCTCGTTGTCAGCCAGCTTCAGCGCCTTCCTCGTCGTCCTCATCAGGTCGTCTGTCGTCTCGTCGGAGGTGACGTTTTCGGGAAGACCCGTATAGTCAGTGCCGTCAGGGAGTCTGACGGTTCCGTTTCCGTCGGACACGGTAAGAATGCTGCCGTCCGCACCATATGTCAGCACAACTGCCGTATAGCCGTCGGAAGAGTACAGATACACGTCGCGGCGGTTCAGCCTGCTGTCAGAAGCGGTGAGAAGGTTTCCGGCAAGATCGTAGGTATAGGTATACGCGGTTTCGCCGTTCTCCTTCACGGTAAGCAGATTTCCGCGGTCGTCGTAGGTATATGTTTCGGTATATCCGTTTGCATAGGTCATCGAGGTGACGTTTCCTGCGCCGCCTCTGCCGTAAGCATAGGTGACAAGTGTCCTTGCACCGACTGACACGGATATAAGGTTTCCGTATGCGTTATAGGTATAGGTGTAGTTCTGGGAATATCCGTCTCCGCTCTGCGTTACCGTTGCGACCTGTCCGCGGTCGTAAGCGTATGTCACAGTCACTCCGGCAGAAGCCATTGTGTGAAGAAGTCCGTTTGCGTAGTAGTTATACGATGTGACGCTGCCCTTGGCATCGGTTTCGCTCAGGACGCTTCCGTGTGCGTCGTAGGTATAAAGCGTTGTCCTGCCGGAGGCGTCGGTGTGGCGCGTCATGTTTCCGGAGGCGTCGTATGTGTAGGACTCTGTATTGCCCTTGCTGTCGGTTATGGAGGTAATATTTCCGTTCACATCGTAGGTGTAGGACGAGATGAAGCTCTTGTCATCAAGGGATGTGACGGTTGTTGAGGTTCTGTTTCCGTTTGCGTCGGTTGTGTAGGTGTAAAGGTTGCCGTCCTTTACCTCACAGTTGCAGATAACGCTGACGCCGGACGAAAAGACGTTGTCGCCCTTGTTTATTGCGTCCCACTGCGCCTGCGTGCCGTTATAGTAAACGGTTACGTTCTTCGGTCCGTAGAACGCGGCTTTTCCGATGGCGGTAACGGTTGAGGGAATATATATTCTCGTAAGCGCCGTGTCGTTATAGGCACAGTACGCGCCTATCGAGGTAACTCCTTCGGGGAAAATGAGCTGATTCAGCTTAAAGCACTCGCGGAACGCGCTCTGACCGACAGATGTTACGGTGTCGGGGATATTGACCGTCTCAAGATTTGAGCACTTATAGAAGGTGGCGTAGTCGATCTTTGTGACGTCGCCGGATATCTCCGCGTATGTCAGGTTTGTTGCCTCCTGGAAAGCGCATCTGCCGATGGTTGTAACGCTTTCCGGAAGAGTGATGCCGGTTATCCCGGTTTTCTGAAGGAATGCGGATGCAGCAACTGCGGAAACGGTATCTCCCGCGGGGCTTTTCGGCGGAACAGAAAGGTCGCCGGAGGCACTTCCGAGGCCGCTGAGCTTGCAGGTGCCGTCGCCCTGTGAGGCGAACGACAGTCCGGAAGTGTACGAACCGGTATCCTCTTCTTCGCCGCCATCATCCGACACGGTGTCGCCGAACGAAAGGAGGATATCGTCAAAGCAGACGGTTTCTCCGCTTCCGTTATGAAGCGCGATCTTTACGGAATCTATCGTAAGAGAGTCGGAGAATTTTTCCGGAACAGCAGAATACGAGGCAAACTGCGCGCCGGTAATGTAGTCAGTGAACGGGAAAACTTCCGCCGATGATGTTCCGTCGGAATAATTGTATGTTATTCTGAGCGAGACGCCGGTTGCCTTTCCGCTTGCGGAATAAGCATATCCGGAGAGCATGAAGGAACGTTTTGACGGTGAGTAAAGAGATACTGTCCTGTACGCCTCGCTGCCGGGTGCGACCGTGATCGATCCCTGACCGGATATAACCGCTCCGCCGGCAGACCCG
>FR891054.1 GCA_000433515.1 Candidatus Colimorpha enterica | reverse complement strand
TTTGCTTCAAATAGGATACAGCTTGTCCACTTCTACCACCGCTTAAACAATGCACATAAAGCGGGGTGCTTTTGTCCTTGACGGTATTCTCAACGGAAGAAATTTTATCAAAAGGTATGTTGACGCTTCCGTCAATGTGCCCGTCACGGTATTCCTCTGCCGTCCTAACATCAAGCAATACAGCGCCGTCGTTTGTTTCGTATTCCGCAACACCGGTGTTGATGTCGGCGGTGTTGCGGAAGAAATTAAACAGTCCCATCTTTTTTCTCC
This sequence comes from Candidatus Colimorpha enterica, assembly GCA_000433515.1. GTDB lineage: Bacteria > Bacillota > Clostridia > Oscillospirales > CAG-272 > Colimorpha_A. The sequence goes on along the minus strand of FR891054.1, from coordinate 12,930 downwards.
TTACAGCATTGCTTCAATTTGCTCTTTCGGTCTGTAGCCCACGACCTGATTCTCGAGCTTTCCGTTTTTGATCACAGCAAGCATCGGGATGCTCATTACCTGAAACTGTGCCGCAAGCTCCGGCTGTTCGTCCACATTTATTTTACCGACCTTAACATCGCTTCGCTCATTTGCGATTTCCGATACGATCGGACCCACCATACGGCAAGGGCCGCACCAATCGGCATAGAAATCGAGAAGTACAGTTTTATTAGAATTCAAAACTTCGCTTGCAAAATTTTCTTTATTAATTTTAATGACAGACATCTTCGTGTCCTCCTTTGTTTTATTGTGTGTTTATTTTAACCGATTTGAAATCAGAGTTCTGTGATGTTATCACTTACCTCTTTTTCTGTTCCTTAATTTGCAGATTGCCTGTGTCATTGTTCCCATCGGGCAGAAAGCGCACCACGTTCTCGGCTTAAAGAAAATCATAACAATAAGACCGATTAGAAGCGATGTAAGCATCAGGCTGTAAAATCCGAAGCTGAACTGTGCCACCCAATCCGGGAATATACTTCCCGAATATGTCCATCCCCACGGAATACGGAATGTCCAAAACAGTTTGATTGCTTCACGCAGATTTTCCGAACCGCTTGCCACAAGGTAGGTCTGAAAAACCATATTGCCGAACATGGCAAGGAAAAATATCAGAAAACCATATCGAAACCATCAGCTCCGAGACGAAGACCTTTGATTTTATCTGCCGGCGTTGATTTCGCCGTAACGAAAATTACCGGCGTTCCTTCTATGTATTCCATGATCTCAAAGCCCGAATACTTGGGAGCATTACATCAAGGATGATGAGATCGTATTTGAGCTTCAGCGCCTCGGTCAGCCCCGATTCACCGTCAAATACCTGGCTGCACTCATGTCCGACCAGCTCGAGATTGAATTTTACAAGATCGTTGATCGCTTTTTCGTCCTCAACAATGAGTATTTTAGCCATGTTTCCACCCCTTTTCATGTATTGTTTGCGGGTATACCTATCCCACTTTAATTAAATAGTAACATGGACTTGTTGCCAACTTGTATCCGCCAGCACGCATTTTTCAAATTTGTAACAGAAAAAGCCCGTAACTTCTCTGAAGAAAGCTACAGGCCACACCATTTTCGGGGTTGATAAGCATATAACCACACCGAGAAAGTTTTAATTTATTATATTATATCATACATTTGTGACTTTTTCTACCCTTATTCTAAAGCGTAATAACTACAGAATAGGGATACATGGATTTATGAACGACAAAAATCCGATCACTCATTCGATGATCGGATTTTTGCTTGCCCCGTACCGGCTTTCTCCCATTGGTCATTTTTTGTCCCTTTGAGCAAAAAGCCTTGATTTCTCAAGGGTTTTGGGCTTTTGTGCTTTATAGTCGCACAATAATGACAGTGGCTGCGGTACTTGTACTGACGGCAATCTTCACCTCGTGCAGAAAGGACGGAACCGACCCGGCATCGTCCGGTTCCGCCACCGTCAGCAAAACCGAACAGACCGGCGAAACAAAGCCGGACGGAACCTCAAAGCCAAACGAGACCTCAAAGCCGGAAGAAACGACCGAACCGCAGCCGACCGAAAACTGGGTTCTTGCCACCGACTATGAATTCTTTGACAAGGACGGAAACGAGGTTTCACCCGCTCCGGGCGGCGACCCGTGGTCGTACTTCGACTACTGGACCGGCTGGGACGACACGCAGATCTATGACTCGCACGGCGAGGGATTCTATGTAACGGCTAAGGTAAATGCAAGCAGGATCAAGGTCGGCTTCGGCAATGGCGGCGGAAACGCTCACACCAACATAGAAATATATGTTGACGGCAGGCTCGCCGCCACGCACCGCCAGAATGGCTGGGGCGAGGGCTATCCCGACGGGCTCAACCAGACCGACATAATCAGGGTCACTCCCGGAGAGCACACAATAAATGTCGTCGCCGGAACCCCCGCGGAAGAGGGCTGGAACGGAATGTGCGTCAACGTAATAGAGTACGTTTATGACGAAAACAAGCCCACACCGCCCACATCCGACGTTCTTCTCCCGGCAGTGATCGTCTGCATGACAGCAGCGTCCGCAGCCGTCGTTCTGAAGAAAAAGCACAGCTGATACCGTAAGACCGTCTGAGCGGTTCCGCAAAGGGGCATTGCACCGAGTACCAAAAAACCGATTGGTGCAAATGCCCCTTTCCCCGTAAATGCAATAACAGTTAAGGATCGAATCCATGAAAGAAATAATCAAGACAAACAAACAGCCCCTCGTCTCCGGCTGGTCGGTCGGCACCGATCCCGACAATATCGGAAAGGACAGCGGATATCCGCTTTCTCCGACAGAATCGGCGCGTCCCGCAGAGGTGCCGTCGGCGATACAGGAACGGTTTCCGGAATACTGCGGAGTTGCGTGGTACTGGTGCCGTTTTGACTGCCTTATCGGCGGCGGCGACAGGCTCATCCTACGCTTCGGCGTTGTGGACTACATGGCGGAGGTGTGGCTGAACGGCAGCTGTCTCGGCTCCTATGAGGGCGGCGAAACGGCGTTTGAGTTCGATGTGACAGACAGCATAAGAAAAACCGGAGAAAACCTCCTTGCCGTCCGCGTGATCAACACCTGCGGAAAAGACATCGACGGCATCCATGACATCGGACCGTCGCTCATCGGAGCGGGAGACGTACACTGCTACCCCACCTCCCCGCACGACGAACACACATACGACTACCTGATGAAGGTCGGGACCGGAATGCGCCCGGTAATCATATCGGAATACGGCATCGGGACGAACTTCAACGTCATTCACGAAGCAAGGATGTTCGAACAGTACGGCGCCGACCCTGACCTCTGCGATTACAAATGGGTCAGAGAGCAGAGCGAAGGGCTGAAGCGCGACTTTTCGAAATTCGGCTTCGACCGCGTCTATCCCTTCCCGGAGACGATGCTCATCGAAAGCCAGCGTCTCGGCGCGCGTCAGCGAACCCTCGGCTTCAACCTTATCCGCGCCAACCCGCATATAGCCGGGTTCTCGATGACCGGGCTTCTTGACCACGGTATGTGCGGCGAGGGTCTGTGGAGCTACTGGAGGCGCTGGAAGCCGGAAATGTTCGACGCCATCTCCGACGGCTTCTCTCCTCTGCGCTTCTGCCTTATGACATGGCAGACAAACGCCTACTCCGGACGGGAATTCAGGGTAAAGGCAAGCCTTGCGACCGAGGATGCTCTCCGTCCCGGAAGATACTCCGCCTCGTTCCGCATAGTCCGCGACTGCGTCACCGTATGGTCAAAGGACACGGAGATCGTGATCCCGGGATCCATGCCCCTTGCGGTTCCGGTGTTCGATGAAAAGATCACGCTTGACGTTCCGACCGGGAAGTACACACTCCTTGCGAACCTCAATAACGGCGGCTCTCCCACCGGGGAAAAGCTCGACTTCTATATCACCGACACCTCGTATCTGAACGCGCAGGGAACCTCGGTCAGGGTCTGGGGCGTAAACGAAAAAGCGGCGGCATTCATGACCTCCTGCGGAGTAAACGTCCTTCCCTTCTCCGGCGAAACAGATCTGCCGGTCATAGTCGGAAATCCGGAGGATCACGGCGACGACGCAAAGTGGAATTCGCTCAGGACGGCGGCGGAGAACGGACACAAGACCGTATTCATGCAGTCCCGCCTGTTCCTTGACCACCCGGAGCTGACCGCGAAAACCGGCTTTGCCGACTTCCGGTGCGTGTACACCCAGGACTTTCTTTACCACAAGGAGTACGTCCCCATGCCGCACCCGATATTCGACGGACTGCGCCCCGGAATGATGGATCTTGACTATGTAAGTACCGTGTTCCCGCACGAGACGATCGAGACGGAAGCCTCTCCCGAGCCGATATGCTCCGGATTTGTCACCGGAAGCATCTGGGTCGAGGGTGCTTACAGAAGCTCTTACAGCATCGCCGAATGGAAAACCGGACGCGGCAGCGTGATTCTGAGTATGCCGTATGTCCTTGAAAACATCGGCGACAACCCGATAGCGGACATCCTGCTCATCAACACGGTGAAGTACATAAACCGCTGAATGTCCTTAAAAAAATGACTGCCCCGGAAACGGACAGTCATTTTTTGTATTGCTCCGGAAGCAAATCCGGTCTTATTTTTTTACGCTCAGCTCGTTTATCGCAACCGCCTTGTCGTGCGGTATCGGCTTCCATTCGACCTTTCTGAAAAGCGCAATGATAAGCGATATCCTTCCGATGATGTCGAATATCGGGAAGGTCAGCGAGTAGAACACCTTTTTGTACCATCTGATCGGCGGAATGTGCCTTCTCTCGGCAATGAACACGTAAACCGCCTGAGCCACCATTCCGAAGCTGCCGATAAGGAAGTTGTACAGCGCCCACAGAGCTATTGCCAGCGCCGCAGAAAACCTTCCGCCGTCAGCAAATACCTGCGCAATCGCAAGAATGACCGCCGACCAGCGGCAGAACATCGACACAAGCGAAACCGGCGTCACAATGAAGAACATATCATAGCACATGAAGCTCCTGAGCCTGCCGAAAAACCTGAATATCCCGGCAAACAGCTTTCCTCCGGACTCGGCAAATGCCTGAATGTGTCCCTTCGACCACCTGATCCTCTGTCTCATGGCGATCTTAAGATCGGTCGGCTGTTCGTCATAGAATTCCGCGTCGTTGTTGTAGGATATCCGGTAGCCGTTTACCACTGCATCGGCGCAGAAGGCCCTGTCCTCGGTAAGGGAGGTGTAGTTCCAGCCGTTTTTAATGATTTCGTTTGTAAACAGGAATCCTGTCCCCTGAATCCTTGTCGCAAGGCGGAAAACCGACCTTGCGCGGTGTTCCGTCCTCTGCGTTCTCATCCAGTGAAGAGCATAAGAGGCGGATATCCAGTTGTCGCCGAAGTTTTTCGTGTTGCGGTAGGAGGTGACTATCTTCTCGCCGGCATCAAAAGCCTCGTTCATCCTTGTTATGTAGTCGCCCTTCAGGAGGTTGTCGGCGTCGAATATGAAGTACCCCTCATAGCTGTCAACGCCGTAATCCCGGTCAATGCATTTCACAAGATACTGAAGCGCAAACCCCTTTGTCCGTTGGTCGGGATCCTGCCGCTCATAGCATAGCGCTCCCCTCTCCCGTGCGATCCCTGCCGTCCTGTCGGTGCAGTTGTCGGCAACGACGAACACCGTCACAAGCTCTGACGGATAGTCCTGCATATGTATGCTGTCGATCAGGTTTCCGATGACCTTCTCTTCGTTTCTCGCCGCAACAAGAACAGCATATTTGTGCTGTTTCTTTGCCGGCGGGAATTTTCTTGTCGTAAAAAGCCCCGTGATGAAATAGACTGTGTGAAAGCTGAGCAGAAAGCCGATCAGCTTCTGAATCGTCTTGATCACCGCGATCGCTGCCGATATTAACATTCCCCGGTTTTCCCCTTTCAGAACGTAAGAGAGCGTTATTCTCCCGGTGCAGATTCCGGGAATGCCCGACGGCACTCCCGGAATCTTTATAATCGTGTTTCTGCCGCCTGACGACCGGTAACCGGGTTATCAGCGGTACATTTTTCTCACTGTCTCAGCCACTCCGGCAAGCGCCTCGGGGAGCTTTGACACGTCCTTGCCTCCGGAAGAAGCACTGTCGGGACGTCCGCCTCCGCCGCCTCCGGTAACCGCGCTGACCGCCTTCAGGATGTTTCCCGCGTGAGCGCCGTGTGCCACGGCATTCTTTCCGCAGCAGGCGGCAAACGTCAGCTTTCCTCCGGCAGCAAGCGCGATGACCGCGACCGCATCGTCGTCGGAAGCCTTGATCTCGTCGCAGATCGCTCTCGGCATATCGGGAGCCGCATCCTTAAGGGTATATGTCATGATCTTAAGCCCGTTCACGTCAACCGCGGATTCCTTTATCCTGTCGGTCTGGGCGGCGGCGATCTTTGCGGAAAGCTCCTCGTTCTCGCGCTTTGAAGCCTTAAGCTCGTTCTGGAGCTGAGCCGCCTTCTTTGCGATCTCGGCGTGGTTTCCGGCTTTCAGCTCCTTTGCCGTCTCGCCGATAAGCTGCTCCTTCTCGTCAAGCAGCTTAAGAATGCCGTATCCGGTGGTCGCCTCTATTCTTCTGACTCCGGCAGCAACCGACGATTCGGAGATGATCTTCATCATTCCCGCCTCGGCGGTGTTCTTCAGGTGGGTTCCTCCGCAGAGCTCCTTTGAGAAATCGCCCATTGTGACGATCCGGACCGTATCTCCGTACTTTTCTCCGAACAGAGCCATGGCGCCGCTCTTCTTTGCCGTTTCAACATCGGTCACCTCGGTGACGACCGGCTCTGCCGCAAATATGTGGCGGTTGACCAGAGCCTCGGTCATTTCAAGCTGTTCCTTCGACATCGCCTCATAATGCGTGAAGTCGAAACGGAGACGGTTTTCGTCAACATACGAGCCCGCCTGTCCGACATGAACGCCGAGAACCGCTCTCAGCGCCGCCTGAAGCATATGGCAGGCGGAATGGTTTCTCTTTATCGCGTCCCTGCGCTCCCTGTCAAGGGTGAGGGTAACGGTATCGCCGACCTTTACCGAGCCGTCGGAGAGCGAGCAGAAGTGGAGGTACACCCCCTCGTCCTTCTTCGTGTCGGTGATGTCGAACACGGTGTCGCCGATCTGTGCGGTGCCGCTGTCGCCGACCTGACCTCCGCCCTCGCCGTAGAACACGGTCCTGTCGCAGATCATGGTGAATTCGCCCTCGTTGACGCTTTCGACCGACATATCGTCGGCAATAAGCCCGATGACCTTTGCCTCGCAGTCGTATGCGTCATATCCGACAAAGCCGGTCTTTGCGAAGTTGTGGATAAGCGTCTTTGAAGCCTCGCTCCAGCCGCTGATGTTGGCTCTTGCGGCTCTTGCGCGTGCCCTCTGCTCCTTCATGAGCTTATCAAAGGTGTCCTCGTCAACGGTAAGACCCTTTTCGGCAACGATCTCTCTTGTCAGATCGATCGGGAAGCCGAAGGTGTCGTAGAGCCTGAACACCTCCTTGCCGTCAACCATCTTAAGTGCCTCGACCGACATTCTGTCGGCGATCTCGGGAAGCCTCTTCAGTCTTTCGACCGCCTTTTCGGTAAGAGCGGCAAGCATATTCAGTCCCGCGTCGATGGTGGCGGCAAAGCGCTCCTCCTCGATGGAGATGACCTTTTTGATATAATCCAGCTTTTCGGTAAGCTCCGGGTACTCGGAAAGGTTTTCGCGCGCAACAACGTCGGCGATGCCGGAGAGGAACACTCCCTTTATGCCGATGAGCCTGCCGTGTCTTGCCGCGCGTCTGAGCAGACGGCGGAGGACATATCCCCTGCCCTCGTTCGACGGGACAACGCCGTCGCAGATCATGAACACGGTGGATCTTATGTGGTCGGTGATGACGCGGAGCGAAATATCGGTTTTTTCATTCTCGCCGTACTTCACGCCCGCCGTATCCTCGACAGCCTTCATGATGTTTCTGACGGTATCCACCTCGAAGAGGTTGTTGACCCCCTGCATAAGGCAGGCAAGGCGCTCAAGCCCCATTCCGGTGTCGATATTGGGCTTTGCAAGGCGGGTATAGTTGTTGTGCCCGTCGTTGTCGAACTGCGTGAAAACAAGGTTCCAGAACTCCATGAACCTGTCGCAGTCACATCCCGGCTTGCAGTCGGGAGAGCCGCAGCCGAACTCCTCGCCGCGGTCGAAATATATCTCGGAGCAGGGTCCGCAGGGACCGGAGCCGTGCTCCCAGAAGTTATCCTCCTTGCCGAGCCTGACGATGTGGGACGGATCGACGCCGATCTCCTTTTCCCAGATGTCATAGGCCTCGTCGTCCTCAAGGTAGACCGTCACCCAGAGCCTGTCCTCCGGCAGCTCCAGCCTTTCGGTTATGAACTCCCACGCCCAGTGAATGGCATCATGCTTGAAATAGTCGCCGAACGAGAAGTTTCCGAGCATCTCGAAAAACGTTCCGTGACGTGCGGTAAGACCGACCCTGTCGATGTCGGGAGTTCTTATGCACTTCTGACAGGTGGTCATCCTGCGGCGCGGCGGCTCAAGCTCGCCCGTGAAATACTTCTTCAGCGGGGTCATGCCTGCGTTTATCAGCAGTATCGATTTATCGTTTATCGGCACAAGGGGAAAGCTCTTGTGTCTTAAATGTCCCTTCGACTCGAAAAACGAAAGGTACATTTCTCTCAGGTCGTTAAGTCCTGTCCACTTCATGTGAAACCTCCGATGCGAATGCGTACAATATAACAAATAGTTATTATATCAGCATTCCTCCGGTTTGTCAATCGCAAAGACGCGTTTTATGGGACGGCAAACGGAAAAAAGTCAGTTTCCCGCCGGAAACAGCCGCCCGTGAAGCGGTTTCAGCCGGCTTCCACACCTCAAGCCCCATTTCCGCATCGGGGACTATCAGCGAAAAGGCAAAATCCTTCACCCTTGCCGCGGCTTCCCTTGCGTTCTGAAATTTCTGCCCGCGGTATCTTCTTATGCTTGCCGACACGCCGTATGCCTCAAGCCCCATTTTCTTTGCGATGTACACCGCGCGGTAAAGGTGATATTCCTGAGTCACTATCACTGCCTTTTTGCAGCCGTACAGCTTTGCGGCGCGGTATATGCTGTCGTAGGTCGAAAGCCCGTAGCCGTCGCAGTCAACCGCGTCCTCCGGCACACCCTTTTCGCAGGCGACGCGCTTCATCACGCCGACCTCGTCATAGTGCTTCATCCGGCTGTCGCCGCTCATGAAAAGCACCTCCGAAACCCCGCGCCGGTAAAGATCGACCCCCGTGACTATCCGGTCATAGAGCATATCGCTCGGCACGTCCTTCTTCACCTGACAGCCGAGGACGATGATGCAGTCAACGCCCTCCAGCTTTTCAGCCTCATCGGGTGTCAGGATGGTCTTTTTTGCCGTGCCGATCACCGCAATGTTCACCGCCGCCACCGCGATCCCGCCGGTTATCCCGAGGATAAGCGCAAGTATTATCACCGTCCGGACGAACCGGAGAAATCCGTTCAGCCTCTTTTTGCCTTTTCCCGTCACTGCTGCACTGCCTGTTTTCATTGTCATATCCGCCCTCTGTTATCTGTTTGTCATGCGACACACCGGTTTTGACGTACTCCGCGCCGGTTTGTTCCGTGTGCCGGAATAAAAAATCCGGGAGACCGCAGTTTTTCCGGTCTCCCAAATGAATCAGCCGATATAAACCCTCGGAAGCCTCGGTCTTGACAGCGAGCAGAGGACCTCATAGGGGATCGTCTCCGCCTCTGCCGCCACCTCGTCAACCGAGATGTACGCGTCTCCGTCGCGCCCGATAATCGTTGCGATATCGTTCTCCGAAACACCGGGGATGTCGGTCACGTCAACCATCATCTGATCCATGCAGACCCTGCCGATGATAGGCGCGCGCTTTCCGCGGATAAGTACGCTGCCGCAGTTCGACAGCAGTCTCGGCACCCCGTCGGCATATCCGGCGCAGAGCGTGGCGATCTTCGTCGTCCGCTCGGTGACGCTTATGTGGCCGTAGCTGACCCCCGTCCCCGGAGGAACCGTCTTTACAAGCTCCACCCTTGTTTTCAGCGAAAGCACCGGACGGAGCGGTATTTTTGTCCTGTCAACCTCGTCGGACGGGTAGATGCCGTAGAGGATTATCCCCTCCCTGACCATATCGAACGCCGCGTCAAGCTCCATTATCCCGGCGCTGTTCGACAGGCATTTCAGCCCGACGCTTATACCCGCCGCGTCAAGGCGCGAGGTGAAGCGTCTGAATCTTGTCAGCTGAGCCTGTGCCGAGGTCTTGTCAGCCTCGTCGGCTCTTGCGAAATGGCTGAAAATGCCCTTTATCGCGATATTTCCGAGAGAGGCGATCCTTCTTATGCTCTCGAAGCCGTTCGTGTCGTCGGGAAAGCCGATGCGCGACATTCCGGTATCGACGGCGATGAAGCAGGGAGCCGCACCGTCCCCCGCCGCGGCAGACAGAGCCTCCGCCGCTCCTTCATCGAACACCGACGGCATTATCCCGCAGGCGACAAGCTCCGGAAAAAGCTCCTTCGACGTGCCTCCGAGGATGAGAATGTCGTTTTCTATCCCGTTTTTGCGCAGCTCGAATGCCTCGTATGCCGATGCGACGCCGAAGCACTCCACCCGGTCGGAAAGAAGTCCCGCGACCTCAACCGCGCCGTGACCGTATGCGTCAGCCTTCACCACCGCCATTATCCCGCAGCCGGGAGGGAGCATTTCCCTGACCCTGCCGTGATTCTGAAGCAGTGCGCCCCTGTCTATTTCGACCCATGTCCGGGTCATAAGCAATCTGTTATCCATTTACAATACCGTCCGGAACCGTCATTCTGTCAGCCGCCGACCGCGATCGCGATGATCCTGTCGCGGTACAGCATTTCCCTGACCTTTTCTTTGCCGTAATATGCTATGAAATCCTCTCCCGAGCCGAAAACTCCCGCAGAGGATGCCGCGCATCCGTCGGCATACACGTTAATCTCTTCGTCGGTCGCGGTCAGGTTCTCTTTTTTCACTATCGACCAGAGGACAAATGCCTCCTTAGTCTCGTCAAGCGCCCTGTCCCTTGCCTGCTCCTCAAACTTTTCCATGTCCATTCCGAGCGAGCTTTCGACATACTCCTCCAGCTTCTGCGACTGCGCGCCGGCAAGCTTTTCGCAGGAATCGATTATCTCCTCATAATACCCGCTGAAAACGTCATACGGTGCGTCGGTCAGCACGCTTGAGGACACGATCCTGTTCCATGCCTCCGACCCGCGCTTATAGTCAGCCTCGGTCTTTTTCTTTTCCTCAAGCTGCTTTCTCACCGCGCTGCGGTAAGCGTCGGCTCCTCCGCATCCCGGCATCAGCTTCTCTGCCGTTTCATTGTCAAGCACCGGCAGCTCTTTTCTCAGGACGGATATGACCGTGACCCGGTAAACAGCCGCAGTCGCCGGGGCTGACCCGTCGACGTACCCGGCGGGAAGCGTTATCTCAAGCTCCGCCGTGTCGCCCGCCTTCATGCACTTCATGAGCGGAAGAAGCGCCGTGACCGCGGCATCGGAAGCATCGCCGCCGACGGTGTATCTCCCCTTTTCCTCCGACAGCTCAGGCAGCGACTCGCCGCCGATAAAGCAGAATCTGTCGAAAACAACCGTGTCGCCGTCGGCAATGCCGGAATCGGTCTCGGCCTCTTCGGCAAGAGCCGCAAGCGCAGTGTTTATCGCCTCATCGACCTCGCTGTCGGACACGGAAACGTCGTATTCCGTAAACTCAAGCCCCCGGTATTCGCCGAGGATCAGATATTTCGACAGATCCTCTTTTTCAAACCCGTCCCACCTCGTTATCCCGCAGGAGCAGAGGAAAACACAGGCGAAAAAAAGCGCCGCCGCTTTTATTTTCCGTGAAAACATAAGTAAAAACCGTCCGTTGCATCCCGGCTTAAGCATATCTTTTTTCCGGGCAAAATTACCTATGATAAATATATCACAAAACGCGGAGAAATAAAAGAGCCTGACGTTTTGTTTACAAATTGTACACAAAAAACTGTCCCCTCCGGATATGCGGGAACACTTTCCGTCATGTTATGCCGCCTTTTTCTCGATCACGTAGACATTTGCCGGGAGAATTCCCGACTGCTGATATACTATCTCGTATATCTGCGCCACCTGATTCGGAAGGAGCGTTGCGTCGGTCTTGACGATGACGTTGCATTTTTCATCGCCGATGACAGCCACGCACTTCTCGAAGCCCTTTGCGACGACAAGGCTTTCGATCTTCGATTCGCTGTCGATATCCTTTGCTATCTTCGAAATTTCAGCCATGGCGGCCGATTTCGACTCGTCAAGCGCCTCGGGGTTGTCAACGACAAGCTGAAGCACCTCGATAGCCTCGTCGCGGCTTCTCTTTCTTTCGACCTGAGCCGAGGCAAAATAGCTGTCGATGTCGTCGGCCTTGTCTCCGACCTGCTCCGTGTCCTTTCCGCCGACAGCCGAGGCATCCTTTGCCGGATCGCCCGTCCCGGCGGACACCCCGCCCGGTGCTGTTTTGTCTGCGCCGGAGAAGAGCGCGATGTTCAGCCATACCGCCCCGCCGATTATCAGCACGGCAAGGATTATGACAAGATTGCGCTTGCCGAGCTTTTTCATGACGTCCTTCGCCTTCTCAGCGATCTCTTTCGTGTTCGGTTTTTCAAGTTTGAGCATTGTTCCGTCCTCCCGGATAGTTTTTTATTTTTCACCGGATATATATGCCGCCGACAGACGGAATATAACCTCCGGCTCCGTCTGCTTCTGCTTTTTCTCAGCCCGTCACACAGACCCGCGTCGCCGGCAGACCGAAAAGCGCGGTGAGAAGCGAAACTATTTTCTCCTGATTGACGGGATTTGCCCCGCCGCGGCAGACAACGGCGACTCCGCGCAGCTCCGGAAAGCGCAGCTTTACGGTTATCGGGGCGCCGTCGCTTCCGGGGATGACAATCTCGCGCTCGGTCATTGTCCCGTCGGAATACCGGTCGTTTTCGGCATAGACCCTGCCGCCCGTGGACTCCGGGATGATGACGACGCGCACGTCGGAAATGCCGTCCATGCGGGAGATAAGCTCCGTCACGCGGTTTTCGAGCGACGAGATGTAATCAGAGGCCGCGTCAACCGATATTCCGGCGGTGTCGGCGGGAGGGGCGCTGTTCTTCTCCTCCCCGCCGCCGGCAAACAGAAGAAGCACCCCTGCCGCAAGCCCGACAAGCAGGAAAAACGAGCCTTTCGTGCCCTTCAGACGATCAAAAAATCCCTTCATTGCCCCTCCTTAACAGTTACCGGACAGCCGAGGACCTCCGAAAGATAAGCCGCCGCGGCGGAAAGGTCACCCTCTCCGGAAAGGCAGGCGGATATCAGCCGCAGGGACTGAC
>FR891053.1 GCA_000433515.1 Candidatus Colimorpha enterica | reverse complement strand
GTCCGAGCTTGCAAAGGGAAAAAACGTCTCGGAAGCATGGTCGGAAAGCGGCATTTCCGACTATTCGCACTTTATCAGAATATTCAAAAAGACGGTCGGGGTCACACCGAGCCAGTACCGCAAGACCCTGAATGCCTCGGCCGCCGAAATACGGCGTCTGAGCGAAGATCCGGGGTCGGAACGCGATTTCAGAAGAAGATAACCCGCGGGAAGGATAAACAGGGGTGTTAAAAAACTCGCTTTGAGTTTCTTAACACCCTCTTTTATTTGCTGCCGTTCTTCTCATCCGCTCCGTCCGTGAAACTCTTCTTCCGCTTTTTCACGCATTCGGTCAGCAGATATTCTATCTGGCCGTTCAGTGAGCGGAAATCGTCCTCAGCCCATTCCGAAAGCTCGGCAAAGAGCTTTGCGGAAATGCGGAGTGGGACCTGTTTCCTCTGATCCGGCATTTTTCAGTACAGGCTTCCCGAATTCACAACAGGCTGGGCATCGCGGTTTCCGCAGAGAACGACAAGAAGATTGGAAACCATCGCCGCCTTGCGCTCGTCGTCAAGGACCACGGTGTTGTTTTCGCTGAGCCTGTCAAGAGCCATTTCGACCATGCCGACCGCGCCGTCGACGATCATTTTCCGCGCATCGACGATCGCCGATGCCTGCTGACGCTGGAGCATGACAGCCGCGATCTCCGGAGCGTAGGCAAGGTAGGTTATGCGCGCCTCGATGACCTCAAGCCCCGCATCCTTCACCTTCTTCTGGATCTCATCGCGGATGCGCGAGGCAACTATCTCGCTTGACCCGCGGAGGCTTCCCTCGTCTGCGATGCCGTCGCCGGTCGTGTCAACGTTCGGCGCGACATCGTAGGGATATATCCTTACGATATTGCGCAAAGCCCCGTCGCACTGGAGCGAGAGATATTCCTTGTAGTTATCTACGTTGAACACCGCCTTTGCCGTATCGACGACGCGCCACATAACGGCGATTCCTATCTCGACCGGATTGCCGAGGCAGTCGTTTATCTTCTGGCGGTTGTTGTTGAGAGTCATTATCTTGAGCGATATCTTCCGGCTGATCACCTCTGGCTGCGCGGTGCCGGTCTGGGTATGCAGAATGACGGGAGCGGCGCCGCCGTCAACGTCTCCGCTCTGATTCAGCCTTGTCTTTGCGGCGGGATTGACCGCAACGCAGAACGGATTGACGAAATAGAACCCGTCGTCGCGGAGAGTCCCGAAGTACCTTCCGAAAAGCGTCAGCACAAGTGCCTCCTGCGGACGGAGAACCTTCAGCCCGCAGAACGGGATCCAGCCGATGCAGAGCCATACCGCGCCGACGGCAAGCAAAACCGGAGAGCCGCCGTTTTCGAAACGGGTGCCTCCGTACACAAGTACGCAAACGGCGAAAACGCATTCGGCAGCCGTAAGGAGCAGAACCGGCATTCCCCTCCGCATAACCATGCTGTGACAGAGAAGAGCGATAATTCCCGCCGCGCACAGCCCGATCCACGGAGCCGCTCCGTCCGCCCCGGAAAAGCCCGCAAGCACTGCGCCGGCGGCGGTCGCTGCAAGGAACAGAATGCAGGTTATCACCGACAGAAGACCGCTTTTTCTCTTGGTAAGTATTATCTCTTTCATTTCGGAATACCTTCCTTTCAGTATCTGATATCAATATGATATCACATTGATAATGAGATGTCAATAGCCCGTGCGACACATAAGTTTTTTTTATATAAACATAAAATACATTTGCTTGACTTATATAAAAAGAGTGGTATAATATCTGCATCAAACAAATTCGGGAAGGATTACATCATGAAAACGAAAAGAATAATTTCGGCAATAACCGCGGCGGTTCTTCTCTGCGCGGCAGTATTTACGGCGGCATCGTGTCAGAAGAGCGGTGCAAAGTATACCGTCGGCATATGCCAGCTTGTAAAGCACGACGCGCTTGATGCCGCAACAAAAGGCTTCACCGACGAGCTTAAAAAGCAGTTCGGAGACGAAATAGAGTTCATAGAACAGAACGCACAGGGGCAGACAGATACCTGCGCCTCCATAATCAATACCTTCGTGACAAGAAAGGTCGACCTCATCCTTGCAAACGCAACCTCGCCCCTTCAGGCGGCGGCAGGCGGAACGAAGAGCATTCCGGTTCTCGGCACATCGGTCACGGAGTACGGAACGGCGCTCGGAATCAGTGATTTCTCCGGCACTGTCGGCGGAAACGTTTCCGGAACCTCCGATCTTGCCCCTCTCGATCAGCAGGCGGCAATGGTGAAGGAACTTTTCCCGGACGCAAAGACCGTCGGACTCCTTTACTGCTCGGCAGAGCCGAACTCGGAGTATCAGGTAAA
>FR891052.1 GCA_000433515.1 Candidatus Colimorpha enterica | reverse complement strand
AAATGACATTTCTGCGTGAAAACGGCGTCCGCTCCGACATGACCGACATGATAGTCGCCCTTCTGCCGCTTGCCGCATGGGGAGTTTATCTGTATGGGGCGCGGGTGATAACCCTTGTCCTCATATCGGTGATATTCAGCGTCCTGTTCGATTATCTTACTCCGGCCGTACTTAAGAAGCCGGACACCGTATCCGACCTTTCCGGAGCCGTCATCGGGCTTATGACCGCGCTTCTGATGCCGGCATCGGCTCCCCTGTGGCTTCCGGTTTTCGGCGCATTCGTCTCTGTTGTGCTGGTAAAGCATATCGCCGGAAGTCTTACGCGGATAAGGCTCCACCCCTCTGCGGCAGCCGCGGCGGTCATGTATATCGCATTTCCCGGCATAATGTGCGCGGTGCCGGAAATCAAAACGAAGTTCGCGGCGTTTTCCGTGAATGCCGGCGCGTACAAAACCGCCGTTCTCCCGCTTGAAAAGCTGATGTCCGGCTCCTTCCCGGCTCAGTCCGACTGGGATCTGTTTTTCGGGATGCGTCCCGGTGCCGTCGGCGAAATATCGGCCTTCCTGATAATTGCCGGCGCGGTATGGCTCATGGCAAGAAGGGTCACCGACCTGCGCCAGCCGCTTGCCTTCGTCCTGACGCTCGGAATACTGTCATATGCCTTCCCCCGTCTTGCGATAGCCTCCGACCTGCTGTCGATACGCTATGCCGTTGACTGCGTGTTCGTCGGGAACGCGGTGTTCTGCGCATTCCTCATGACCTCGTATCCCGGACCGGCTCCGGTATCGCGGAGGGCAAGGCTTGCATCCGGAATTATCGGCGGAGCACTTCTGTTCGGACTGCGAAGCCTTGCCGCCCCGTCTGCGGATGCAGTCCCGGTGATACTCGCGATGAACCTCGTCGCCCGCCCGCTTGACCTGATCCTGAAGCCCTCCGTCCTCGGCGGCACGAAAAAGAAAAAAACCGACTCAAAAACAACCTGAAAAATTATTGCTCTCCGCCGGTCGGCGGAGAGCAATATAATAATTGTTTTCAGTCAATTATGTCGCAGATGAGCGCGCATATCC
>FR891051.1 GCA_000433515.1 Candidatus Colimorpha enterica | reverse complement strand
GGTTTGCGGCATTTGTTTTTCTCTCCGGCTGATGCTTCAGTTTCCGTTCAGCATTTTCCGGAGCGTATCGGGATCGTATTTTTTCGTCAGTGTTAATGTGGACATCTGTCCGAAGGTGTCGTTCAGACGGAGCATGGGCTCGATGAACGCGGCAGAGATCCACGGGAGCCACACGCCGTTTTCGGCGGTATAGAATATCATATCGGCGGTGTTGCAGGCTTCAAGAGAGAAACCGGGGTACCTGTAGTCCCGTTTTCCCGACAGGTCCATTGCACTGCGGAGGTTGTTTTCAAGAAGCCGCGAGACGGTGAGATAAGCACTGTTTCCGGTTCGTACATACTGCCTGAAAAGTTCATAATATGCGTTTGACCCGAAAACGTCGATCGCGGAGTGACCGGTCGCGATTATCGACCAGCCGGCTGTGCCGCCGTTTTTGAATATATTCAGCGAATCATATTCTGTCGTCAGGCTGTACGTGACCGGGAAATCGTAGGTGTAGACCCACGACATCGCCGAAACCGCGGCGTGCTCAAGCGCCCTTGCGTACTTTTCGTCGCCGGTGAGGTCATATATCGCCGAAAACGCATAGAGCGCGAAAACGGAGGCTTCCTTGTCGGGGACGTTCGGGTTGTCGGGTGTGCCGCCGACGTATTTCCCGATGCCGAGATAAAGCTCGTTATAGCAGTAATCAGCAGCCTTCATCGCGGCGTTTTTGTACTTCACGTCGCCGGTGAAGCGGTACATATTGCAGAGGAAGCGCACGGCGACAGGTGTGTTCAGCTTTGATCTGCCCTGATATGCGTCGCTTGAGGTGTCGGTGCAGACGCTTCCGTCAACGTTGTATGCCCGGTAGAAGGAGCCGTCGCTGTTCTGCACGCGGACAAGGGATGCACCCATCTTTTTCAGGGCTTTTTCCCACTGAGAGCAGTCGATGCCGGCGGCTTTTGCATAGATGCAGGCATTGAGAATGCCCTCCGCGCCGTCGACGGTCGTGCGCAGGAACGAGGGATATCCGGTCGAGCGGCCGCCTCCGTAGGTGCCCTCCGAGGGATTCCACCATGACGGCGGGAATGCGCCCTTGTAAACCCAATCGGATGTCCAGAAATCGAGGATCTTCCTGCCTTTTTCAAGTGCGGCGGCATTTCCGTTCACGGTGCCCTCGCGGATAAGCTCGGAGGCGATGGCTGTCTGCGCGCCGATGAAGCCTATCTGGAAGGAAACCGCGTAAAATTTGCTGAAATCACGGACGTTCACGGCGAAGGGAAGCCCGCAGGAGAAGGTGTCTCCCGTGCCTTTGTACTCAAGAAACAGCTTTTCGTAAAGCTCCATGTTTGCCGCGTAAGTCTTTTCCGGCTCGGTCGTCGGGATCGCGACGTTGCAGAGCGGCTGTACGGAGAGATATGAGTGTACCATCGCGTCGTTGTACAGTCCGGCTGTGCCGACGGTTATCGACAGAGTGTACTTCTGTTCCGCTCCGGCGGTCAGACTGTGATACCGCGCCGAAACTCCGACACCCTCATATGTGACGGGTGCCTCATAGGACGGGTAAATGTATCTGACCTGAGCCTTTTCCTTCAGCTCGTAGCCGATTGAGCCGTATTTCTGACTGTCGGAAACGGCAAAGCTCTTACCGTAAAGGTTCTCACCTGCCGAGATTTCGGGAAAGATATGCGCAAGCGAAATATAAGCGCCGCTTTTTTTGTTTCTCAGCATGGCAAGCGGAGTGCCGCAGCGCGTTTCCTTCACATAATTTCCGGAGGTGAGCCTTGACATCACGGAGCCGGATTTCATGTATTCGGAGTCGCGGTATATGACTGACGGAATGAAAAATTCGTAGTTCTTCACTCCGGCATTTTCGCTTTCACCGACGGAATATGACGTTGAAAAGCCGGTATAGCTGTCACCGGCTGCAGCCACACAGACCTTTCGCTTTATGACGAACATTCCTTTTATTGCGGTATATGTGTCGGTGAAGAGTACCTTTGCGCCGTCGTCGGAGGTTAATTCCGCCGAGCAGACAAGGCTTTCGCCGTCAGGTTTTACGCTGTCATAGCCGGTTTTTATGTTTTTCTGCTTCGCTGAAGTCTTTACAAGCGACAGCGTTACCGGATCACAGGACGAAAAAAGCTCATCCTCTCCCCGGCATATACGTACCCGGTATTTTTCTCCGGAACGGGCAAGAGAAAGACGGTATTCTCCTGCGTCAAGAGAGATGGCGGAATCGGGTGCCGCGGTGGTTACGGCAGAGCCTGAGGTGCTGTCCGTCCCGCCGGAGGTTCCCCCCTGCGAACAGCCGGAGAAAACCTGTCCCGCCGTCATAATTATTGCAAGCATCAGCATAAGGCGTTTTTTCATTCGGGTGTCCTTTCATCAGGAAATCCCCCGGCAAAGGATGAGCTTTACCGGGGGCACGACCTGCCGGAAGTGCCGGGCAGCTCCGGTGCGTCAGTGCTTCTTTGCCTTTGCCGCGGCGATCACGGCACCGGCAGAGAGAACGAGTATCGCGGCGCAGACCGACACTGCGTCGGCGGTATCGGGAGTACCGGGCGTGGGCGCCGGCTTTGCTCCGAGGGTGCCCTTGAAGCCGAAGCATCCGGGAGTGAGGGAAACATGATCCCTTGTTCCGATGAGCCATGCGGCGCAGATGTTTCCTGTCGGGACATTGTCATCGCTTTTGACGGTTATACAGTCCTCGTAGCTGGGGGCGAAGGTCAGAACGGTACCCTCACCTATCTCCGGGAAGGCAACCGATGAGTAATTCACGGCAAACATAGCCGCCATGTCAGTCCACTTTATGCGGTACTCGATGCGCCACATATCATCGGAGCCGGAGCCTGCGGCATCGGCAAGGACGGCATTGTCGGGCGCATGGTCATGGTCTGCCCCGTTGTAGCGGGTGTGAAGCCCGGTCACATCGTTTCCGCCGGGAACGCTGACAACGGGG
Source organism: Candidatus Colimorpha enterica (assembly GCA_000433515.1). Lineage (GTDB taxonomy): Bacteria > Bacillota > Clostridia > Oscillospirales > CAG-272 > Colimorpha_A. The sequence continues at coordinate 2,678 of FR891051.1, read as the reverse complement.
AACACGCTGATGTTGAAATTATGCATATTCGGGTTGCCGTTGGCCTCGCAGAGACCGTTCACGTCGAAATAGTAGTGAAGGATGTCGCCGGCGACACCGTACCAGAGTCTTCCGCCGTCGGTGTCTTTGACCTCGGATGCCATGTAGAGATATGTTTCATCCCACATCATGTAGGTGTTGATGAACATATCCTGCGGATAGTTTCCCTCACCGACGAGCTTCATCGCCGACGCGGGAAGCCCGAATTTTGCGGCGTTCTTCCAGTCGGAAAGATCTCCGTCAAGCTTCGGGGCTTTGACTGCATACGGGATCGTTTTGGCGCCTCCGATATAGTCTTCCGCCGAAACCGCAAGCGGGGCAAGGCAGGTGAGAAGCGCGAAAACAAACAGCAGGGACAATACTTTTTTCATGATACTTTCTCCTTTTTGTTATACCGGATCGACCGGTTATTATTTTCTGCGGCCGCCCGCGCCGAATGCCTTCAGCTTTTCCGCAAGCTCGGATGCGGGCTGTTTTACCGCGTCCTCGACCCTTGCGGTGCCGAAAACGTCGGTCATTATCGAGATCGGCTCTATATGGGCGATCCCGCACCACGGGAGCCACACTCCGGGATTGTCTGCCTTTGCGTTCCCGGAGGTTATGAAGAAGAAATCCGCGGCGTTAATCGCCTCAAGGCAAAGCCCCTTTGAAGCATAGCCGAGACGGCCGTCGTAGTTCAGATTCCGTTTGCTGTTGTTCTCGGCAAGACGGGCGAAATCGTAGTAAAACACGTTTCCCGTCCAGAGATACAGCCGGAAATAGTCGTAATATGTGTACGCCATGAAGCCGTCGACCGTGCTGTGTCCGCTGGTTATCAGGCTCTGCCCGGAGAGGGAGGCGTTTTCGATGAAATATTCGCCGGTCTTTACCGTAGACTCTACTATCTTATAGTCGTAAACCATCATCCACGATGCCGCATAGACAGCCGCCTGCTCTGCCGCGTCGAGATACTTTTTCTCGCCGGTCAGGGCATAGAGCGAATTCATTCCGTACATCGCGAAGACTCCGGTCTCCTTATCGGTTCTTTCGTGACCGTCAACGGTTGCACCGCCGTACTTACCCATGGGGACAAGGACATCGATGACATACCCGGCGGCTTTTTCGGCGGCAGTCCGGTATTTTTCCTCACCGGTGAATTCGTACATCCTGACAAGAAAGCGTATCGGGATCGGGGTGGAATTCTTCGATGACGGATTGATGCCGTCCTTATCGTAATACTGGTGATAGCGCTTTACGCTTTCGTCACTGAACACCTCGCCGCCGTAATCGTAGGCGCGGTACCAGCTTCCGTCGGGATTCTGACGGCTGACAAGGAAATCTGCATACTTTTCGGCAAGCGAGAGCCATGTTTTGTACTCTTTTCCGTTCGACATTGCGATTCTGCAGCAGTCAAGCATACCCTCCATGCCGTCTGTCATCCGTCTGAGGTAGCAGGGCATGGAATCGAACACGCCGTTTGACCACAGATAGGTTTTCAGCACCCCGGAGGGAAGCCCGGAGTTTTCCGCCCACATATCCGCCATCGCCTCGCCGTATGAAACAGCCGTGCTGTTCCCGGTCAGATATCCGTAACGCATGAACTGATATGCGGCAGAGATCTCCATGCCGACAAAGCCCATTTCCATCGTGAGATCCGATTCAACGTGTCCGTCGGAAACAAAACAGCCGTAGGGAAGCCCGCATATCGTCATGCGGTCGGTCTTCTTCGTGCCGTAGTAGTCAAGCATGGTCTTTATGCACTCGTCATATGCGGCACCGACATCGGCATCGAAATAATATATATCGGAAGCCGAGAAGTAACTCATGTATGACGACATCACGGCTTCATTGTACCCGTCGGTGATATCGGCACGGAGGGTCACGGTGTACGATGACGAAAAGCCGTCCTTTACCGGGTGGTATCTCTTTACCGGCTTTCCGTCAGAGAAATAGCCGTAAGGCTCCTCTGATGCGGGATAGCAGTAGCAGATGCCGACCGTGCCGGAGTTTTTTCTTATCACCCCGCCGACAGAGCCGCAGAGGTAGTTTTCGTCGGTGATGTGGCTCTTTGCCCGGAAATCCGATATGTCTGACGATATCTCCGGGTTTATCCTGCCGACCGAGAGGGTGGCACCGGTGTCCTTTCCGCGTGCGGTCACCATCGGAAGTCCCGTCCGCGTGTCCTTTACGGTTATGGCGCTTACGCCGTAGGATGAGGCGACCCCCTCCGGGGAGTCCATGACCGGATCTTTGTTCCAGACACCGGGAACGAACCAGTCCATGCAGTCAAATGACGGTGTCCCTCCGACATATTCAAACATAACGCGGGAAGAGAAGCCCTCGTCGCTTCCGGAAGCCCGTTCGGTCTTTACGGTTCTTTCAAGCGTTACAAGCTCTCCGTCGCCGTAGTATCTGTCGGTCACCCGGATGAGCGATTCGGCAACCGTTTCGACCGTGGCTGTCGCGGTAAGAGTCCTTCCGTCGCCCTCCAGCTTTTCATAGCAGACCGCATATTCCTTTTCGGTATTTCTTCCGGCTGTGCGGATCATAAGGCTGACCGGGGTGTCGGAGGAAAACATGACAGTATCGCCGCTTTTTATCCTGACGCGGTACCCGCCGTCGTACGGTTCGACCGTAAGCAGACACTGTCCGCTTTTCAT
>FR891050.1 GCA_000433515.1 Candidatus Colimorpha enterica | reverse complement strand
TTCGAACTCACGCGCCGTTGCCGGCAAACGGTTTTCAAGGCACATCAACCTGTCGGAAATTAAGGGATTTTAGAAGACGATAACGGATGATAAAAGAAGCTGAAAGCCCAGTATTTACAAGGGTTTTCGGCTCTTTTTTGTTCGAACCTCGAAAAATCCTTACGCCATAAGGCATAGCGATTTCTAAAAATATTTCTAAAAAAATTTTAGAAATTCTTTTAGAAATGCACCCCCGTTTGTGTGGTTCCTGTTGCCGAGTTTGATGCGGTCGTTCCCTGTCACAGCACTTCACGGTGCAAATATTTCACCGCTGTAATCAAAGAGTACCACTCCGCCAAAGCCGGATCGATAACTTGAGTTTATTATAACACAAAGTAACAGAGATTGCAAGAGATCGAATCAGCAAATTATTCCGCAAATTCAAAAATATTATTCCGAACCCTATTGAATTTATGCCGAAAATGTGGTATACTTATAATGGTAAATTATAAAAATTCGAAATCTCAACGTGATGAGGTATGAATCATGGCTATGACGACAAAGCAAGCCGCCGATAAATGGGGCATCTCCGACAGACGTGTCCGCACTCTCTGCGTGAATGGACAGATTGACGGCGCATGGCGCGAGGGTAAACTCTGGTTTGTCCCCGATAACGCCCCAAAACCTGCCGACGGACGTATTCGCGGAAAGGAAACCCTTCTCGCCCAAATTGAAAGAAAGAAAAAAGAACTCGACGGTCGCAGACCGCTTACCGAAGGTGAAGTGGCGCGTTTGAACGAGGACTTCATGATCGAATATACTTACAACTCCAACGCAATCGAGGGTAATACCCTTACTCTGCGTGAAACCGATATGGTTCTGAAGGGCTTGACCATCGATCAAAAACCGCTGAAGGACCACATGGAAGCGGTCGGTCATAAAGACGCGTTCTATTTTATCTGTGACCTTGTAAAGGATCGCACTCCCCTTTCTGAATCGGTCATCAAGCAGATCCACTCCCTCGTTCTTGCGGATAAACCTCTTGACCGAGGCGTGTACCGCAGAGTCCCCGTCCGCATTATGGGCGCAAAGCAGGAACCTGTCCAGCCCTATCTCATTGAGCCAAAAATGAATGACCTTATGCAGCAGTACGCGACCGATGAGCGCAATATCGTGGAAAAACTCGCCGATCTGCACATCGCGTTTGAGACCATCCATCCCTTCATCGACGGCAACGGCAGAACCGGACGCCTCATCGTTAACCTCGAGCTGATGAAGGCAGGATATCCCCCCATCGATATCAAGTTCACCGATAGAATGAGATATTACGATGCATTTGACCACCGCTCCGAGATGGTGAAACTCTTCGCAGAGTATCTCAATAAGCGACTCGATCAATATTTGGAAGTGTTGGGCGATTCTAAAACTGGAAGTGAGGAATAAGCAAATGGCAATCAGCAAAAAGCTTGAAATTATATATCATAACGGTCAGCCCGATGGCATTCGTTCCATCCGCAGGCATCTCTCCACAATGACAACCTACGTTATTCCTCGTCCGTTGCTTTCTGAAGCCAAAAAACTTTCGGGAATCAACCGCCCCGGCATCTATTATTTAATCAGCGAGAACGATGATAACAAAATAGCTCAAATATATATCGGGCAGACCCGTAATGGAGTTTCACGTCTTGACGATCATAACCGTTCCAAGGATTTTTGGAATAAGGCAATTATGTTCTTGGCAGATAGCAAGACTTTTTCTCTTGATATGATAAGCGGTCTTGAAGCTTATGCTATCGGCAAGGCACACGATGCAAAGCGCTATAAGGTGGAAAACTCGGTCAACCCTAAATATGAGATTGATGAATACGACCTGCCTTTGATTGAGGAAGTTTACGAAGAAATCCAATTCATTATGGCAACTCAGGGTTACAAGATGGATAACACAAAAACGACCTTGAATGAAGCCAACACCTTACATACTACACGCAACGGCATTACTGCTTTTGGCGTTTACGATGGCGAGAATTTTGAGGTTTTGGAAGGTTCGGAAATTGATATGAGCCGTAAATGCCATTCCTCAACTTTGGAAAAGCAACGTCAAACAGCTCTTGCAAACGGTAATATTGTTTGCGTTGACGGAAAGCACAAATTAAATGTTTCTGTATCCTTTACTTCTCCCAGCTCTGCGGCCATGTTTGCTTTGGGCGGTAGCACAAACGGTTGGGTTGAATGGAAGGATAAAGACGGAAAAACATTGGACGAGCTTTATAGAAAGTAATATCAATTGAGGATAAAATAATGGCAGTAAAGAAAAGTGAAATATACAGTTCCTTATGGGCGAGCTGTGATGCATTAAGAGGCGGTATGGATGCCTCACAATATAAAGATTATATCCTTACCCTGTTGTTCGTAAAATACGTATCGGACAAATTCACGGGCGAGGACTATGCCGATGTCGAAGTGCCGGAAGGTGGTAGCTTTGACGACATGGTCAAACTCATCGGCAAAAAGAATATTGGCGAAGGTATCAATAAAGTCATTGCAAAGCTGGCAGCAGCGAACAATCTTCGTGGTGTTATTGATAAGGTGTCCTTTAACGATCCCGACAAGCTCGGTAAGGAGGCGTTCCGAGCGCATGCGGAGAAACGACTCCGGTACACAGCCGACGCCTTTGACATCGATACCGCGGCGGAGATCATCGGTTACAGCCGCGGAATGGTGCTGTCCCACATTCAGCAAAAGCACATCGATGCCGTCCGCATCAGCGGCAAGTATATCATCTCCAAAGCCGCCATCGTCGACTTCCTCGTCAGCGACATCGCCTTCGGGATCGTCAACAAATCCGCTTGGCATATGAATACGATTCTCCAGTTTACAAAGAAATGAAAACAACTAAAAAGAGTCGACTATTGCAGTCGGCTCTTTTTGCTGTAAAGCAATTGAAAAATTTATAAAAAAGTGATATAATTAGAATATTAAATACTTAAGGAGGTATCCCGTGGGAATACGAGCATTTTTTCATAAAATCAAAATGGGATTTGTAAGAGCCGGTGAGTCCTCCATTCCGTATGTCAATGAGGTGAAGCGTTACGGTAATTCCGGTGAGGATGAATTTACATATAGGCTTTGTAGAGAGCTTCCTTCGTGTAAAATCAAAAGAAATGTAGCCATTTTAACACCGGACGGCAATGCCGAAATTGACTGCCTGGTTCTCCATCATAAGAAACTGTTTGCCATAGAGATTAAGCGTTGGAAAGGATATCTGACCGAGCGAGACGATGGCTTTTTACAAGAAAAAACGGATAGGTGGACGGGAGAGACACATACAAAGCTTCTGAAATCACCATTCAAACAGCTCGGTAGAGCTATATACCTTTTGCGAAAGCAAATCCCCATTAAGGCGTGGGTGAATGCCGTTGTATTCTTTGAGGGTGACGAATTGGAATCGGTTTCTGCTTTTTCGGATAATGTATGGTTTAACCGCTATCAAGACCTTGTGGATTATATCAGCAATGACGGCAAGGTTTCTTTCGGCACAAGCGCAAATGACTTCTTTGAAAGATGTGTACCCGCTGACTACCTATACGCCAATGCTTGGGGAAAGTCCTTGCATTGTATTATCAACCGCACCACGTTGAGGTTTAAAACTCCCCAAGGTGATATTTCTGCTGACAATATTGACTCCATTCGTATCTCCCACCATTGGTCTTATGACGAATTGCATATTACTATGGCGGATGGCTCAATAAAAACAATAACGCTTGAAAACGCAAAAATCCAAGTTAGCGACAACGGTCGCATCAGCACCTATGCTCTATGCAAATTGGATTATATTGAGCTGGGCAGAACGCTAAATCGGTAGCGATGAATATGAATACAATTTGCGTCTTCATCGAAAAAATTGCCCGAACCACACAAACGAAGAAAATTTCTAAAAATCTTCCAAGACAAAAGTCCCGAAACCCCTTATGTATCAAGGGTTTTTGGGGGCTTTCTGTTTGACGAAAAATTGCGAGAAACAAGGGAGAAATTAAGCAAAAAACGATCAAATGCGGAACCCGGCAAAAAGAGAAAAGCCTCAAAAACGTAGTGTTTTCAAGGCTTTTTATGGCGGAGAGGAAGGGATTCGAACCCTTGTGGGGTTGCCCCCAAACGGTTTTCAAGAAGTTGCACACCCGTCCCTACTAATCCCGGATAATCTTCAAAACGCCCCAAAATTCACCTCTTTCTCGCGCTTTATCGGGCATCTCCCGGAAAATTGCGAGAAAAATGCGAGATAGATGCGAGAAATTCTTGCATCACGAATAAACATGAGACCTCGCCTCAGCAAATGTCTTCCATAGCACTGTCGGCAAACAAAGGAAAGGAAGACAAAGCAATGACAAGAGAAGAAAAGATAGGCTTGGCATAGATATTGCCATTGCTTCAACATCCCCGGCGTTGTAGGATGGTAACGCCCCAACCTGAACTAAAGAAGTTAAATCTATTGTTTCAAACAAAGCCTTTGCAAAGTCTGCGTCCCACTCAGTTGAGCTGAGAGAATACGCCATTGTGTTATTATCCAAAAGGAACGGAAAACGGCATAAACGCTTGCGATTTAGCATTACAGCAGCCCCAACCTTAGCGAAAAATAAAGCTGGTACTTCCTCGATAGGCGACCATCTATGAGCTACAATTTGTTCCGCTGTAACATAGTTATTAGCGACTGTCATTTCATTCTCGTTGCCGTCCGAGTTCATATCAGATACTTTGAAGAACGGCACACCAATCGTCCCG
>FR891049.1 GCA_000433515.1 Candidatus Colimorpha enterica | reverse complement strand
GGCGAGGAGGCTCGCAGGTACGGCATTGCAATGTCGCTCCACGCGCCGTATTTCATCTCGCTCTCCGGCACCGACCCGGAAAAACGTCTGAAAAGCATTGAGTACATAAGAAAAAGCGTCCACGCCGCAGAGCTTCTCGGCGCGGATATAATCGTCATCCACACCGGAAGCGCAACGAAAATATCTCGTGAAGAAGCCGTTGCGCTTGCAAAGGACACTATCTCACGCGCGCTCGACGAGATCGACACACAGGTCATTTTCGGACTTGAAACGATGGGGAAGGTCAACCAGCTCGGAACGCTTGACGAGGTCATTGAGATATGCGGCATCAGCAAAAGGCTCTCTCCCGTCGTCGATTTCGGACACCTTAACGCGCGTGACCGCGGAGGCGTGTTCGTTACCCCGGACGATTACCGCAGGGTTTTTGACAGAATCGGTTCAGCCCTCGGTTCCGGAAAAGCAGAGCGGCTCCACTGCCATTTTTCAAAGATAGAATACACAGCCGGCGGCGAAA
>FR891048.1 GCA_000433515.1 Candidatus Colimorpha enterica | reverse complement strand
GGTTATCGGGCGCAGCTTTGATACCGATGACCTCATTCTGAATTTCGCCGGAATAATTGCCGGATTCTTTATCGCAAAAGTCATCCGAAGACGAAACTGATTTTTTCTCCTCTGTCTGAGTAAGTAACTGTATCCGCCGCCAACCTGTACCATCAATCGGCACCCTTCACAAAAACCGACCGGAATTTTGTGCAGGGTGTCGATTCTGCATTTTCAGAAAAGCTGACCGCCGGACTCACAAGTCCGCAAGGCAGTCAGCCACAACGTCGGCAACCGTCACCGGAGTAACCTTTCCGACGGTTATAGCGGCAAAGATTTCCGAAGCCGTCTCCGGGTCGGACGAAACGTCGTAGATAAACGTCTCATCGCTCAGTCCGTCGTCATCATGCGAAATACAGAGGAGGGAGTACACCGCTGTCTTTTCTCCGCCGACGGTTCTTGCCGATCTTATAAGTCTGTACTCAACTGCCGGAAAGTCCCCTGTTCTTTCGAAGTCTGCCTCTGAAATGAATTCCATGTTTTTTCTCCTTTGGTTTGGTGAGGTAATAATGTTATACCCTCAATTGGATTTGCAGGCATTATATCACAATCGATGTGATTTGTAAATAGCCCTTTCCGGCGATAATGCGGATATTGCATAATATACATTTTCTGAAATT
>FR891047.1 GCA_000433515.1 Candidatus Colimorpha enterica | reverse complement strand
TAGTGTAACTGCACTCCGTTTTGGACAGAATATTCCCGTCCTTGTCGTAGGAATACAGATACGTCCGGTTTGCGGGAAGGTTGTTTTCCCTTGTCAGCTGTCCGAGGTCGTCGTAGGCATAGCTGTACTGGAGCACGCCGTTCTTGTAGATGTGGGTTATATATCCCGCATTGTTGTAGGTGTATGACCAGTTTTCGGTGTCGCTGACGGTCGTGCCGTAGGTGTAGCTTGTGGAGACACCCGACACCTGAAGCGATGTTGAACCGTTCTTCGATGAATATGTGTACTCGTAATTGACCTTGCCAAATCCGTATTCCGCAGATGCTCTCGTATAAAGACTATTGCTGTTACTTGTCAGTCTGCCAAAATCGTCATATGAATAATTGAATGAGTAATACGTAGAGTCGAGACTGTTGCTGAACCTCTTGAGTGTTCCGTCATCATTGTATTCATATGAGTTAAGCCAGTGCGCCTCAGCCAAATCAAAAACACCGGAAGCCGCATAATCACGGTAAATTTCCTGCGATTTGATTCTTCCTTCCGAGTCGTAATCGTTATAAACACCCGTCTGACTCTTTTTGGACGGGTCAAGGTCGTTTACATAATACTCCCTCAGCCGTCCGGACTGGGTATACTTATATACTGTGACCTGACCTGACACGCGGTCGGTGAACTTATGAAGATAACCGTTCGCGTCATATGTATACTCATACGCGGCAGTCGGATCCCCGCCGGAATAAGCATAGCATATTTTCTTCACCCTGTCAAGTTCATCGTACACATAGCTGACAGTTACCCCGCTTGCATACGTCATTGAAGCCAGCTTGCCGTTGCCGGGGTTGTAGGTATATGATGCTATCGACGCGGATTCCCAGCCGACAGACGAGGTGTTGCCGAAAATGTCATAGCTGAACGAATATCCCGAAAGCCCGGTCAGAATCGACGAGAGCTGACCGCTGCTGTTGTAGCCGTAGGATGCCTTTGCCGAGCCGGTGACGCTTGTGTATCCGGTTCCTAAGCTGTTTACCTTTGCCGGAACGGCAAGCGTCATGCGCCCGAGGGAGTCGTAGGTATAGGACGTTCCGTTGCCGTCGGGAGATATGACGGCGAGGAGGTGTCCCTTTTTCTGATCATAGAAATACCTTGTCACTCTGCCGAGGCTGTCGGTTTCGGTTGCAGGCGCGCCGAAAATTCTCGACCCTGCCGTTAAACAGTAGGTTTTCGAGGAGGTTATTTTTTTATCGACGCTTCCGGTATTCTTATCGACAGTATACGTTTCAGTCGATGTAACAAGACCGTATGAGTTGTAGATATAATTCGTCCGCGAGCGCAGAGTCTTTGGCGAAGCCGCGGTATAGCCGCACTTATCCTTCGTCGGATCGCCAAGGAAGTTGTAGACGCTGACCGAGGTGAGTCTTCCTTTGGCATCATAGGTATAGGTCGTTACGCTTCTTCTGGTTATTACGGTTTTAACGGTATCGTCGCTGTTGTACTCGTAATACTTCTCGGAAATACCGTCGGAAACCTTTGTCGGAAGTCCGTTGTCTCCGTACTCAGTCGTCTGAGGGAGAGACTCGTTACCGATATAGCAGAACGATATATCGTCGAAATAGGCAGTGCCTTTCTGACGGCTGTAATCGCAGATTATTTCTATTTTATCTATGAATCTGTTTGCACTTGTCGAAATATATCCGCTGACAAACTGCCATGAGCCGTAATCGCGGTTGAATTCAAGCGATCTTACCTTTGTTCCGGAACACAGCGCCCCGTTTTCAAAGTACAGTTCGGTGATTTCCGCCCGGAGTTCAAACTTGCTTTCGGCATTTTTGTATGCCGACTGGCTCCAGGCTCTTCCGGACAGGCGGTACTGCTTCTGCGGATAAAACACCCCGCTTCCGCCGGAGGATGTGAAGCTGTTTTTCTCTTCCTCTGAGGCTTTGAATACGGTCTGAGAGACATACTTATCCGTAAGTCCGGAACCGCCGTTAAGATACAGATAAAGGTCACCGGTTGCGGAAATAAAGGTGCTCACACCGGATGATGTGCCGTTCAGCTTCCAGAAATCCGAGATCGGAACTGTCGCTGCGCCGTTATAAAATGACGAGTTGAAGCCTCCGCAGATGACACGGCTGACGGCTCCGGTGCCGATTCCGTTTGTAAGTATTATCTTACCGACCGTGGCATAATCCGAGGTGCTGCCTCCTGTGACACTGAGGGTTATTCTGTACTTTTCGGTTGAATATCCGAGCGGTTTGTCAACCGTAAAGGTAAGGCTTGCCTGCGCCTCGTCACCGAGGGAAAGCTCCTTGCGGAAAGCGAACTTTTCGGTATATACCTTTGCGGAATCTTCAAGCGACTGCGCCTTAAGCTCAACCGTTGTGTTTTCAGCCCAGAAGCGCATCACGTCGGCAGAGAGTGTATATGTTCCGTGTCTGAGAGAAACGTCCTGGTATATTGACGACGGTGCGCTCATCTTCACGTTGAACGAAGTATCATAGGAATATCCGTTAAGAGATGCCGGAGCGTCCGGAACCGGGGCAACGCTTCCGGTCGTGTTCCAGTATTCAAGGCTTGTTGAACCGTTCTTTTCAAACAGGGGATTTCCGAGAAGATTGACGCCGAGATCGGACACGGTGAAAGAACCCGACAGCCTGTTTGCAGCTTTCGGATTGTCCTCGCGCGACACATATTCTCCGACCGATGCGCCGTAGAACGTTGATCCTGTTATATCCGTGGACTGTGTGCTCAGGCATCTGCCTGCGGAATCAAAGCGGTAGGTGGTCAGGATATCGTCGCTGTTTCCGGACACGTCATCGGTCCCGGAGGTTCTGACGTTTGTATAGCCGTTGCCGTATGAAATGGTTATCTTCTGACCGGCAGAAGAATATCCGGCTCCGGCGAATTCCTGAACCGAGCTGACCCTTCCGGAAGCATCATATGTATATTTCACCGATGTCTTTCCGAGCCCGTCGCGGACCTCGGTAAGACGCTTGTCGGTATTGTATTCATAATAACAGACCGCATCGGAGGTGATCCCCGAACAGGTGCCGGAGGAGTAGAAGGTATTCCAGTTTGCGACCGTGGTCTGTGCCGTTCCGTGGGCATACTCTATCCTGCGCAGGAGCCTGTAATAATTTCCCGTCGCGCCGGTCGGGGTGTCCGAATAGTGAAGAAGCACCGCCTCGTTTGTGACTGTATCAAGGAAATACTTTATAACTCCCTTGGTGTTGTAATAAATATTGAAGCAGGTGATTTCGGTCCCGCCGGCGGGCTTCATTTTAACTGCCTGCGGTCTGCCGTATGCATTGCAGGTGAAAACGAGTCTGTTTCCGCTCTTATCGGTTATACCGGTAAGGAATCCGCCGGGATATGTCGTGGTGTCCTTTTCATCCTTCTTTGTGAAGGTATACCGGGTCTTATCTGAATTTTCTATGACAAATTCCGACGTTCCGACGGTCAGCTTCAGTTTCAGTCCGTCCTCGTCGTAATATATCCCGCTCTCCCCGGACGCAGTGCTTGCGTAGAAGGCGTGCTGCGTTCCGTCGGAGTCGGTATAGAGATAGTATGTTTCGGATGCGCCGCTGCTGTTCGTTCTTGTCCTCGGAACGATGCTCTGATTGAGCGTTGTCATCCAGCCGCCGGCGGTGGTTGCAAAGCTGTACGGATTTTCCCGGTTCAGACGGGTATGGAGCCAGCCCTGAAGCTGTGAATTGTAGATCATGCCGGCTGTATACGGCATAAGGCTGTCGGTCGTTGAAAGCGTGCCGGCGCTGAACACAAGGTTTCCGCTTGCAAGATTTATATATCCGCGTCCCGCGGTTCCGACGCTGTGGGGGAGATAGCTCCAGTAATCCTCGATTCCGAAGGTGTCGGTATATGTGATCTCAAGTCTCGGACGGTGTGAGGAATCTCCGTTTTCGCTTGATGAAAAGAAGCAGGTGCCGGTTACGGTGGTGCCGGCAACAGGCTTCAGGCAGATGCCGTAATTCGGAACGCTTCCGTCTGCCCATGAGCGGACAAGGTCGGTTATATCCCAGACGCCGTTTTTTCCGGCAGATACGTGGCTGTAATCTATCGGAGTTGAGTAAATATCTCCTTTCGGGGAGCTTCCGACGGTATCGTTATACACAAGCGTGCTGTCCCAGCCGGACGAAACACGATGAGCCCCGACATAATTCGTTCCGTACCAACAGTACACCGAAAGCTTTGCCGAGGTTATATATGAATAATTGGGGAGCTTGGGAAGTGTTGTGCACTTCCAGTATGCAGACTCGTTTGCGTCAACGTAAAGAGATGTGCTTACGTTGGTATTTGACGTCGGTGAGGATGACGAAACCGAAAGGTCGGTGACATTGTCATCACCGGTGGAAAGCGAAGGATCGACGGTCACCGGGAAAACGCGGCTTTCGTCATTTATCCACGTTCTGTCGGCGGAAACGGTTATTTTATATGTGTTGTTTCCGGATTGTTCAAGAGTATATGCAACGGAATCCGACATATTGCCTGCCGCGTCATACATGAATGGCGGAGCGATGCGGTAAACGGTCTCCCTGTTTTCCCGCATGACGGCGATCCCTCCGTCAGGGGTGGTCTCTGCCGTAAGATTGTTCAGCTTTACTGTGAAAACGAAAGAATCCGGGGCAAGTGCGGATCTCAGGATAATATTTTCCTTGATGCTGTTCGAGACAACGACATACTCAAGATCGGTTTCCGGCAGAATTCCGCGGTAAATGACCGACGAATTCAGTCTTTCGATATGAGACAGCTTTGTGATCTCGTCGGCGTTTTCATCCGCCGTGCCGTTCCTTACCTCGGCACTTATCTTCTTTGCAGCGCCGTCGAGGGCAAACGTTATCTTGCCGTTTCCGTCGCGGAGCGTGAAAATTACGCTGTTTCCTGTGGTTTTCTTTGCGAACTTAATTCTCGAATCGGAGGTGGCAAGTTCGTTTGCCGATGCGGAAATGCGGTTGTCAATATCCTCCCATTCACCGTCGGAATTTGCCCTGTGAACCGGGATATCGAACATAACAGCCGTGACGGTTCCGTCGGGATTGCGGAAGTGCTTTACGTTTTCCTCCCGCCTTTCCGTCAGCTCATAGGTATAACTGTCATATGAGCCGGCGGCAGAAACTTCATCATTGCCGCTTATGGCAAAAACACCGAGAGGCAGCGACACCGCAGTTACCGCCGCGGCAAGAAGCACGGACAAAAATCCACGCCGGAGTTTTCTTACGGAAGAAGTGGGCTTGCGTTGTTCTCTGATACAGGTCATAACTTTACTCATCTTTCCGCCATATGGCATTAATATTAAGTTTCCAAATACAGTTTACCATGTGTGAAAATGCTTGTCAAGAGGAAGTCCTGTTCAGCTATGAAATTTCAGCGTGATGCACAAAATGAATGTCGTGGCTTTGTGCAGGTTGCCTATACGCTGGAATGAAAATTCCCGCATACAGTGGTACACCTGATTTTGATACAGAGACGGTTCAATTATTACAGATTCCAAAGTGCTTGTTTTCAGCCGGATTTCTCAAAAATTTTATTCTTTATTCGCGGTAATAAGCTATGCCTGATAAAAATCCGCAAAACCTCTTGAAATCCATCTCGATTTCTGCTATAATTTCATTGTAAGTTTGATTGATTGCATTTTTGCAGTTATAGTTTTCATGTTACACAGTGTCTGAGAGAGTATTTTTCAGGCACTGTTTTTATGCTTTCTGACGGGAAGCACAGAACTTGATGGACACAGACGGACCTCCCTCTGTGTTTACAATTTCATACTGGCCGTTTGGCAACAAAGCACTCAGAGAATGTGTAAATTCATTCTTTGGGTGCTTTTTATATTGTGCTCGGCACGCGTAATAACTTGGCGGTGAAAGTCCGCTACAGACTTGGCAGTAGAAACTGTTAGCCGAAGACAAGGGCGTCCGCCGTGAGACGGATTCTGAAAGAAGTCGGATGCGGAGACTTAAAAGTGTCTCTGTGGGCAAAACCTCGCATTGCTTGCAATGCTTCTGACTGAACAGAAACTGTATATAAGGCATACTTGAAACGGACGAGTTTCCTATTCAAAACGAAGTCCGATACTGCCCGAAGTTCAAGGTGTAAATGCAGCAGATATATGAGGTGAAGGTGATTACGCTTACCCGAGGAGGTCTCGCAGGTGCGTGGGAGTAGACATATTCGAAACGAAGTATAGTTACAACGAACTGCAAGAAGTCAGCAGAGGTCATAGTACTGGAAAAATTTTTTTCGGGAAGGACCGAACAATCATAAGCTCTGAGTAAGGAACCGAAGGAGGTCGGTATGATGAAGACAGAATACGCCGAAAACGGCGGCTTTCTGCAAAAGGATAGTGTGGAACACGAAGAGTATGCAGAAGCGTACAGTACCGAAAGTCGAGAGGTTAACCGAAAGGACGGTGCAGACCTGCTTGAAAAGGTGTTGAGCAGAGACAATCTGAACAAAGCCAACAAGCGGGTAAAAGTGGTATATTACATCATACCATAACAAACGAAAGACTTGCACGTGGGGGATATTATGACATATCCGAAGCGTACAAGTCCATGCACTCAATATGATTGAACCGGCGTGTACCGAACGGTATGCACGGTGGTGTGAGAGGTCGGCTACTCAAATAATGGGTAGCCTCCTACTCGATTATCAAGGCGGCATTGCCGTCAAAATCAAAGAAAGGAGCATTTCATTATGCAAAAACCATGCCAGTATACGCTGTTCAGCTCCTACCCGGCAATCATGAAGAGCCGGCAAAGCTCAATGCCCGGTTTGGAGACAGCAACGCTAAGTTGCAGACATTGATGGAGATCCATTTCAACTTCCCGGTCAATGCCATGATTCGGGTGTGTAAAAAACTCAGCCTGCCAAAAACTCAGTCTCACTCTGCTTCACCGGCAGTGTCGGTTTGCAGGCAATTATGTTAACATTACGTGAACAAATATTCGTAACGTTGTCCCCTCGCGTTTGTCGGTATCAAAATTTGTATATCATAGCAAATGAGCGCAATGGAAGTATATGGGTTGTAAATATGCGGATTTTAACCTATGTATGAATTATTATTCCTATTCACCGGTCTTGAGAATCGTCGCTTTTCACGAAAATTCGCCGGCAATTTTGTGCACTATGCGAGTACCGCATTTGAAAATATTCATGAATCAAGCCTAAAATCGAATATTATCGGCGCAGCTGTGAATATACCTGCACTATTCAAAATTATATACGATATTTGACTTTCTATCAGGTAATAAGTATAATATGCAGCTAATGTTTCATGAAATTAATTGCTTTTAAGCACTTTTTGGGCTTGATTTTTTATCTCTGTTCGAATTCGTTCATATTTGACTTTTTTCAAGAATATTCATTACGAATGCTTAACGGAAAAGTGCTGTTTACAAAGCGCTTTCTTTGTGATATAATGTTCATAAATCAAAGGGCACTTCCGGATTCCGGAAAATCAGCCTGAATACAAGGAGAACGAAAATGGAATTTATATGTGAAGCCAAGGTCATATCAAGAGGAGATCTTCCTGAGATAGAATATCGTCTTTTACGATCAGAACGAGAGCTTTTTGGTACAATGACGTCTGTATACTCTATCCTGTGCATTTCCCAGTCGTCCGACGGGCTGTCTGATGAGGTTTTCCTCTATGACGTTTCGTCCGACCATGATACAGCCGCGGCGATCTTCCGCGCGATAACCGAAGGCGAGGTAACCCCCGTCTCTGTCGCGGATTTTCTTGTTATGTGACAACGAATTCGGTTCGAGTCCCGGGCATAATTCGACCTAAAATGCCCGAAAGGAGGAACCGATTTATAGGCAGCCGGGCAAAACATATTCAATAACCGGTCACACAGGAAAGCCGAATGGGCACTGAAACTCATTCGGCTTTTCCTGTTTCACGAGGAGAATAAGGATGAAAAAGCAAAGTGTACTGATTTACGATGAGGTGATTGACCGGATGGACATCCGTTTTGGGCTTTCGTATTGCAATTTGCTATACAAAAGCCCCTGATTTATTTTTTCATTCAACATATTGACAAAAACAAATCTTTCCTGTATACTATAACCATGAGTAGTGAAAGGAAGGACTTTTCAGCATGGCAAATCACAGTCACGTCATTCGGATCACCACACATCTGCCTTATTTTGAGTTCTTTCCGAAATTCGTTTTATAAAACGCACATCAGCCACGTCGCGACGCGGTTTGGTGTGCGTTTGCTTTTTCACTTCATCACGTTAGGTTTGTTACTTGTATATCCGCTTGTCGAAATTGTATTTCAAACAAATAGCTTATTAATTTGCCGGTATCAACGAAGGGGAAATAACATGTCATCTTTACATCATTTATTTAAGAAACTGAGTTCTATGAGATTGGCTGCTCTTGCTGTTGCCATGAGTGTTATCATTATTATCGCTTCTCTCCCGATGGGGACGTTTGCTTCTATGGTGGATTTTGGCGGTGGCAGCGATTCATCTGACGGTAATTTTACTTCCTATGTCTATGAACTGGAAGATCGGCGTGAAGAGTATTCTAAACACTTTCACAATCCGGATGGGACCATTGTGGCTGTCCGGTATGATATGCCCGTTCACCGTCATAATGAGAATGGAGAATGGATTGAGATTGATAATACCCTTTCTTCCTCGGCAAATGAGTATACTACTCCTGACGCAAGAATTAAGTTTGCAAAGAAAATTACGGGAAATGAGGTTATCTTTACTCTCCATGATGGAAATGGTAAAATCACATTCTCTCTTGACGGTGCCAATAAGAAGGTCAACGGTGAAATTACTAATTACGAGGCAGATGAGGGTGCCGATGATATAACAAAGCTTGCCCATCTGAACAAATTGAACTCTTCTATCATATACAAAGGAATTCAGGAAAATGTTGACCTTGAGTACATCGCCGTTTCCAACAGCATTAAGGAAAACATCATTGTTCATTCCCCACGCTTGTCGTATGAATTTTCCTTTACCATGAAGCTTAATAACCTTATCGCGGAAATGACTGAAAACGGTAATATTCTGGTCATGCGCGAGGATGGCGATGTGGTGTATAATATTGCCGCGCCGTATATGTATGATGCAAACGGCAAAATCTCCGATCAGGTATACTGTGCTCTTACCAAATCTGGAAGCAAGGAGTACAAGGTTACCGTAACTGCTGACAGTGAGTGGATGAACTCGCCGGAACGGGCTTTCCCGATTACGATCGATCCGCCGATTTATTCAAACTCCTCTGCCGTTATTGATCTTGATCTTTCAACATCAAGCCCTGACCGTTCATCTCCCGGCGATACATCGATATATGTCAGCAGTACATGGAGAGCGTACTGGAAGCTCTCCTCGCTCCCCACATTGCCGGGATCGGCGTACATAACTGACGCGGATTTTACGATGACCTGCTTCACATCCTCGGCAATGAGCGGATATGTAGCGGTTTATGATGTTCTTACGGATTGGGATTCAACGCTTACGTGGAATAAAGTAATCGCTTCCGCTGATCCGTCAGGGAAACCTGCAGATAGCTTTGATGATTTTCAGGAAATCCGTTATGAAACCAATTACGGATTAAATAATCCGAACGGATACCATTGGAATGTTACACAAATCGTAAAGAAGTGGTACAATGGCGAGAATTACGGTATGATGTTTGCTCCGGCAAGCAATACCACATTTACAGGGACAGCACAGTTCAGATCAAATGATTTTACCACGGTTTCTGTAAGACCTCAGCTTACAATTACCTATGTGGATATGAAAGGGCTTGAGGACTATTGGTCATTTACATCTCAGGATGTTGGATTTGCCGGTACCGGTTATATCAATAATGCGACAGGAAATCTCGTTTTTGTTATTCCCACGCTGACAACGACGGATGCGCTGATGCCGATCATGCCGTCCTTGGTGTATAATTTTTGTCTTGATTTTGCCGAATACAAATATCCGAATGTACAGTCGGCTAATACAGCGTCCACTTCTCCGAGAAGTACTAAGCTGAATCTGAATGAGACACTCATAAAAAAAGCCTTTACCGATGTGTCCGGCAGCACGGTCTATTATTTCATTTGGGCCGACGGTGACGGAACGGAACATTATTTTATTCCTACAGGAGAAAGCAACACATATGCCGATGAAGAGGGGTTGCTTCTGACTTTGAAGGAAAGCACCTCTTCCTGTACGGTTACCGACAGCAATAAAACCGTCCGGACCTTTACCAAGAGAACTGCGCCTTCCGGAGTAACATCAGCATGGTATCTGTCAAGTATCGCCGATAAAAACGGGAATCAGACTATATTTACGGTAGATTCAAGCTACCGACCGACTGCTATATCGCTCAAGCCCAATGGGTTATCTGCCATTGAACAATTGAGGATTTCATATAACGATGCCAATTCCCCTTATGCCGTATGGAATCCTGCATCCGGAGAAGGCGTGGTATTCCGATATTCCAACACCTACAATGGCTCAATAGGTACTTCGTACGGTGCTTTTCTGAAAAAAACGATACGTGCTCACGGAGGCACAACGGAGGCTCAGTGGCTTGCTTTTTACAATACCAATGATACCGTCAGTACCTCAACAGTAACAGTCGATGCTGTCGCAGAATATTCGTACAATTACCTCGGCCTTATATCAAAGGTCACAAATACTCTTTCTCAGTATAAGCTCAGCTACAGCACATATTCTTCAAAGAAAATCTCTGCATACAGAGAAATATCTACCGTCGAAAATGAAAATGGACAAAAGGTGAAGTTTACATACGGTACATCAAGTACTACGATACAAAGCAGCGGCGGAGACGATATATACGGAAATACAGATGATCTTATCACGACCTGTTGCTTTGATAACTCCGGAAGAACGGTCAGCAGCTATACTACCGATTTGAATAACAACCAAATTCTCGGAGCATCTTTTGCTCAGTATGTGGGTAATGATAACCAAAATGCAAGAAACAGCATAAAATCATCGATACAGACAACACAGCAGTCGTCGAATTATTTGTTGAACGGCGGATTTGAATATGCAAGCGGATCGACTGTACAATACTGGTCGAAAACAGGTACAGTCGGCTGCAACACGGTCATGGCTTATGAAGGCGGTTCTGCGGCAGAGCTTACTTTGAGCAACTCTGTTTCTGCCTCGTCGCTGTACCAATATGTTAATCTTGACAAGGGCGATTATTCCCTTTCGGTGTATCTGAATACTCACGAAATTGCCGACGGTGTATCGCTTTACCTGAAAGCCGAATCCACCTCCGATTCTTCTCATACAGTGATACAGGAAATCCCGGTCAATGAATACTATGCAACCGGCAGTTATACCTTTGCCTGCTTGAACTTCTCGGCAGATCCCGCCGTCGAAGGAGGAAAGGAGCAATTTAAAATATCCTTTGTTATATCGGGTAATGTGTCTTCAACTGAGGAAGTATGGATAGACAACATAATGCTCTCGAGGACAACGGGAGTCTCCGAATTCGATATGTCATCTATGGGGCATTTTGAGTCAAACAGCGGGTCATATACGCCTGATGACTTTTGGTCGATTCTTGATTATCCCGATAAATCGGTTACAATAGTGGATTCCGGTATACCTGCATTCGGAGATGTTCTGCATATAGACATAAATCTTGATGAATACGAGTTCGTACAGCAGGTTATGTATCGTGCTACCGATAAAATGAAGCAAGAATATCTTCCCTCATCTACTGCGACTCCCGACTTATTTACCATATCGGGATGGGGGAAAGGTACGCATCAATCCTATTCCCCGACAAGCCTTTTCGGATTAAGGGTTAAGGTAAAATATTACAACGGAAGCGATAATCCCGAAACCGAAACTTATGACTTCAGCTTTGATAAAGGAATATCCGACTGGCAATTTGTAAGCGGAGGCTTTGCTTCCAATCCCGATAAAGGTATGATCGATACCATAACCGTTATGATAATGTACAACGATCATGCGGGAGACGGCTATTTCGACAGTATTTCATTAACGAAAGACAGTTATAATTCGGAATTCTACGACTACTATCCAAGCGGTTATCTAAGCACCTATTCAAACAGCAAAGCGAAGACCTGGTATTGCTATGACGATAACAATAACCTGATCAGCGCGGTCTCTACCGATAAAAGCGTGGTACTCTATACATATGACAGCCAAAACAGAGTGAAAAGGGAATACCATGGCCGTTATCAAGGTGTGTTTCCTCCCTCTGCGGCTATCACCGTAAATGACATCAGCGGAAAATATTATAATTCATATAATTATAATTCGTATGGGCAATTGTATGCCGCATGGACATACGATATGTCCGACGAGTCTCACCAAAGCTATTCCGTTACCGAATATAATACTCAAAGCGGATCGCATATTTTCGGCACGGTGGCAAATAAGATTGATGCTTTAGGAAATATCACAAGATATTTCTATAATCAGAATAACGGACGCCTCCTTGCCGAGATCGCTCCGGATGGCAACGGAGTATGCTATCAGTATGACGGCATGGGCAATCTTACCGAAGTACTCCGAGCAGAAATAAACAGCACGCAAAACGGGTATACAGCGGTAACGGGAGGAAACGTCAGTTACAGCTATGACAGCGCAACA
>FR891046.1 GCA_000433515.1 Candidatus Colimorpha enterica | reverse complement strand
TATCCATTCCTCTCCGGCATTCGCGGCGGGAGCGGGCGCGGGCGCGGGCTTCTCGGGACTGCTGTCTGTCCGTTTCATCATGCCGTCGCCGTCCCAGACTCTGTACCGGTCGTCCCGGCGCATCAGAATATCCGCAAGCTCATGCATCTTCCGCTCATATTCGCGGTACAGATCGGTATAGCGGCTGTCGGGACGGTTGCCGTCGCTCAGCTCAAGCTCTATCTCGTCAAACCACGGTGAATCCACCCGTATCGTCACATTGAACTCATAGTCACAGGCGTAACGGGGCGGAGCATAGCTCTTCCTGTTTCCGTCGGGATCCTCGTAATATATCTCTTCCTTGTTTTCTCTGATATCCGTTTCCACCCCGCAAACCTGCGAAAAAGCAATGAGGTCGGGGTTGGCACTGCGCCAGTCGGAAATCCCGGTAACGATGAACCGTTCCCTCATGGGATCGATATATACCTTCTTGCTCCCGTCAAAGGTGAGCGACGGAAAAAAAGCGGCAAGCTGCTTTTCGTTTTCCTCGCGGTAGGCAAGCTGTCGCCTGATGTCCTCGACCGTCGAGTTCCGGCGTTCGCTGAAAAACGGCGAGAGCTTTTTAGCACAGTCCTTGCAGAGATTTCCGTTCTCCAGCTTGCGGTTTCCGAAAAGTCCGATTTTCTGACCGCATATGTCGCAATATTTTTTGTCAAACAGTCCCATGATAATGGTCCTCCGTTTATTTTTTCTCCTGCACAATCCGTTTTGCTCCGCCGCTCCGTAACCCGGATCCGCAGGCAAAGCCGATATGTAATTATATTCGGAACATTCCGGTTTTTCTGCCGGAACGCCCGCTCTACTGCCCCAGAAACAGCTTCAGCAGCCCGAAAAGCTCTTCTTCCCCTCTGCCGCTGTACCTGACCGGAACGGTGCTCCCGTCCGGAAGTCTCCAGCCCGCGCACAGCATTCCGGAGACTCCGTCATAAACTCCGTCCTCCGGTTCACGTTCTCCGCAGACCCGGAAGCCGCCGCTTTTCAGACAGCACTCAATGCTTTTCAGCCGGCCGTCGTCAAGCGGCACAGCCTCCGTCCTCCCGCCGCCCTCCGGATCGGCAAACCGTCCGGAGAGCCTGAAGGAGCTTCCGTCTCTGTTCAGATCAAAAGCAAAGCATTCGTATTCGTTCGACGAGCTCCGGCACCAGTTGAGACTGATAAGCCGCGCGCCGTCGGGAATTATCTGCGGCGCGGCACTGACCGCCGGGGTGTGTTTTCCCTTACCTCCCCGTCCCGTCCTCCGGCGCAGCACCGAAAAGAAGGTGCCCGTCACAGCCGAAACCGGGATCATGAGCGCGATAACGGTCAGAGCCCTCGCCGCATGACTCATTTTTTGTCCTTGTCGTCAAATATGTCCCCGCACTCCGGGCAGAATTTCGGAGGATTCTTCGGGTCAGCCGGCTCCCAGCCGCACTTGTCGCAGCG
>FR891045.1 GCA_000433515.1 Candidatus Colimorpha enterica | reverse complement strand
AGCCCCAAATAAAAGCCCCAAATAAAATAAAATAAATTCAATTCCGGAGGTTTAATATGAAAGCTGTAATATCGGTAACAGGACGCGACAGCATGGGCATAATCGCGAAGGTGAGCTGCGCGTGTGCGGAGTGCGGAGTGAACATCATCGACATTTCGCAGACGGTTCTGAGCGAATACTTTGCGATGATAATGATAGTTGATATCACAAAGATAACAATCCCGTTCGGGGACTTTGTCGACAGGATGACCGAGGTCGGAAATAGCGCGGGACTTGAGATACACACCATGCACGAGGATATATTCAACTCGATGCACAGAATATGAGGGCGGATAATGCTTGAGATAAACAACATTCTTGAAACAATAAACATGATCCGCGAGGAGAACCTCGACATAAGGACCGTGACGATGGGAATATCCCTCCACGACTGCGTCAGCGACGATGCCGACCGGCTCTGCGGGAAGATATACGATAAACTCATGAAGAGCGCGGAAAAGCTCGTCCCGACCGCCTGTGATATAGAAAAGACCTATGGGATCCCGATAATCAACAAGCGCATTTCCGTCACTCCGATAGCCTCCGTCGGCGGGGATATCCCGGCTGAGGGGTATCTTAAGGTCGCAAAAACCCTTGACAGAGCGGCGCACGACCTCGGCGTGAACTTTGTCGGCGGCTTCGGAGCGGTCGTCCAGAAGGGCATGACAAAGGGAGCGGAGCGCCTTATGAGCGTCATTCCGCAGGCGCTTGCCGAAACGGAGCTTGTCTGCTCGTCGGTAAACGTCGCCTCGACAAAGGCGGGAATAAACATGGATGCTGTCGCCGCCGTCGGAAAAATAATCAAGGAATCCGCATACCTCACAAGGGACAGGGAATCGATAGGCTGCGCAAAATTCGTCGTGTTTGCAAACGCGCCGGAGGACAACCCCTTCATGGCAGGCGCGTTCCACGGCTCCGGTGAGCCGGAGAAGGTAATAAACGTCGGCGTTTCCGGCCCCGGCGTTGTTTCAAGCGCGATAAAGAGAGCCGGCGACTGCTCCTTCCCGGAGCTTGCCGACATAATAAAAAAGACCGCGTTCAAGATCACAAGAATGGGTCAGCTCGTTGCCTGCGAGGCTTCACAGCGTCTCGGCATACCGTTCGGCATAGTTGACCTTTCGCTTGCGCCGACGCCGGCAATAGGCGACTCGGTGGCTCACATCCTTGAGGGAATGGGGCTTGAGTCGGTCGGAGCGCCCGGAACAACGGCGGCGCTTGCGCTTCTCAACGATGCGGTCAAGAAGGGCGGCGTCATGGCTTCGTCGTTTGTCGGCGGGCTTTCCGGCGCGTTTATCCCGGTGTCGGAGGATGCCGGAATGATAGACGCTGTGGCAAGGGGCGCGCTGACGATCGAAAAGCTGGAGGCAATGACGGCTGTCTGCTCGGTCGGGCTTGATATGATCGCCATCCCCGGCGACACCTCCGAGGCAACGATCTGCGGAATCATTGCCGACGAGATCTCGATAGGCGTTGCCAATACCAAAACCACGGCTGTCCGCGTCATCCCCGTTTACGGCAAGGGCATCGGCGAGACCGTCAGCTTCGGCGGCCTGCTCGGCTATGCTCCCATCATCGCGGTCAACGGCTATTCCCCCGAAAAATTCATAGCAAGAGGCGGCAGGATCCCCGCGCCGATTCACAGCCTGAAAAACTGAAGGAAAGCACAGGGACGCCGCCGGCATAATGACAGAAAGGGTGTTAAAAAACTCGGAATGAGTTTTTTAACACCCTTTCAGACGTCCGTATCTGCCATGCAGGGACATTTCACCGTATTCAGAAAAACAGCTTCTTTTTCAGCGACTCCCTCAGCGGGCGGCAGATTCCGATGACAATAAGCATCATGCCGATTATAAAGAACGCAGACAGAGGGTAGAGCGACCACACGAACATACGTGTCCCGAAGGTTATCTTCATGAAGAATTCGACAAGCACGGAAAGCCCGCCGAGGAGGATCATTGCGCCGCCGTAGATGAACAGGTCGCCGCCTGAGGTGTACCTTGTCAGCGCAACGACCGCCGTCACGATAAGTCCGATGCATCCGACCGTCGGAAAGGCGAACGACAGGAACCAGTGCCCGCCGGTCGCGCAGCTGATATACAGAAGATACAGCCCGATGGCGGCGAAATCAATCGGCACGAATATGACCGGATTCGGTCGGCGGAACCACACCGGAAGCACCGACATAACATATATGAGCAGTATTCCTCCGGAGGCATATCCCGACCACACAACGCCGCCGTTTATCTTGATGTCGCAGATAAGACAGAGGCAGAAGGGAAGCAGGAACAGCACCGTCAGAACGAACAGCACGCCGTTTCTCGACACGCCCTCGCGGACTGCACCCGGATACGGCGGGTACGGCGGGGGAGAGATCTCGCGATTTTCCTCTCCCGGACAGATCACCTCCGTGCCGCAGAGAGGGCATTTTTTTTCGCTGTCGGCAAGCTCGACACCGCATTTAACACAATACATTTGCAGATCACATCTTTCAGAAAGGATTTTTGTTCCGGTCAGCCCGACCGGACGTCTCTTTGGTTGCTCTCGACAAGCACGTGAAGCCCCGCTCTTCGCAGGAAGGTGAAGAAACGTCTCTCAAGCTCCGGTTCCCTGATGCTCCGGATAAAGTTTATATACAGCTTTCCGCCGTAGGAGCATATTCCGCAGTTGCACGGAGTATCTGCCTGAACGCCGAGAACGAAGTCTATCCTTGTCACATAGTCCGACAGCGGCTCCGGCAGGGTCACAAGCCCGAGATTGGACATACATATGCTTGATTTCCGCTCCCCGACGCGGTTGTATACCATCTTCATCGCAAAATTCTTGATGAACAGCGGCATTATGCGCAGGATCGCCTGCCGCTCCGAGCGGACGTTGGCGGTGAATTTCGCCGACATACGCTTCGGGTTGAGTTCAAGCGCCATGCTGTGGTGAATGACGCTCACCATTTCCTCAAAGGTGTATTCGCCGAGCTTCGGGTCGATCCCCGGCGTGATATACGACGCGAAATTCCGCATGGTGTCGCTTTCAAACAGCTTCCGCAGGTTGACCGGAATCAGTATCCGCACCGCCTCGCGCTTTTTCGGGTTTCTTACCCGCTCGTTCTGAATATCATATATGCACTTCATCATGACCGCCGCAAGGAACACCGTCAGCGTCGTGCCGTACTTTTTTGAAAGCTCAAGAGCAGAGGCAGTGTCGATTATCCCGGTCGTCACGTGCAGAAAGCCGTCCGGCTCGTGGGTTCCGGTCATCATGTAGGAGTTGTCCTCCCTGCGGCTTGCGCTGACCGGTGCATCGTACCTTCCGAAGCTGTCCTCAAGCTCCGATTCCGCCGCGTCCTCGGTCAGGTCAAGGATGCCGTCGCCGCTCGGGGTATCGATGCCGTATTTCTCGCGGGCATACTCGGCGGCAAGGGTCTTTGCAAAGACAAGCCCGCCGTTTCCGTCGGTGACCGAGTGGAACATTTCGACCGACATCCGTTTTTTATGGTAAAGCACCCGGATGGCGCATTTTCTTATGCTTCTGAAGGTCATGCGGTTGAGGGAGCAGCTCTCCTCGCTCATGACCCGCGGAGCCTCCGGGATCTCCTCAAGATAATACCAGAACACCCCGGTGCGCAGTCTGACCGCGACCGAGGGAAAGCGCTTCACCGTGACGTCAAGCGCGCTCTGAAGCACCGCGGGATCGATGTCGTCGCGGAAGGTCACGGATATCCTGAAAACATTGGTCCAGTATTTTCTTCTTGCCGCGGGATATATTTTAGCCGCGTTGTCGAGCTTGAGCCAGCGCAGATTTTTTTTCATACCGACTCACTCCTTTCGTTGTCAGGAAATTCCGAGTTTTTCTTTGACGAACCGGCAGATATCGTCCATGTCATCGTGCGTTTCGTCAAGCCCGTAGACAACATAGGCGTGCCACATTCCCGGTCTTATTATATGCCGGCTTTCACAGCCCGCAAGCTGCAGATTTGAGTCAAGCGCGGATGCGTCGTCGAGCATGACCTCGTCCCCGCCGGAAAAAATAAGCGACGGCGGCATTCCGTGCAGATCTCCGAACACCGGAGAGATAAGCGGGTCGCGCGGATCGGTCCCCTCCGGGACATAGCACTGCGCAAAATATTCAAGCCGCTCCTTTGTCATCGACGGATCGATATCGCGGTTCCTTTCATACGATTCGCCCGATTCGGTAAGGTCTGTCCACGGGGATATGGCCACGATCCCGGCGGGAAGCTCCTTCCCCATTCTTTCAAGCTGGATACACAGGCTGTA
>FR891044.1 GCA_000433515.1 Candidatus Colimorpha enterica | reverse complement strand
TGTCGCGGCAGGCGTTCCAGTGGTAATTCTCATCGAAATACCATTTGCCGGTATCGGCTTCGTGGTTGTGAGGTCCTTCGGCATCCCTGTACTCCGCCGAAAGCTTCACCGTGCCCTCCGGCATTGTGAAGGTGACGGTTGCCGCCGACGCATCCTCAAGAGTGATCCCCTCCGCAGCCCATCCGGCGAAGACCTTGCCTTCGGGAGCGGGATCGGCTGTCACCGTTATGCTCTCGCCGGCAGCGGCTCTTGCAAGCGTATTTCCGGCGGAATCGACAGCCTTGCCTCCGGCAACGCTTATCTCGTAGTCGGTAATTGCTGGCTCGACGTCGGTTTTCATTACCTTGCCGCAGTCATAGCACTCGGTGTGCATCTTTCCCTCAACTCCGACACCCGCCTCGGTATCGGTTATCCACGGGCTTTCGGTATGCTCTGCATACTCGCTGTTCCCGCAGACCGTGCATTTATGAACGTGCTTGCCCTTTGAATCGTCGTTCGTCCATGCGCCGTAGGTGTGTTCCTCTGTTTCAAGCATACCGCAGGAGCAGACGCGCTGATGGTTCAGCGAACCCATCTTTGAAGGCGTCCACTTTCCGAAGCTGTGGTTGTTGACAGTCACCGTACAGGTGCCGACAAGCGAGCTGTCGTTGTTGGCTTTGGCGGTTATCGTCGCACTTCCCTTTCCGACGGCGGTAATGAAGCCTGTGTTTTCATCGACCTTCACGACCTTGGGATTGCTGCTGCTGTACTTTATGGTGAAGGTACCGACAGCGTCAACGGGCGCTATTGCCGCATTCAGCTTCCAGACGCCTCCGACGTGCATCGAGAGCGACTTTGTGCTGACGGTAACGCCGGTCGGCTTTACGACGGGGGTCTCCCTGACGGTCAGCATGAACTGAGCACGGTAGGCGGCAGAGGGTTTCTCGCCGGGCTTGAGAATACAGAGCACCACCGCGACAGGGTCTGTGGTCTTCTTCTTCGCGATAACCTTTCCGCCCTCTATCTTGGCGTACTCATTCTCAAAATCGTAAATATACATGGTGTGGCCGAGGTTATCCTTGGCCTTCTTTCCGACTCCCCATACCAGCGAATATCCCTGGACATCGCGCGGAAGGATCGACGGAAGGTCGGTCGGAAGAGTATACGCCTCGCCCTCTTCAAGAGTAACATCGTCAAAATCCGGTTTATAGCTCAGAATGGGAGAGTTCGGTCCCATGTCCGTGGGCGTATATACAACGACCTGCGCACCGCCGTAGGTGTTCTGCATAGGACCTGAAGGTCCGGGATAGTACAGTGCGAACGACCCGTAGCCCACCTTCTTTCCCTTGATGGTTATGGTGGTAAAGCCGTTGAGATCCGTCACCTTGTTCTTCGGAGAAACGATCTCGAAAAACTGAGTGTCGTACGACGACGGCGACTTGACTTCAAAATAAGTGAATTGGTTTGCCGTGGCAGGGTTCAGCTTCACCCTGAGATTAATGGTCTGACCGGGTTTTACAAACACCGTGCCGTTTTCAACCCCGTCAAAGGTGATACCTCCCAGCCGCACTATTTCGTCAATCAGAAGCTCACGGGAATGGATAATGAAGCCCGGTTTCTTCACATCGGTTTCGGCAAGACGGTAGTAGAAGTACAGCCTGTCGCCGGTATAGTACCCTTTTCCCGTCGCCGAGGTCAGCTTCTTACTCCAGTCGATCTTGCTGAGGTCAGTGTAACTGGTTTTGCTTACAACGTAATCGTACTTCGTGCTGTCGAAGTTTGTGATCCTGTATCCGTCGTAATAGTCTTTTGACTTTGTCGCAACAACATCAAGCGGTGCGGGTGTTCCGGGATTGTTGGCCTTTTTGACAAAGAGCGCCTTTCCGTGAATAGCTCCGTAGTACTTGGTGCCGTCCTTGCCGTAAACCGACAGGTACACGTACTTATTGACGTATTCAGCCTTGTTCAGCTTGATCGACGGACCGTTTTCGCCCTTGATATCCTTGCCGACGCCGGTTTTGGGATCGTTATACGTCCACTGATACACAACTCCGCTCAGGTCGGTAACGTTCGGCAGTGCAGCCGTGATGGTGCCGCCGTAGAACGCGTCGGTCTTGGAATACTCGACCGGTCCTTTGAGCAGAACGCCCTCCTCAAGCGCAACCGTTGTCAGCGTTTGGTTTATGCAGCTGAGTCCGTCCCAACAGATCAGGGTTCCGGGGTTCCTGTAGTACCACTCGACAAAGAGCGTGTATGTCCCCGTCTTCGGCACCTTGAAGGTATTGTTGCCCCTGGATTCGTATAGCAGCTTGGTTCCGTCGTATACGGATATCAAGAAATTCTGCTTGACCCGTTCCTCTTTTTCAAGCTGGAGGAACCAGTCGGGAAGCGGGACACTGACGCTGAAGGAATACGGCTTGCCGGCATAGAGCGGAACCATTCCGTCGCTGCTTATCTCGGCACCGTTTATCTTGATGTCCATATCTTCTTTGCTCGGCATGGAGCCGCTTCGCGACATCCTGATCGTATACGGACTGTCTTTGGAGCTTCGTGCCGAATAAAACGTATCCACGAGCCACGCCTTATGAATATTGCCGTATACGTTCAGCTCCGTCCACAGTAACCGTGCTTCCTTGGTGGGGTGTGTACCGAATTCGCCCCACAGCTCATGCCTTTCGAACTGAACCTGCAGATACCTCGCGTTCAGAAGGCGGAGTCTTTCCCTGTTGACGCTCCATGAATACGCGACGGTTTTGGTATTGAAGACCTTGATGTCTATATAACCCATCGTATCAAACGTCAGGTCGCTTGACAGCATCACATGGGAGACCTCTTTCTTCTTGTTCCCCATCCGCATTTCGATGTTGCTCCATTCGCCGATGGTTATCGTTTTGGCATAAAGTCCGTAGGTTGCACCGTCCTTGCCGGATCCGGTCGTATCGACACGGAGAATGCCGTATCCGGTAACGGTCAGGTTTCCGCTTTCCGATGAGGTCGTGTTGGGTTTTGAAAGGTCAACCGCCGCTCCTGCCGCTCCTATGTACTTATAATTCGAGCCGAGCGTAAGCGTCAGCGTCCTCTTCGAGCCGGTATCAATGGTCAGGTCCACTCCGGGCGCATATATCGCACCCATTTTGACATCGCCCGACTCGATACTCAGGGTCAATTTTTGTCCCTCAAGACCGCCGAGGTAAAGAACCTTTTTCTCGTCTTTTGTCCAGTAGTAAAGCGTCCCCTCGTAATAGCCCATGATCTCTTTCGCCTTGGGGTACTTTTCCATATAGTACTGCAGCGAATAGAGCTCTTTTACTTCTATGTATTCCGTCGGAAGGTTTTCGAAAACGACTTTGACCTCTCCGCTCTTAATATCGGCAACTCCGCGCGGATAATTTGGCGCCGCCAGAGAGTTTACCGCAAAAAACACCGCGGCAGCCGTCAGTAAAAGCAGAAGCACCCCTCCGATTATCAGATTTCTTTTCTTCATCCGATTTTCCTCCTTTTTATCCGGTTATTTTTTCTTCCGGAATGCCGCCGCGGCTAACGCAATGCAGCTTCCGAGAAGCACTCCGCAGACGGCTGCAAGCACGATTATAACCGTTCCCCTGCTGCCGCCTTTTTCTCCCGGCACCCTTTCGGTTCCGGTATGTCCGCCGGAGCCTGCGGGAAATGTTTCACTGCCT
>FR891043.1 GCA_000433515.1 Candidatus Colimorpha enterica | reverse complement strand
CCTCAGTCGCGTCTGCAGCCATCGTGGAATTGCGGTATACCATGCCGACAGGCGAACCGTTTGCGTCGTAAACATACATCAGCAGGTGCTCACTATCGCCTCAATTGAGCGGATTACGTTTCTATTGGTTTCAAAAGCTCCGCAAGCCTCTCATCACCGTATTCGATAGCATAGTCGTAGGCGGTTTTTCCTTTGAAATCGGTGTGTTTCTTATCAGCACCGTATTTCAGCAACAGAACCGCTATTCTGTAAACCAGTTCTCTGTCATCGCACTTTGATGCTGCGTTCATAATGAGTGGAGTCTTTGACGAGTCGCCAAATCTTCCTGCTGCATTTACATCTGCACCGGAATTCAGAAGCAACTGGATGATTTCAAAATCATGATGTCGGGCTGCCGCCTGAAGTGGATATGTCGGTGATGGTGCCTGACTTATGAGAATCAGCCAATAGGGAGATAGATCCTTCTTGACATTGACGCATCGTGGATGAGCACTAATTATGCTACTGACTTTGTCAATATCATGTGATTTTATTGCATCCTGCATTTCGCCCGATGCCCTTTCATTACGAAAACATTCAACAAGAAAGGGAGTGATAGCTAAAATAGCTGTTAGAGCCAGAAGCAATATGCTCAATTTCGTGTTTCTCATATGTCTTCACCGATTTGCCCAGTTAAACAAAGGACCCCAGTCGTCATCGTCATTTCCATAAATAACCCACGGAAGAATATCCACAACAAAGTGACCAATATCTTTGAATAATGTTCCAGATGGGCAGAAATTATATGTGCCGATATCTCGTGGATCTAATACAATTTTTTCACTTGAATCAAATATAACTTCTCGATGTCCATCGGGAGAAACATATTTTACATTTGGTCTGTCCTTTGCAGTATATTGGTGGCAGCTCGCACTAGGTCCGCCCTCCTCCGAACTTATCCATTCTCGTTCTTCTGCCTCTTGCCGTGTTTGTGGCAAGTCTGTGTTTTTGGCCTTTCTTAAATCATAATGAAGACTTTGGATACCATATTTGGCTGGAACTATAACCATAGATGTCACGCCCATTAATGGAGTCATTACTGCTCCTACTGCAGCAGTAATCCACCTTGGCCAATCCCCATTGCTATCTGTGGTGTTTACCGGATTATTAAAACAATATGCGAACAGATTATATCCTCGAATATCATTGCCAACACCAGACAACTTATTATCCGCACTAATAAACCTCCCCATCTT
>FR891042.1 GCA_000433515.1 Candidatus Colimorpha enterica | reverse complement strand
TTAGAGGCGTGAGACCTTTTCTCAGTGATAAGTTTGATATAACGAAGCATCCAAAATACAAACTGCTGTCTGACTTCGATATGCGGAATGCCTTTGACATCGAAAAATACCGTTCCAGAAAAGCGGTCATAAAGCCCACTGACAAGTTCGATCTCTATGACATGGGAGAGGTCGAAGCTGAATGAAGCCCCGTCTTGTACTGCGCAATGAAGCAGAACAACGACGGGGCTTCTATTTTTTTGCCCATTTTCAAAAATCCACATTCAAAAACAAGGAGGACACAATATGGCATTTATCACTCAGGCTGTTACGGTTCTGCAGACTCTCGTTATCGCTCTCGGTGCTGGTCTTGCCGTGTGGGGCGTGGTCAACCTGATGGAAGGCTACGGCAACGATAACCCCGGTGCAAAGTCTCAGGGCATCAAGCAGCTCATGGCTGGTGGCGGCGTTGTGCTGATCGGCACTACCCTCATCCCTCTGCTCTCCACTCTGTTTTAAGCGACAGAAACCCGATCCATCGGGAGAGCGTTGAAAGATACGCTCTCCCTCATTTTTATCTCAAGGAGGAAATTAACCTATGGCATTTATCACTCAGGCAGTCACCGTACTGCAAACTCTCGTTATCGCCCTCGGTGCTGGCTTGGCAGTGTGGGGCGTAGTCAACCTGATGGAAGGCTACGGAAACGATAACCCCGGCGCGAAGTCTCAGGGCATCAAGCAGCTCATGGCTGGTGGCGGCGTTGTTCTCATCGGTACTACGCTGATCCCGTTGCTCTCGACACTGTTCTAATATCAGCTATTCCAGCTAACCGAAAGGTGGTGAAAAATTGGGCAGTATTTTTGAAAAAATCGAAGAGGCGATAAAAGAACTGCTTATCGGGTGGGTTGAAAGTAACCTGACCAATATGTTCACCGATGTCAATGACAAGGTAGGCACGATAGCTGCGGAAGTCGGCAGAACTCCCTCTGCTTGGAACAGCGGCATCTACAACATGATCCGGGGGCTGTCCGAAAATGTGATAGTCCCCATTGCCGGTATCATCATCACCTTTGTCTTGTGTTACGAGCTGATCTCCATGATCACAGAGAAAAACAATATGCACGATATGGACACATGGATGTTCTTCAAGTGGTTTTTCAAAGCAGCCGTGGCGATCTACCTCGTGACCAACACCTTTGACATTGTGATGGCGGTATTTGACATCGGTCAGAATGTCGTTGCAGGAGCAGCCGGAGTAATACACGGCAGCACAAGCATTGACATCCAATCCACTCTTGATCAGATGCGCGTCGGAATGGAAGCAATGGGCATCGGAGAACTTCTCGGCTTGTCGATAGAGACACTGCTGATCAGCCTTTGCCTCAAGATCATGACCATTCTCATTACGGTCATTCTCTATGGTCGAATGATTGAGATTTATTGCACCGTGAGCGTTGCGCCTATCCCCGTTGCTACGATGAGCAACCGCGAATGGGGCAGCATCGGCACGAACTATCTGAAAGGCTTGTTCGCTCTGGCATTTCAGGGCTTCCTCATCATGGTATGCGTCGGCATCTACGCTGTGCTGATTAACAACATGATTATCGCCGCAAACATTCACTCCGCGTTGTTCTCGGTAGCAGCATACACGGTTATTCTGTGCTTCTCGCTGTTCAAGACCGGAACACTCGCCAAGTCCATATTCAGTGCCCATTAAGGAAGGAGGCATCGGTTGAAGAAGTACGACATTATCTATGCCGATCCTCCGTGGCAGTACCGGACCTACTCCAAGAAAGGTCAGGGACGCTCTGCTGAAAGCCACTATCCGACGATGGGCATTGAGGACATCAAAGCACTTCCCGTTGGAGAGCTGGCAGCAAAAGACTGTGCGCTCTTCATGTGGATCACCTTCCCATGCTTGCAGGAGGCTCTTGAAGTCCTGACGGCATGGGGCTTTTCATATAAAACCGTCGCATTCGTGTGGGTAAAGCAAAACCGGAAAAGCGATAGCCTCTTTTGGGGCATGGGATATTGGACACGCGCTAATGCCGAGCTTTGCATCCTTGCCACGAAGGGACACCCGAAACGGATGAACTCCGGTGTGCATCAGGTCATTATGAGCCATATTGAGCAGCACAGTAAAAAGCCGGACGAAGCCCGTGATCGTATCGTTCAGCTTATGGGCGATCTTCCTCGCATCGAGCTTTTTGCCCGTCAGTCTCCCGAAGGATGGGATGTATGGGGCAATGAAGTCGAATGCAGCATTGAGCTTTCTCAGGAGAACACGCCATGCTCAAGCTAAAGCCCGTCTCCCTCAGAGAAGCAAACGAGTATGTGAAGCAGTGGCATCGTCACCACAAGCCGGTTGTTGGTCATAAGTTTTCCATTGGCTGTGAAGCTGACGGAGAGCTTGCCGGTGTGGTGATTGCCGGACGCCCGGTAAGCCGTTATCTGGATGACGGCAGGACGCTTGAGGTCACTCGCCTCTGTACCAATGGCACAAAGAACGCTTGCAGCTTTCTATATGCTGCGGCAGCACGAGCAGCGGCAGCAATGGGCTATGACCGGATCATCACATACACGCTCGACACCGAAAATGGCGCAAGCCTGAGAGCTTCGGGATGGACTTGTCAGGGGCAAGCCGGTGGGCTGCGCTGGACGGGCAAGCGCAAACCGAAGGAAGACCGCTATCCGGCTCAGATGAAGCTGCGCTACGAAAAAACACTACGGAAGGAGGTTTCCAATGGCATTTGTACCGGTCCCGAAAGACCTTAACCGCGTGAAGACGAAGGTCATGTTCAACCTGACGAAGCGGCAGCTAATCTGCTTTGCGCTGGCTGCGGCAGTCGGTGTCCCGATCTTCTTTCTCACGAAATCCAGCCTCGGCTTGTCTACCTCTGCAATGCTGATGGTGGTTATCATGCTCCCGTTCATCTTCATGGCTCTGTACGAGAAGGACGGGCAACCGGCAGAAAAAATCCTCGGTCATGTGATCAAGTCCATGTTTCTGAGGGACAAGGTGCGTCCTTATCGCACAAACAATCTCTACGCTGTTATTCAGCAGGAAATCAAAGAACAGGAGGAATTGCAGATTGAACAGCAGCAACAGAATGGCAAAGGCAAACGCCGAGCCTAAGAAGACATTCAAAAACGGCAAGTGTGTACAGCGTTTCCAAGGAAACGCAGATGCTCTTTCCGCTGAGGAAAAGAAGAAAATCGTCGCGCACAAGAAAAAGGACAAGAAATCGAAGAAAGTCCGCAAGTCCGCACAGCAGACGATCCCCTATGTGGAGATGTGCCGTGACGGTATCTGCAAGGTAAACAGCCGCCTCTACACCAAGACCATCCGTTTCAACGATATTAACTACCAGCTTGCTCAGAATGAGGACAAGACAGCAATCTTTGAGAATTGGTGTGACTTCCTCAACCACTTCGACAGCTCTATCTTTGTTCAGCTCTCCTTCATCAACCAGAGAACGAACATCAATGAGTTTAAGAAGCAGATCAATATTCCTGAGCAGGATGATGAGTTCAACGACATCCGCAGTGAGTATTCCGGTATGTTGCAGGAACAGCTCACCAAGGGCAACAATGGCTTGCTCAAGCACAAGTACATCACCTTCGGTATTGAGGCAGACTCGCTGCGTACCGCGAAGCCCAAACTCGAAAGAATTGAGAGCGACATCCTCAACAACTTCAAAACCCTCGGCGTAAGAACTGAGCCTCTTTCCGGTTACGAGCGTCTGAAAGTGCTTCATGATGTGTTCAATATGGACAGTCACGAGCCTTTCCGCTTTTCCTTCGACATGGTAGCTCGTACCGGACTCAGCTCCAAAGATTTCATCGCGCCTACTTCCTTCGATTTCCGCGAAGGCAAGTGCTTCAAGATGGGCAAGACCATCGGCGCAGTGAGCTTTTTGCAGATACTCGCGCCGGAACTCAATGACCGTATGCT
>FR891041.1 GCA_000433515.1 Candidatus Colimorpha enterica | reverse complement strand
CCCGACAGTTAACCGCGCAGTTTCCCCCGCGGTGGGGAAAAATCAATTATACGACCTCAGCAAAAACGAAAGCCCCGTATACCTCTGCACCAGCCGGTTGTTATCCACCATGTCCTTTATCACCCGCTCCGAGCCGACTATTATCACCATGTCCTTTGCCCGTGTCACGGCGGTGTAAAGCAGGTTTCTCGTAAGCAGCCTCGGTGACGAGCTGAACGCCGGGATTATCACCACCGGGTATTCGCTGCCCTGACTTTTATGTACCGTTATCGCATATGCGTGCTCGATCTCGTCAAGCTGGGTGAAATCGTATTCGGTTATCCTGCCGTCGAAATCGATCGTGACGTTTTCCTCATGCAGGTTGACCGACAGTATCTTTCCGATGTCGCCGTTGAAAATCCCGGTGCCCTCTTTTCCGTCGCGCTCCCATGTGATGTCATAATTATTCTTTGTCTGCATCACCCGGTCGCCGGCGCGGAATACCACGTCGCGTACCTTGCGCTCGTTCTTTTTCGGGTCAGGGGGATTGAGCGCATTCTGGAGCATGGCATTAAGACAGGCAGTCCCCGCCGCACCCTTGTGGGAGGGAGTTATGACCTGAATCCCGCCGCGGATCTCCTCGCCGTAGCTTTTCGGCAGGCGGTTTATGATCAGGTCGGCAACTGTGGGCGCGATATTCCTCTCGTCGTCGCGGCGGAGAAAGAAGAAATCGCCGTCCTTCACCGTAAGGTCGGGATATATCCCGTCGTTTATCGCGTGCGCGTTTCTGACGATAAGGCTCGACTGCGCCTGACGGAATATTTCTTTCAGGCACACCGAGCTGAACCGCCCGCTCTCGATAAGGTCGTGAAGCACATACCCCGCGCCGACCGACGGAAGCTGATCGGCATCGCCGATGAGTATCAGCCGCGCGCCGGGTTTTATCGCCTTCAGCAGTGCCGCCATAAGAAGCGTGTCGATCATCGAAGCCTCGTCAACGATCACTGCGTCCTCGTCAAGCATATCGTTCTCATCGCGCCGGAAAACCGCACCGTGACCTCCTGTGAAATCCGTCTCAAGCAGCCGGTGGATAGTCTTTGCCTCCATCGAGGTCGCCTCGGACATACGCTTTGCAGCTCTTCCGGTAGGCGCGGCAAGCGCTATCTTCAGCCCCATCCGCGCAAAGACGGTTATGACCGCCTTTATGACCGTGGTTTTTCCGGTTCCGGGACCTCCGGTCAGCAGCATGACGCCGCTGTTTATGGAATCAACGATTGCCTTCCTCTGAAGCTGGGCATAGGTAATCCCTATCTCGGCTTCAAGCTGGGAGATGAACCTGTCGGCATCATCCACCGATATCCTCTCGCAGAGCCGGTCAAGCTGATCGAGCTTTGCCGCGGAATAGCGCTCCGCGTCGAAATATTCCTTTAAGTAAATGACCTCTCTGCCGTCGAATTTTACCGAAATCAGCTTCCCGTCGTTTATCAGGGAATTTATCGCAGAGCGGGTCGCTGTCTCATCAGAGTGAAGAAGCTGCATCACACCGGGGCAGAGCCTGTCCGCGGGGATGAAGGTATGCCCATTCTGTCCGGCATTGAAGGTCATGAAATAGACAGCACCTGCCTTCAGCCTGTCCGGAGAGCTTTTGTCAAAGCCCAGCTTTTCGGCAACCTTGTCCGCTGTTTCAAACCCGATCCCGTCAATTTTTTCGCACAGCGCATAGGGGTTTTCCTTTATCACATCGACAGCTGCACTGCCCCACTGCTTGTACACCCTGACCGCGGTCGCGGGTCCGAAAAATTCGCGGCAGAACATCATGACCGAGCGGACACCGAAGGTCTCGCGGAATCTTTCGGCTATCTTTTCCGCCTTTTTCGGAGTGATCCCGTCGATGTCGGAGAGCCATTCCGGGTTGTGCTCCATCACCTCGAAGGCGTCGGTCCCGAACCGCTCGATTATCCGTCTCGCCAGCTTGGGTCCGATGCCCTTTATCGCTCCGGAGGAGAGATATTTGAACATCGCGCCCTCGCTTGCCGGAAGCTGCTTTTCGTAATATTCGATTTTGAACTGCCGTCCGAAGCTGGAGTGAAGCTCCCATCTTCCAAGAGCCTTTATGCTCTCGCCCTCGGTAAGGAACGGCATTATTCCGACGAGCGTGATCAGGTCGTCGTCGGAAGCGCCGAGCTCGCAGACGGTGTAGCCGTTGCTGTCGTTCTTGTAGACGACCCTCTCGACCACGCCCTCGACCTCGATAAGGTCATCTCTGCCGGCGGGGGGAGTAAGTGGATTGTTCATTGACCGTTGCTTTCTGTTTTTGTTTTTTTGTTTTCCGGATGTCAAGCCAGCGGGAAATATCGCGTATCAGCCGGTATCCGCCGTAAACCGACAGGGCGGATATGATTATTTCGAACAGTGTGTAGAGCATAGACTGAAATTCTCCTTGCGGTAACAGTTTATGCTTTTCGGGGGATTGTGTGTTTGGTTTTTTGTTGGGAAGGATGGAGTCTGTAGGGTTTTGATTTGGTGACAGAGATTTTCCGACTGCGCCGCCAATAACCTCTTTTTCT
>FR891040.1 GCA_000433515.1 Candidatus Colimorpha enterica | reverse complement strand
GCTTGAATAATTAAATAAATTGCCGGTCTGCAATTTTGCAGACCGGCTTGTGTTTTTTTAGGGAACTTTTTGAAAAAAGTTCCCTAAGACCCTTAAAAACTTTTGTCAAAAGGGGGATTAACAATAGGCGAAGAATCGGTTACAGAGGGGGAGGCGTGCGCTAAAGGTCGGGAAAATTTATGCGGGTGCCGTGAAGGAGGTCGGCGTCGGAGCCGTCGTGGGTGATGACGAGGAGGTTTTCCGGAGTGAGGCGGGAGCTTACAAGCTCCGCCGCTATATTTTTTGACGCCGGGTCAAGCCCCTTGAACGGCTCGTCAAGAATAACGGTATTCCCGCCGGAATTTTCATGAAAAAGCACCGCGCGGGCGAGGGAGACCCTCTGATTCATCCCTCCGGAAAGCTCGCAGGGCTTCTTTTTTACGTCGTCTGCCGTCAGTCCGAGGGAGAGAAGGAGCTTTTCAGCCTCTGCCTCACCGGAGCCGCCCTTTGCCGCGCAGGCAACGTTTTCAAGCGCGGAAAAAGCGGGGAAGAGCCTCGGTTCCTGAAACATGACGGTGACGTTTCCGGAAATTCCGCCGATATTTCCCGAATCCGGCTTCAGCAGTCCGGCGATTATCATTGCAAGCGTTGTTTTTCCGCACCCGGAGGCTCCGCTTAAGCATATGACCCCGCCGGGAAGCGTCGCCGTGAGGTCGTCAAGCACGGTCTTTCCGCCGTAGCGCTTGGTTATGCCATTCAGTGTAATGCTCATCCGCCGCTCCTTTCCCCGGTCATCCTTTTGAGGAGTACCCGGAAGCATTTTTCCATAATGACGCTTAAAATTATGACCGTTGCCGTCCACGCGAAAAGGTCGGCGGTCTCAAGATATATCTTCGATTCGTAAAGCATATTTCCGACCGATACTTTAGGGTGACAAAGCACCTCCGCGGCGATTCCGGACTTCCATGCAAGCCCGAGGGAGGTTATAAGTGCGGCGGCATACTGCGGCGCGACCGACGGCAGGTATACCATCTTAACGGTTTTCCGGAAGCCGAGACGGTAGGCTTTCGCCGCCTCAAGCAGGCTTTTGTCGGTATTTTCGATCGCAGCCTTAAGCGCGCCCCAGACTATCGGTGTGACCATCAGAAAGGAAATGAACGACGGCACGTTTGAAGCCTTCAGCCACACAAGCGCAAGGATGATGAACGACGCGACAGGGGTCGCACGTATCACCGTCCCGACCGGAGAAAAAAGCGAATCAAGCATCCGGCTGAACGACGTCATGACGGCAAGCAGCGTCCCTGTAACCGCTCCGGCGGCGAATCCGAGGGCAACGCGCAGGAGCGACATTCCGGCGGCGCGCCAGAAGGCTTCCGTCGTTGCAAGCGTCACGAGATGCCGCAGTGTGACAAGCGGGGAGGGGAGAAGGACCTCTTTTCCGACCCTCAAAGAAACAAGCCCCCAAAGCGCCGTCCAGAAGACGGCGCTTATGAGAGCGGATATTATCTTTTTTGCCTTATCTCCTGTAGAAGATGCTTTCATCGGGAAGTGTTCCTCCGACCGATTTCGGGTCTGCGTCGAAGAGTACCTTGTAGAATACGTTGAGGACAGAAACCATCCTGTCGCCGTCGATGTAGACGATGTTGCAGTTCGGAACAGCCTTCTCCGCGATCGCGGCGGCGGGAACGATACCGAGCTCCGCGATCATGGCGGCGGCATCGGCAACATTGGAATTGACAAAATCAACGGAAGTCTTGTATTCGTCAAGGAAAGCGTTGACAAGCGCGCCGTGCTCCTCGATCGCCTTTTTGGAAACGACGACACAGCCCTGAACCGACTCGCCCTCGCTGACCTTTTTCCACTCCTCGGTGAGGTTGAGCGCGATTCTGAGGCTGCTGTTCTTGGTGAGAACAGTTGTTACATTGGGCTCAGGGAGCATTCCGAGAACCACCTCGCCGCTGACCATCAGCGCGGCAAGCTCGCTGTGCTCGTTCTTGTACTCGACCGTCACGTTCTCAAGACCGTTCTTTGAGAGGATATAGTTGAGGATATATTCGGGTGTGGAAGCCTTTCCGGTCGCGTAAACGGTCTTTCCGGCAAGGTCGGCAACGGAATTCACGGTGTTGCCGTTCTCGACGATGTAAAGCACGCCGAGAGTGTTTATCGCGGCGACAAGATATGCGCCGTTGGTTTTCTTGTTGATGACGGCGGCAAGGTTGACCGGCACTGCGGCGATGTCAAGCGATTCCGAAACAAGCGCGGCGGTGACGTCGGCGGGGTCGGAGCTTATCGTGAAATTGTATTTCTTTGCGTCCTTATCGTCGTTTATCATCTTTGCCATGCCCATTCCGGTCGGTCCCTTCAGGGTCGCGACTTTGAGGACATAGTCGTCGGGCGCGTCGGTGCCGGGGGCGGCAGTCGTACCCTCGCCGGACGAGCCGGAGGGGGTCGGTGTGGTATCGGTTGTGCCCTTTGTGCCGTTTCCCGCGGCATTGCAGCCGGAGAGAACTGCAAGCACCGTCAGGACTGCAAGCAGCAGGGCTGTTATTTTCTTTTTCATGTTTTTCATTCCTTTCTTCCGTGAGAGCGTCATATCAGTCTGCAAAGCGCGTCTCTGTCAAGCACCGCGATGGTTCTGCCGTTCTTTTCGATGAAACCGTTTCCGGTGAACCCGTCGATGATGCGGTAAAGCGATGCCCGCCCGATCCCGAGGAACGACGCAAGCTCCGTCATGCTGACCGGCTTGTCACTGTCCCGCTCGAGAAGGTATTTCGCAAGCTTCCTTTCGGCGCCGCCGGCTGAAAGCTCGGATATCCTTCTGTTGAGAAAGCGTATCCTGTCGGTGAGAAATCCGATGTACGACAGGGCGAATTCACCGTTTTCAGTGATGAGACGGCCGAGAACCTCCGACGGCACGAAGAAAATGACGGAATCCTTTTCCGCTGTGATCTCCGTGACGTACATTCCCTCCGCGCCGAACAGCGAAGCCGCGCCGAACACTCCTCCCGCGGGGATGCGGTTGAGGAGCACGCGGCTTCCGTTTCCGGGGCGGTATACCGAAAGGCATCCGTTGATTACGGCACCGAGAGCCTTTTTGTAGCTTGTGTCGGAGTAGATGCTCTCACCCGCGGTGTAGCTGACTTCAGCCGTCCGGCTGTCGCGGATGAGGGATGAGAGTTCCCCGTCGCCGAGGGTCGAAAACAGCTTCGACCTTTTCAGCACGGCGGCAATGCTTTTTTCGTCTGACATGATGATCTCCAAAGTGTCTCATATGAGACAGATATATTATAGCACAGCTTTTGATTTTGTCAAGAGGCAAACCGGATTTTGTTCGGTTTTTTTGCTCCGTCCGGTCGGGAGCACGGGAAAACCGCGGGAAAACCGGGGGACGACAGAATTATAAAACCGTGATATAATGCTTATGTCGAAAAAGATCGGAAATGACGGAACAAAGCCTCCGTTCCGTTCGTCAGAATACCCGGTTGATCCCTTTTCCGGTGTTGACGAATGACGAAATATTCCGTTCGAGTATCAGAAGCAGGCGCTTTCTTGCCTCCGGCGTTACCCATGCGCAGTGCGGGGTTACGATGCAGTTTGCAAGCCCGGTGAGGGGATTGTCACGCTCCGGCGGTTCTTTGCACATGACGTCGAGCGCCGCGCCGGAAAGTCTGCCGTCGGTCAGGGCTTCCGCGAGATCTGCTTCATTCACTACC
>FR891039.1 GCA_000433515.1 Candidatus Colimorpha enterica | reverse complement strand
CTCTTTATGAATGATGCGGAGCGTAAAGAAAACAAACTCCCCAGAATTTATGATGTGCCCATTTCGGAAATTGATGATTTCCCCGACCATCCCTTCAAGGTAAAAGTTGATGAGGATATGGATCAGCTTGTTCAGAGCATTAAAGAGCGCGGGATTATCACACCTGTCACACTTCGCCCGAAGGAAGATGGACGGTACGAAATCGTGTCCGGACATCGCAGAAAGAAGGCTTGTGAACTTGCAGGACTTGATACCGTTAAAGCCGAAGTCCGGGAAATGACCCGTGATGAAGCGATTATCTTAATGGTTGAATCGAACTTGCAGCGTTCCACAATCCTTCCGAGTGAAAAAGCATTTTCGTACAAAATGCGTCTTGAAGCTATGAACAGACAGGGTGAGCGAGCAGACCTAACTTGTTCTCCAATGGATAACAAGTTGAAAGGTGTAAAGTCAGCAT
Organism: Candidatus Colimorpha enterica; assembly: GCA_000433515.1. Classification (GTDB taxonomy): domain Bacteria; phylum Bacillota; class Clostridia; order Oscillospirales; family CAG-272; genus Colimorpha_A. The sequence goes on along the minus strand of FR891039.1, from coordinate 450 downwards.
CGCTTTTGAAAGAGGCAACGGGCGATGGACAAGCACAGGTTTATCGCTATATTCGTCTAACTGAGCTTATTCCCGAATTGCTCCAGCTTGTTGATGAGAGCCGTATCGCGTTCAGGCCGGCAGTTGAACTGTCTTACCTCAAAAAAGAGGAACAGAGTGCGCTGCTCGAAGAAATCTCCTATACGGACGCAACACCGTCTCTTGCCCAGGCAATCAAGATGAAGAAATTCTCCAATGAAGGAAAGCTTTCTCAGGAAGTGATCGAGTCGATCATGAGCGAGGAAAAGCCGAATCAGAAAGAGAAAATCAACATCAAATACGAAGATGCGAGGAAGTTCATTCCTGCCAGTGTTCCTTATGACAAAACCGGTGATTATATTATGAAAGCGCTTGAGTATTATCATCGGTATCAGGAACGGCAGAAAGATCGTGACGCAAGATAATCCTTAC